>CAZJYS010000155.1:0-4671 GCA_964550075.1 uncultured Methylomonas sp.
CAAACCATCTGCACCGCTTATGACAGATTTATTTGACTTGAAAACTTAGTGGTCTTTTTAGCATAAATATTGCGTACCACTAACCAGAAATAGCTGTTTCTGATACAAACGGCTTCCATCTTGTTTGCTTAAAACCTCAAAAAATTAACCCTAAAGCTGTTGTTCGATTAAAATACCAACCTTTTCTCCTTGTTCTGTGTTGGTTTTTTAACGGACCAATGAGCATTTTTTTCATTGCCTGATTGTTTTTTACCAATTGCGGTTTTTGTTTCCTGTTAACGATTAAGGATATCTATGCGCTTTGTCATTTCCTACCCACAGACCAACTGGGATTATGCAAAATTCAGATTGGAACGTATCATCAAAGGCAAGGATCGTTCTAATGATGTATTTCGTGGTGAACCCGGTGGTAAGTTACAATTATTAGAACATCAGGGTGGTCTGGGGAATATTCGTTTATTGGAAGAAATTTATCCAACCAAGCCTTTTGGTATGGCTTATGTGGCAGGTGAGGGGCTTTATTTTGTGCGAGGTTTACCTTGTGCTGAAAACGGTGTCGCTGGTGACGAACATATTGCCAGGCTGAATGAACAGGGTGAAATTGATCTGGAGATTCGCCATCCTTGGTTTTCGCAGATAAGGTCACTACGCCGAACTGAGAATGGCTTGCTACTGGCATCTAGTGGGGTTGACGCTATTTTGGAAGTCAACTTACAAGGCGAGGTAATTTGGTCTTGGTGGGCAACTGAAAACGGTTATCCGAAAGCCTATGGCGGTAATATCAGATCGATAGACAAAAGCCTGGATCATCGACTGTTTTGTTATTCGGGTAAATTACAAAGTACGCATTTAAATTCGGCAATTGTTGACCCCTATAATCCTGATAAAGTTCTGACAATTTTGTTTTATCAAGGCTGTGTGGCTCGAATCGATCGAAAAACCCTGGCTTTGGATATTGTGATTAATGGTTTAAGTGGAGCTCATCATATTCGCCCGCATTCTAGAGGCTATATGCTATCTAACTCACGTAAAGGTGAAGTGCTGATTTATAACCAGCAGTTTGAATTGATTGAGCACATAAAAGGCACGGCTGACTTTTTTCCGGTCAAATGGGTGCAAGATGCCATTGAAATGCCGGATACAAATTCACATTTAATCGCCGATTGCAATACCTTTAATCTACGAGAACGTGATTTACAAGGAAATGAGAAAAAATTCAATACCAAAATGCCTAACCGAATTTTTCAAATAGAACCGGTTGCCGATCATTTTTCTTTGACTAAACTAAAAATATAGTTTTCATCATTTTTTCTAGATTCATTTCAATTTCAAAGTTAGTTATTTTTATAAGGGGAGTCATGACTAAAAAATCTTCTAAAAGCACATTGTTTGCATGTTTAAGCATGTTGTTGTCTACCCAGTCACCTATTGCCCAAAGTGACACATGGTCGGAAAACAAATGGTTGGGGGTTGCGCAAAATCCTTTGAGTCCGGTTTTTAGTCTGCCCATGCAATACACGCATCACGGCGGTGCTGAGGCGGGTGATATTGATATTGGTAGTTTTCAGCCAATTTTTCCGGTTTCGCTGGGAAGCTGGAATATGATCAATCAGTTGAAATTGAACATCATGGGTACTCCAGGTGTGGTCAACGGCATTGCTGAATTACCGGAACCTTTTCCCGGTGATGGTGTAGTGGGTTTAGCCGATAGCACCTTCACTTCATATTTCACTCCGGCTTTTGCCTCAGATGATTTTAGTTTTGGCATAGGGCCCACTTTTGTATTGCCAACTGATACATTATTTACTGATATTGAAGATCGAAGATCGCGGGAATTAGGTAGCGGTAAATTCAGTGTTGGGCCAGCGGTCATGCTGGTTACTCAGCCTAGACCTTGGACATTAGGTTTAGGTATTAAACAAGTTTGGTCAGTGTTCGGTAGTGATACTAGAGAAAGTGTCAGCCAAATGATTTTGGAACCTTTTGTCAACTATAACCTGGGTGGTGGCTGGTATCTGGCCTCTGATATGGATATTATCTCCAATTGGTATCGGGATAACGATCAGCGTTGGACAGTGCCCGTGGGGGCTGGTGTCGGCAAATTATTTACGGTGGGTGACAATGCCATCAATACTCGCGTAGAAGGTTACTACAATCCGGTTAGACCTGATCAAAGCCCCGAGTGGTCGGCTAACTTCACTTTGCAAGTTTTATTTGCAAAATAATTACGGTCAATCTCATTCGATTAGTTAAATATATTCGACTAATCGAATGAGGCAATAAATGATCTTGAGAAGTTTTTATTCCTACCCTGAAATTCTTCTGCTTGCTTAAGCTATCTTCGATATTTTAAACACCCACATCATCCTATTTACATCAGCAAGTTTTATTTATGTTCGACCAACCTGAGCGCGTATTAATTGTAGGTCCCGCGTGGGTGGGCGATATGGTGATGGCGCAGAGTTTATACATTGCCTTAAAGCAAAAAAATCCAGATTGTCACATCGATGTTATCGCACCATCCTGGACTTTGCCGTTATTGTCTAGGATGCCCCAAGTCAGCAAAGCCATCTTGATGGATTTACCTAGAGGTAAGTTAGGCCTTGTGGAGCGGATTCAACTGGGTAAAACGCTGCGTACTGAAAATTACCAACAGGCTATTTTACTGACCAATACCTGGAAATCCGCTTTGACGCCTTTTTTTGCCAATATTCCTCTCCGAACTGGCTATGTGGGTGAGTGGCGCTGGGGGTTGCTCAATGATATTAGGCATTTGAATAAAAGCATCTTGACGCAAACCGTGCAACGCTTTGTGGCTTTGGGCGAGAGGAATCAAGCAACACAGCCGCCTGTTTGTCCACAACCACGTTTAGAAGTCAGTTTGCGTCAGCAGCAGCAAGTTTTGCAGAAATATCAGTTGAATATTGAACGCAAAGTTTTGGCGTTATGTCCGGGGGCTGAATATGGGGATGCCAAGCGTTGGCCGGTTGAGCATTTTGCTCAGGTTGCTGAATATTGTTTGGATCGTGATTGGCAGGTTTGGTTGTTCGGTTCACCCAAAGATACTGAGGTTGCGGCGGACATTAACCGGCGGGTTTCAGATCAATGTGTCGATCTTACCGGTAAAACCAGCATAACTGAAGCAGTCGATTTGTTGTCTTTGACCGATACTGTGGTGAGTAATGACTCCGGACTCATGCATGTGGCTGCTGCGTTGAATCGAAAACTAATTGCTTTATACGGCTCTTCTGATCCAGAGTTTACGCCCCCACTAAGCCAGGACGCGCAAATTTTACGTTTAGGGCTGGAATGCTCGCCTTGTTTTCAAAGGACTTGTCCGCTTGGGCATAAACGTTGTCTGGTTGATATCTCCCCGCAGCAGGTATTGACTGCGATTATTTAGCAGGATTTAGGCGTTCCTAACTAAGGGCTATATACCGTCGCGAACAAAGCTTCCATATCTGTCAGGTCTCCTCCTATCCAACGGCGCACCAACGGCGCTATGTTTTGCGGATGATGTAAGCAAATCTCCTCTGCGGTGGTTTTTACCTTATCGAGCAAGGCTGAATCACGGCAAAGATCGGCAATTTTGAATTGAATCTGTCCGGTTTGCCGGTTACCGATGATTTCACCAGGGCCGCGCAGTTCCAGATCTTTCTCGGCAATTACAAAGCCATCGGTGCTTTCGCGCATAATCCCCAGACGTTGCTTGCCGGTAAGAGATAATGGCGATTGGTATAGTAAAAGACAGTAGCTTTCCTGATGACCACGGCCCACGCGGCCACGCAGTTGATGTAGCTGGGATAGTCCCAGGCGCTCGGGGTTTTCAATAATCATTAGACCGGCATTCGGCACGTCGACGCCTACTTCTATCACCGTTGTGGCTACCAGCAAATGGGATTCTCCGTTTTTGAATGCCTGCATTGCACTATCTTTCGCACTGGCTTTCATCCGACCATGTACCAAACCAATGCGTAGATCAGGCAATGCTTGTTGTAAATAAGTCGCTGTTTTTTCAGCGGCTTCGCATTGTAGTTGTTCTGATTCTTCTATCAAGGTGCAGACCCAGTAGGCTTGGCGGTTCTGAGCAGCCCAAAGCTTGATGCGCTGAATCACTTCTTCTCGACGTTCGGATGGAATAACACTGGTTGTGACGGGTTTACGTCCGGGAGGGAGTTCGTCGATTGTGGATATATCCAGATCGGCGTATTGCAACATGGCCAGAGTGCGTGGAATTGGGGTGGCTGTCATGACCAATTGATGGGGAACCAAGCCGTGATTCTGGCCCTTGGCCCGGAGTGCCAGACGTTGTTGGACACCGAATCGATGTTGTTCATCAATAATGACCAGGCCGAGGTTTTGATATTGCACAGTATCCTGAAAAAGGGCGTGAGTACCGATGACCAATTGATTGCCGCCAATTGCCAGCGCTTCTAAAGTACTGGCTCGAGCTTTGCCTTTTAATTGACCAGTCAGCAGCAATACCTGGGTATCGGTATCTGCGAACCATAGACAGAAATTGCGATAGTGTTGTTCGGCCAGTAATTCAGTAGGTGCCATTAAGGCTACCTGAAAACCGGAATTTAAAGCGGAAATTGCCGCAATGGCTGCGACTAAGGTTTTGCCCGAACCCACATCACCTTGAACCAGGCGTAACATGGGCTTGGCTTG
>CAZJYS010000156.1:0-3105 GCA_964550075.1 uncultured Methylomonas sp.
AATAATGTCTCAGTTTTATCTTGAGTCTTTGCTGTTAACATCTCGCCTGAGCAATTCCGTGTCGAATCCAAACAACGCGCCCAGCCAGATAAATACGGCCCAGGCCAGGATGCCAAAAGGCATGTACCCCATAAATCCCAGCAATGGCATTTCTGCAAAGATATGGATGACATTGACATAGGGAATGTCATACAGCCAATAATTGGGATTGGTGACGGGTTCTAGAGGATGAGCACTACCCCAGTTCCAGAACTCCCAGCAAAAGCCATTGAATACTGTACCTATGGCCATCAGCAAACCTGGCCCCCAATTACCTTCTGCTATGGCGGTGAATGGATTCCAAATATTTTTACTGATGAGTTGTCCTGAAAAAATGGCTAGCGGCCCGATCCACATCACCCAGAATAAAGGATACGGCAAAAACACCACGGCAAAGATCAACAAGAAGCCAGCCCAAAACATTATTCCGCCGGGCAAGCTGATTTTCGGTCCGTCACTATAACGGGCAACCAATCCGGGAAAGGTATTGAGTAGGGTATACCACTCAAAAATAGCTGGCCAGACCGTGGTATAGGCGACGAAATAAAGCATCACCACCATGGAATGACTGAGTTCAGGCATCGTACTATTGGGGTAATACCAGTTGCCCAACGCAAAATAGTCAAAATATTCAAAATAAAACCAGCCAACCAGCGACACTACAGCACTGATCAACAAAGTTTTAGGGCGACGGGCAAACAGCGAATAGCCGCCACTCCGCCGGTAGGTCAGTCCATCCAACGTAAAAATAAAACCCCACCATAATGGTGTAAAGGCGTAGTACACCAGATCGCCAAAAGGCGTGACGCGCTGCCACATCAACCACCAAAAAAACAGCGTCGACATCCCACCTAGCCAAAACCAGAGTGGGAAAGGGGCGCTAGCTGGTTTAGGCAAGGGATTTTGAGGGCTAAAGCCAAACCTTTGCGGAAATAGCAAAAATACGACGATGACAATTTCGATCACAGCCAGCACCGCAAAAATCAACCCATTGAATCCGGGCGGATTCTCGACGTAAAGCGGTGGAAACACACCGAAGCCCGGAGGTAAATGGGTTTGGGGGTAGGCAAACCATGCTGCCAACAATGGCAACAAAATAGACAAAACAATGGGCCAGATCAGGCCGTAGCGATATTGCATTATGCTTTTCCTGGTTGAGGGTGATAGAAAGCTTTTAAACGATCATGATTTTTCCAATCATGCTGGGGGCTATTTTTGCAGCGACGTTTATTTTCGTACATCCGGCAATCCGCTGTATGTTTGAGCTCTTCCTTGCTGAAAGCTTCGTGGACATGCACTGAACCGGAGCTGGCGTCGGCTGACTCAAAGCCACTATTACGTAAATCTTCAACCGCCAACACCAGCATTTTTTCGATCCACGCCACATCGCCGGATTCACAAGTAATGGCAAATTCATCCCCTCCCAAACGATAGGCCCGAGCCATAATGTTCAAGTGTTTGGTCATATATTTGGCAAAACTGCGCAATAGCTCGTCACCACATTCATGTCCGAACTGGTCGTTGTATTGTTTGAGACCGTCCATATCAATGAAAGTCAGACTGCCATGTTGCGGCAGGGTATCCAGTGCTTGATTCAAGGCCATGCGATTGGGCAAGCCTGTTAAAGCGTCGGTATAGGCAATGGCGATACTTTGCTCCATCCGCTCCAGGGCATCCTCTTTCTCGCGATACAACAAAGTAAATTGATGGGTCAGCACCAGCGCCAGCAGCATGACTTCCACCGCCACTGAAATCAGTCCCAGGTGCTCGATATAGATAGTATGAAAACTAAGGCTGGAGCTGGAAATTGTGATGCCCCCCAACACAAAAAATGTTCCGATAGCCGCCAGATACAGCTGAGCTATCACGCTACCCTTACGCGAACGCACCAGACCAGCAACCAAACCATACATCAGAAATAACCCCACGCCGAATCGATCGATTTCCAGAGACCAATGCGGCATAAAAAACGCTAACACTATCAATCCAGCCAATGCCAAAATCAAGGACACACCGACTAAATACAGCCGAGGATGGTTATCACGGCGGATTTTCAGCAAGGTCATGACAAACAACACGTAAGCGCAATTTGAAAACAGGATGGGCACGCTGGCCAGATAAATCCAGTGCATGCCAAATAAATCAGGAAATACCAACAGCCCTGTGCCATTGAATAAAAAATTACCCAAAATGAACAGTGCGTACATCGCCGAAGACAAACTAAAGCAGGCCAATCCCAGCGCCAGATAATAAATCATCAGCCCTAAAAACATCCCCAGACAAATCAGTGTCACGGTATTCCCTGGCTTGATAGCCTGTTGGTACGAATCCAGGGTGTCCAGATAAGGCTGAGGCTCAGCCAAAAAAAATACTGAACTCAGCTCGGTCAACAAGCGGTAGCGCCCGGCGGAAAGCTCTATCTCACGCCCATGTCGCAAAAAAAACGGATTGACTGCAGTATTTTGAATACCACCTTGCATGTCTGCAATCGGCTTTAAATTGGTATCCAGAATGATGTGACGAAAATGGCCAATAATGCTGGTATTTTTGAAGTCCAGTACATAGCGCCCCGGTTTGTTGACCTGAAAGTCCACTTGTTTCCAGAAATGTCCCCCCGTCAAATTGACCTGATTGACCGGTCGCAATCCTGTCGCAGCTAAATCAGTCTGGTTCTGATAACGCCAATCTTCTGGAGCCTGATACCACGGACTACTTAACTCCAAGACCTCTGCCCAAACGTGGCAAGACCAAAGCATCAAGCAGGCCATCACATAAACAGGTAGTGAAAACATCAGACGGCGGGACAGATGTTTGAAAAAACAGTTAAATTGAATGATCAAAACCATATGTAGTCACATAGTGAATTCAAACACATTAATCTGAAACCGTTGTACCAATACCATGATCCTCGCACTAAAAATTCCCACACCCGAAAGCTATTGGGTGAACAGCACCAAGATCATTCCAAACTGCTTCGAAAGCGCCAAGCTCTGTATTCTCAAGCCAAGTCGAAAGTGTAGCTTACAACTGAGGTTTCCAGTAGGTTAATTGACTTAGGAATCTCGC
>CAZJYS010000156.1:3205-4665 GCA_964550075.1 uncultured Methylomonas sp.
GAAGAAACGCCGCTGGATTTTGCCCCGACTTTATCCGAGCGGCTGGACAATAGAGTCTTTTTCAAACGGGAAGATTTACAACCGGTGTTTTCTTTCAAGTTACGCGGAGCCTATAACAAAATGGCGACGCTGACCCCGGAACAAGCGGCACATGGTGTTATCGCCGCTTCAGCAGGCAACCATGCCCAAGGCGTAGCCTTAGCCGCTAAAAAGCTGGGCATTAAAGCCTTGATTGTAATGCCCAAAACCACCCCGGAAATCAAAGTCAAATCAGTAAAATCCCGCGGTGCCAAAATCGTGCTGCATGGCGATTCCTACGATGATGCTTACGCCCATGCCATGGAACTGGTACATGAAAAACACATGACGTTTATTCATCCTTATGACGACCCGGATGTGATTGCTGGTCAAGGCACAATTGCGATGGAAATTTTAAGGCAGCGCAATGCCGACATTCACGCCATTTTCATACCGGTGGGAGGCGGCGGTTTGCTGGCAGGAATTGCCAGTTACGTGAAATTCGTCAGACCGGAAATCAAAATCATCGCCGTTGAGCCGGATGATGCGGATTGCCTGAATCAGGCCCTACAAGCCGGAGAACGGGTGACTTTACCTCAGGTAGGGTTATTTGCCGACGGCGTGGCGGTTCGGCAAATCGGCGAGGAACCGTTCCGGATTGCGCAACAAACCGTCGATCAGGTGATCACTGTCAGCACCGACGAAATTTGCGCCGCCATCAAGGATATTTTTGACGATACCCGCTCAGTCGCTGAACCGGCTGGTGCCTTATCCGTGGCGGGATTGAAGAAATATGTCGAGCAGCAAGGCATTAAGCAGCAATCGCTGATTGCCATCGACAGTGGAGCCAACATCAATTTCGATCGCTTGCGCTATGTCGCCGAACGCACCCAGGTCGGTGAACATCGGGAAATTTTGCTGGCTGTCGCCATCCCTGAAACACCGGGCAGTTTTTTGAAATTCTGCAAAATGCTGGGTAAGCGCAGCATCACTGAATTTAACTACCGCTATTTCGATAGCAAAATGGCGCAAGTTTTTGTCGGCATTTCCAGCAGCGGCGTGGAAGCGGATAAGCAGCAACTGATAGAGCATCTGCTGAATGACGGTTTCGCGGTGACCGATATGACCGGCAATGAATTAGCCAAAGACCATATTCGTCACATGGTCGGCGGGCATTTGCCTTTTGATTTGCAAGAGCGGGTATACAGCCTGCAATTTCCGGAACGACCCGGCGCGCTCTTAAAGTTTTTACTCTCCTTGGGTCAACAATGGAATATCAGCCTGTTTCATTATCGTAATCATGGCGCTGCATTTGGCAAAGTTTTAATCGGCCTGCAAATATCAGAACCTGAATCCGCAAATTTTGAGCGCAGCTTGCAAACCCTGGGATTAAGCTACCGGCTCGAATCCGATAATCCGGCTTATCGATTATTTGCCGGTGG
>CAZJYS010000157.1:0-4578 GCA_964550075.1 uncultured Methylomonas sp.
GTTTTGGTCAGGCGTATGGCTTCAGCACTAGCAGGATATTCGGCGACATATTCCTCAATCGACTCATCTAAAAAATTGATCAGTCCCGTTTGATTATTGGTATTGATGAGCCTGTCCGTAAACCGATCTTGTAATTTGTTTTTGAACTGAGCATCCATAGCCTTACCCGACATCATGGCCTGTAGTTCGGTGTCCATTAATGCAGCACTTTTTTCCAGCCACTCAAAACCCATGGCCTGCTGATCGGGTAATGGACCAAAAGCATGCTGAAACACGCAAATGATGTCAAAGCACAAGTCCATAAACAAATGCGCCATGCTTTGACTCTGCGCTGCAATCACGGATGGAAATACGCCAAATATGGTTTGTGCGAACGCGGGTTGTTCGAGTTGGAATTGTTCCAGGATTTTTCTACCTGCTTGTTCATCTAAACTCTTGGCATAAGTGAGAGCCTGATACAGTGCTTTGTCGCCTAATTCTTGCATGGTCATGATTCAATGGGTATGTTGATAGCAGAGGCTATTGTAGCGACTAAATTACATGACGGAGGTGATCTCATGCGTAGTACCCTTGCCAGAATAAAAACAGCCTTAGTCCTGATTGTGTTGATGGCTGTCAGCATTGTGCCGATTCCTGTAACCAGTACCCTGGGATTATTGATTGTCATATTCCGCCCGAACTGGTTTAAACGACTGGTTGATGCCATTTATTGTGACAAGCAATTCTGATATGAGAACCGTAGGATTCGATTGGCTATTTGAATACGGATGTCAGGATGCTTCTGAAATGAAAACATAGTAAGGTTGCTGAACTAGACAACGCTGACTTTCAGCAATAAGCTAGGTCTTTTTCTACTCTGGAGTGACTCATGGATACTTGTTATCGCGGTATGCCAAAATTCATCGGCGCATTGATTGACGCGCTATATCAAAACCCTACCATGTTGTTGGTGTCTATCACCGGCGTATCCGTGTTGGCAGGTGTTTGGTGGTATAAGGCTAACAAGAAACCGGAATAAACGTTTACGCAAGCTATTGGCGATCACTTAGATTGATCCGTCAGTTTGTTTGATAACCGTATCTCGCCAGACTGCTTTTACAATGGAATCAATCATGACCGAACCCAGTCCAAATGAAATTATGGCAGCCTATGCGGCTAATGCCGTTAATTTCGCACACAGCCAATTTGGCATATCCCTGGATTATACGGTTGACAGTATTGTGCAAGTTGAAACACTAGCCAACCGATTGTTTCATACTCGACCTAAAGGTTTCATCGCGAAGCTGTTTCGCAAAGAGCCCTCCGAAAATGACGTCCAAACTGTTTGTAAAATGCTGGGAAGTTATATCGGTGAAGTCTATCGTCAGAGCCAGGGTGGTGAATGGTTGATTAACGAAGAACATCAAGCGATCGGTTTGTTAGTGGGTGAAACCTGGATTTTCCCGCTGGCCAAAGTACTCAAGCGCATTACCAATGGCAAAAAGGATGACTTGACGCTGTACTTCGCCGAAATCCTGGAATAGCGGCTAGATTTGATTTTAAAAACTGAACAAACTTGAGTACTTCAGAGTCTGTCAGCAATCTATTACATTCATGAAATCCTTCACATACATTTGCAGGAGTAATCGCTAGTCTATGTCCTAACCAATTCGGAGGAGGTAAAAGTCATGAACACTATTGCCATTGATAGCCATGCATTAAATAATCTGTTTGATAACCAAAAAAAACTAGATGAATTGTTCGATTCGATTTTTGACGACAATAGTTTTTTTATCAACAGTGCGCCTTCCACTCCGATGGTAAGCCAAAAATCGACTGTTGATTTGGCCTGCTCAGCCCCCTATGGTGCTTTTAGCGTTCAGGAATCGCTATTAGGTATCAAACACAAACCCTACTGGTATGTGCTGCCCATCGTGTTTGAGATTGCCCTGTTTTATTTAGCTCTGACTAATTTGCTGTGAGTCCACAAGGTGGTTTTTTAATAGCCTACCTGTGTATTGAGTTGTAGGTTTTTCTGTTGCAACTGCAATCTGGCATATATTGGTCTTTAAATTTCGTTTTGCCGTTCACAAGATAAAGAAATTGCCAGCACTAACTTTGTTCTCAGCTTCGGTCGTTATGAGCCTGACAATATCCGCTGAATTCCATCGAGCCTCGCGTCGAATAACAAACCGCGTCAACAATTAAAATTTGTGCAGTATTGGACCGGGCGGAAACCACTAACCCCTGCAAAACACTAAAACTCTTGGTCCAGAAATCGGCCTGTGATTTTAAGTGCCGGAATCAAAGCGTTATCGGCATAATCCGCGCCAGTTGTTTCAATTGGCCTTTGATTGCTCTTTTTGGCAGAAAGTGGCTGATGCCCGTTGCCAGCAAACAACTCATCCAACATGGGTTGGTAGCCGGGCTGCCAGGCATCGAGTCCTTCAAACGAGCGGCGCAGCGATTTTATAATCTGCATCCCGGAATAATCCAAATCACCCCAGAACCAGACAGGTAAAGACTCGGTATGATTAATCAGCCAATCACAAAAACGTTGGCTTACTTGCTGAGCCAAATGACCGTGCGCCGCAAAATACACCGACACGCCAGAAGCCTTGCGTAACCGCTTGGCACTGCCTTTAAAGCCAGACGCAAAAACTATAGCCAGTCCATCAAATCGATTGCTTGTGTCACGACTGGCTTTTTCAAAGGTCGCTAGATTCTCGATGAACAATACGCCATTGAATAGTGTTGTGGGCAAATACACCTGTAATTGAATCGGTGACTCTGGGTACGGACATTCATCCACATTCAGCAAAGTAGCAATCATGGCTTGCCGATTATCCAAAACCTTGGACTGGCCCCAGAATAGCCGGGCCGAGACCTCGCGTAACAGCAATGGTTCATCGATTAAACTGGGTAGCAGATTGAGACGCTCAACGATGTCTGCTGCCGATTTGCCTGTAATTTCCAGTTTCTGTTCGGCAATTTGTTCACGAATCGCGTCATCTGCATCCAGGTTTGCCAATACCGCTTCGCGCCATTGCTGGGCCAAGGTTTTAAGCGGTTCCGGGCGACCTGTGATTTGTCGCAACGGGGCTGGGTCAATGATCTCAATACGCGGATTTAATTCGTATTGCGCTTTGCCAGGCTGGGCCTTATCGGTTTTGATCGCCAGCCAGCCCCATTGCTGCATTTGCAATAAGTGCGACCAATAAGTCTCTTTGTCGGCTTCGAATTCGGCATCAAACAACGCGGGCAAGATTTTGCGATCAAGTTTCAGTGGCCGTAACGGTTTGTCGTCGGCTTTATCGAGTTTATCGACCAAACGATGCAGCAGCGTTTGCACGGCCGACTGATTTAGCCAGTGTGGTCTATTCATGTGTTCGATTGTTCATCGGCCTCAAATGCCAACACAGTTTGCTGGCGAACTTGTTGGCGGCGTGATTCCCACAACTCACGCAGTTTATCGGGGTTTAGATCGCGCTGATCGGCTTCGGAAATGAAATCCACCTCACCGTTGCCTTCAGCCTCGGTGCGGGTGAAACTCCATTCCTTGGTAAATTCCGTTTTGATGGCACCGGCGTGTTTGGTGGGCATCGCGCAGATCAATTGCATGTCCAGACTGTCGCGGATAAAACGAATGACATCATGGGCGCGGCGTTCGTCCATTTTGGCAAACGACTCGTCGTTGACCAGCAATTTCAGATTCATGCCTTTGTCGAAATGCTTGAGGCGATTAGTGACTACGGCGGCGCGAATGATGTAGGCCGGAGTTTCCAGCTGACCGCCGGAGCCCGTACCCCATTCGGACAAGGCCACGCGTGAACCGCTGTCCGAGTCTTTCCAGATTTCATAACGGCGGTAATTGCGATAATCGGCCACCCGCTGCAACTCTTTCAAGGCTTGGTCCTGATCATCGGCCAGCAACAGTCCGACCAAGCGATCACGGATTTGGCACTGTTCAGGACTGAGCTCCTGATTGTCGAACAAATCCCCGGCATCTTGCGATTCCGATAAGTCATAAGCGGCACAGAAAAAGTCGTAATACTCTTTGAATTCCGGCACCCACACCGACCAGTCCAGCTTGAATTGATCGGTGCCAAATTTCAGTCGGCTCAGCTCGGTGTTGAGGATTTTCAGGGTTTTGACGCCTTGATCGACGCTGTTTCTGATCTCGTAGCAAAACTGCTTGGTGAACACGTCTTTAAACGATGATTCTGCGGTGCGTAATTTATCCAGATTTTTGACGAAGCCAATTTCGCGCTGTTCCTGCAATTGCTGACGCAAGCCTTCCAATAATTGAATGAGCTGGTGATACTGCGCCGCAAAGTTACTGTCGCGACTTTGGCTATCGTGTGGCAAATGCAGTTGCTCATGACCACGTGCATGCAAGTTGTAATCACCGATACTTTCATGGATGCGACCATAAGCCACCGTGGCATCGATCAATTGCGTGTGATGCTTGTCCTGCAATTCGCTATTGGACAGAGCGCTCGCCATTAACTCATCCACCTGTTGCTGGATATTGGTTAATGACAGGGCTTGATTGACCATGCTCAGCCATTGTAGCGGTTGTAAGTCATCGTCAATTTT
>CAZJYS010000158.1:0-2217 GCA_964550075.1 uncultured Methylomonas sp.
CACTTTTCCAAAATATTGAATATCTGCCAAATAAAGCTTTGAAATCAATCATGTGGTTTCGAGAATTAGAAACCTATCAGTGAATTCCGATACAACATTGTTTGGCGCTATATCTTCCTCTGAAATCATCCTTTGATTTCAGCAGTTTTAGTGAATGCAATATGCATCGCTGTAATTGAAGACACCAAACCGGTACCCCCCGTATCACCTAGGCAAGCCATTCTTACCAAACTCCGGTTCAGCCCCGCGGGTGCGGGGAACGCCCAAGGCTCTCATTTATTCCATTCCAATGTTCGGGTTCAGCCGCGTAGGGTATGCACCGCATACCCATTTAGAGGTTTCAGATTAATCAAACTCCAAATGTAAGCGGTGCGTACCCTACTAGCCTGAATCGAAGCCATCTATAGTGCTGGATGCCCGTTTCCCTGCGGGCACGATGGGCTTCCTTCTAATCTGACAATTAAAATCAGGCGTTCACAATACGCCTAAAGCGGTGTAAAGAACCAATAAACTAACCCCACAGATTGAAATCAACATGCCGATTGCCACTGCCGCATCTGCTACAGAGGTTAAATAGTTAAAAACCGACTGTTTGGGATTTACTTGGACTGTGGCGTCTATGAATGCGATGTGTATAAAATCGCTGGCGCTGGATTTGTGTTCGGTTTTCATAATCGCCCCCACAATTTGAAATGAATAAAGTCTTCAATTCAATGTTTGCATCAATCGAGCCAATTAAAAAAGTCCTTTTATATCAATGGATAATTTGCATGCGGAATGGCGCTGGCAAAAAAATGCCGTCTTGTTTGGCTGTTTGGCGATGGGTTTACTTCAGCTGACAACGTTCATTTTTTAAAGCCAGTTCCGAAATTTCGTTGTAAAGCTCAGCCAAATCGGTAGCCAGTTTTTGGTATTCGGGATGATGTTTTAGCAAAGGCATCATGCTGCTGGCGTCGGAGAGCTGCTCTTCAAAGTACATGATGTCGATCTCGTTAAGGCATTCGCCTTCTTCTATCCTTTTTTTAACGGCCAAGGCTCGAGGGATGGATTGCTCTTCCAGTTTTTCTACATAGGCAGTAATGATGCCGATTTCATCAGAAGATGAGTACATATGCTATTCCTATTCGAGACGATGAAAACTACGCAGGGTGATTATCACACAATCCTGTGACGCTAATATAACAGGCATAGACGGGAATTCAGTCGCCAAGGACATTTTCTAAAGAATGAAGTCATAACCAGTGGGATTTTCTCAATCGCCAATACAACAAGCCGCTGCCCACTGCCACGGTGCCAATGACCAGGGGATAGCTGTATGTCCATTCCAGCTCCGGCATGTGTCGGAAGTTCATACCATACCAGCTGAATACCATGGTCGGAATCGCCAGTATTGCACCCCAACCGGCCAGGCGTTTAACGACATCGTTTTGACGCACGGTTTCAAAAGTCAGGTGAACCTGCATTGCGGCCAGCAGCATTTCGCGCATGCTGTGTATGCTTTGATCGATGCGTTTGATGTGATCGGCAATATCACGGAAATAGACCCGCACGTCCTTGGGTATCAAGCCCGTGTGAAAGCGCATCAATTCATTGCAGATATCAATCACGGGATTGATAGCCGTTTCCAGTTGCAGCAGTTCCCGTTTCAGTTCGTATAAGCCTTCCATGGTTTGTCGGCTGGGTTTATAGGCAAATATCGCCGACTCCAGAATATCGAAACGTGTCTGCAAACCCTCTATGACCGGTCTGTAATTATCGACGATAAAATCCATGATCGAGTACAACGCAAAGCCCGGCCCTTTGGCGAGTTGATGCGGCATGGCCTGACAACGTTCACGGACTTTACTCAGGCTTTGTGAGGCACCATGACGGACGGTGACAATGAATCTTGGGCCTAGAAAGATGTGCGTTTCCCCAAATTCCACCGTTTCGTTGCCGAGTATTGCGGTGTGTAAGACGATGAACATGGAGTCGCCGTATTCATCGATTTTCGGACGTTGATGAGCAGAACACGCGTCTTCAATCGCCAGATCATGCAAACCAAACTCTGCCTGGATTTGCAACAGCAGCTCTTTATTAGCTTCACGTAATCCCAGCCAGACAAACGTGTGTTCGCGTTTCAGCACTTCGCTGATATCTTCCAAAGTCACATCGCCGATGCTGATGCCTTTTTCGTAAGCTACGCATTTCATCACCATGTTAGGGTCGATCTTTGGG
>CAZJYS010000158.1:2317-4576 GCA_964550075.1 uncultured Methylomonas sp.
TTGGAGTTTTTTTGTCGCTTACCACCATCAACAGTCTTTTAGAAAAGCACCGGCTGCTGGACAACACAGAGCAGAATCTGTCGCAACTCAATCAATCAGCAGATGTATCCTGGCAGCCCAAGCCGCATTTACAGGAATTGCATGATTTTCTGAAAGGATTATCGGCCACTGACATTGCAAATAACTTGTCAGCTTTGGCTTTGGTAGATGCCTGTCTGGTTTGGGAACAAATCGAGGTCATCAGACAAGCTGAAGTGCTATGGGAAATCCCGGAGTCATTAAGAAAAAACCTGATCGGCGAACGGGAAGCGAATTATGGGGCTGGCCAGACCTCTGCTTTTGAACTGGTTGATGGGCGTTTAACCAGAGTCAACATAACCTGTCGTCATGATTTGGAAAAGATCAAACCCATCTGGATCGATTTACGCGATCCCAGCAAATCATTGCGGCTGTTGATTGGACAATACTACGATGTGGAATTGCCCGATCCTGAGGATTTAACTGACCTGGAGGCCAGCGCCCGTTTTTATGTTTCCCAGGATACCATTCACATTCATTCCGACTTTTTGTTGGATAGGGAAGGACAATCGCGTAGCGTGCCGGTGGCGTTTGTGTTACATGGCGAAATCCTGTTTTCCGTGCGCAGCGAAGAACTGCCGGTGTTTAGATTACAGCGTTTGCGAGCGCGCTCCCAGCCAGGTTTTGTGCATGACGGCAAAGATTTGCTGTTGGATTTATATGGTTCGGAAGTGGAATATTCGGCGGATGCCCTGGAAGATATCTATTTTGAACTGGAGACGGTCAGTAAAAAGGTATTGAGTCAGAATGTCACCGATGAGGACGCGGCAGGCATACTATCGGATATTGCCGAAGAAGAAGACTTGAACGGTCGTATTCGGCGTAATATGCTGGATACGCAACGCGCAGTATCATTTTTACTGCGGCGTAAATTGTTGTCTACCAGTCAGTCGGAAGATGCCCAACAAATATTGCGCGATATCGAATCCTTGAATAGTCACACTGCCTTTTTGTTTGACAAGATCAATTTCTCGATGGATGCCACGGTGGGTTTTATCAATATCAACCAGAACAAGGTCATCAAAATGTTCTCGGTGGCCTCTGTGGCATTATTACCGCCTACCTTGATTGCCAGTATTTACGGGATGAATTTTAATGTCATGCCTGAGCTGATGTGGGAGTTGGGCTATCCGTTTTCATTATCGTTGATGCTGATTTCAGTGGTGGTGCCTTATGTTTATTTCAAACGCAAAGGCTGGCTGGGATAGCGGTTAAGATGGTTTATCAGGAGCTAAAGTGGCTATCATGAATGCAAGTGTGCCAAACGATTCCAACAAAAGATCCGATGCTGCAGCGAGTTTAAGGGACTTTTTCGATCATCAATTACATCATCTGCATGAATTAGCGGTCGGCTTCAGCAAACATCGTCAGGAGCTGGATCAACAGGCTGAGGAAGACCGGGAAATGGTCGAAAATTTCGTCGATGTCGCCAACGCCAAAATGCGGGTGGTTCATGATTATGGTGAACGCTTGAGGGACTATGTGCGTGGACTTTACAGTCATGTTCTGGCCGTTGCCGAGCAGATACCCTCCGTCGTTGATCTGAATAAGGATGCCTTTCGGGCCAATCCCATGGTCAATGCATTGTTCGTGAACACCGATGATATTGAGCGGTTGTTTGCTAACAGTCCGGATTTGCGCAGCTTTTTGAAATCTTACGATCAGCAGCAATTGTCGGTGGTCTACGCATTGTTGACGGCTTGCAAAAGCGAGCGTTCTACCTTGGGGATAGGCATGATGGGTGATCTATTGGTGCGCGATTTACCGCAACAGACCGTCAATTTTTCTTCCCATAAACTGCATATTCCCTGTGTGACCAGCGACGCACTGGCTGTGGCGGTTAAGCAGTATTTGTTTGAACGTATCGTCATGCTGATCAAGCAGGATATTGCTGCCCGGATTGCCAACCATACTTTTACGCCTGAAGATAATTCTTATCAGTCGCGGCTGAATAGTCTGGCCAATCCGAGTGTTTATCTGGATACCTTGATTGAATATCTGGCTGTGCCAGACAATTTATTGCGCATCGAAAAAACTCATATCAAACTCAACAAACTGGGTATCAAAATAACCGAGGACGACAGCCAACACGCCAATGAATTTGATATATTCGAATTGATCTGGAGTGATCAGTCCAGTCATGTATTGTTGCAGGTGGCTTATTCCTTGTAATCGTGTAAC
>CAZJYS010000159.1:0-4548 GCA_964550075.1 uncultured Methylomonas sp.
ACCAGCGATTTTCTTAATTCGGCTTCGCATTCCTGTAACTGAATCAAGGCTTCGCCGCGCATTTTTTTACCGGCATCGGCAATCTGCAAACTCTCTTCTATCGTAGCTATCAAGGCTTGATTTGCCTGCTTGACGGTTTCGATATCAAACACACCACGCTCCAATTGTTTACGGGTTTCGGCATTGGCTTGTTTGAGATTTTCGGCATTCGCAGCCAATAAATCGTTGGTCAAATCAGTCGCGGCTTTGACGGTTTCAGCGGCTTGCGACGACCTAAAAATAGTCACAGCCGTTGCCAGTTGTTGCCGCCATAACGGGATGGTATTGACGATGGTGGAACTGATCTTGTTCACCAAGCCTTTATCATTTTCCTGCACCAATCGAATACTGGGCAGGCTTTGCATCGCTACCTGCCGAGTCAAACGCAAATCATGCACCCGCCGTTCCAGATCGTCGCGCATCGCCCGCAAATCCCTTAGACTTTGGCTGGCGATCACGTCCTGACTGGCTTCGGCTTGCTTGGCCTGTTCCGGAATCACCGATTCATCCAGCTCGCGCAGCTTCTCCACCCCGGCGGCGATGTAAGTTTCCAGGGTATGAAAATACTCCAGATTAGCCTGATACAAACGATCCAACGAAGCAATGTCGGTCAGCAAAACGGTTTTATGCTTTTCCAGCTTGTCGGTGATGCTGTCGATTTGTTTGCGCACTTCTTCATATTGCTGCACAAACTTAACCACCGGCGTGGCCTTGCCGAGCAATTTGGCCAAAAAACCCTGCTTTTTATTCGGATCAAGATCGTCAATATCAAAGCCGCGTATGGTCGCCACCATGGCATTCAAATCTTCCCCAGCCGGACCGGTATCTTTGTTTTTAACTCCTTCCAACATTTTGTCGGAGACAGTCGTTAATTGTTCCTGAGCTTTGCTGCCAAAGAACAAAATCGATTGCGTGTCCTTAATATCGATTTCCTGCAGCAATTGGCGAATTTTCAGCTGCTGTTCAGGCGATGTCTGCTCCAGAGGCAGAATATCCGCCTTGACATCCGGAATCAGTTCTTGAGCAGTAACGGCTTGCAGCGCGTCAGTGGAAACAGTTGTGGTCTGATCTTGTGGTTCGCTCATATCGGGTTATGCTCCTTTAAATTTAGGCCTACAAACTCAAGACATCACATGATGCCATCGTGTTTGAGCTGAGTGGTAAGTACTTCGATCTTGACATCCAAATCAAACATATCTTCTTCCAGGAGTTTTTGGCGTTGCTCCTGAAAAGCCGACTCGATGGTATCCAGGGCTGTTTTAAAATTCTGTTCCAATTCAGCAGGCGCAGCCTGAATATGCGTTTTGGCATAGCCTTCCACCACTTGCTGAACGCTATCCAAATAAATATTCAGAAATTTACGCGCTCGCCGAATGCCGCGCGGATCAGCCTCCAGTTCGGCAATCACGCCTTCGGCAATTCCGCAGATAGTGTTAATGCGTTGATTCAGCTCACGATTGAGGATTTTACGGTTGGCTTGTTCTATGGTCTTGATGGTTTCAAACGCTGTTGCCAAAGTCTGCCTGATTTCTTCACCGGAATAACCCTGAGCATCTGCCAACTTAACAGTTTGCCGTTGATCAAATCCATAACTTAAATACATGCCCAACAACGCACCCAGGGCATAGATCACAGCCACTTCTATGGCTTGATGAGCACTAAAAAAAGCCAACAACCCGGTGGTACCGGCCACCAACAAAGCAGCCAATAATTTGAATGGCCAGCGTGACGGTGCTTGCAGTCGATGTTGCCGATTGGGATTTTCGGCTGCCAACCCTTTACGCAACAACATGGCGGATAAACAATACAAGCCAAACCCAGCCGAATTAATCAAAATTGATCCCACATGGCCTTTGATAAAGCCAATAATGACTGCAGGAATCAATCCCAAGGTCAGCAAATGCAATAACAACCCACGGACGGAAGAATAACGCAAACTATCACCACTAAACGCCTTGGCTGATTTAAATAAAGGTAACTGTTCCATCACTGATCTCGCATCATTTGGCTGATTTCGACATCCACCTCGGCTTTAACCATGGACTGACAAGTCACCAGTCCCACCGTAGAGGCCAATAAAATAAAGCCAAGCAGCTTTCTAAAAAACCGGGACATACACACCTCTATTAAACTGAATAAGCATTCATTTTGATTGGGTAATAAGCAACCGACCTGAACTGGTTCAATCCATTCCGGTCTGATAGCGTAAAATTGGCATTTTAAAGTAAATTGCCAGTCATTATTCAGCGTTTAATCCTGATAAAGCCATGCGTTTATTTTGTTGGGTGGATAAGCAACGCGCATCCACCCAATTAGCTGGATGCGCTAACACTTATACGATCTACGCCGGGTACGACTGAATAGTGACAATTGTCGTAACTATTCAGCCAAATGCATGATCCTTTCAGTATTTGGTAACCTGCCCCCTCTCCTGATGGAGAGGGCTGGGGAGAGAAGAATTTATATGGCTCAATACTTTATTTTACCCCCTCACCCTGCCCTCTCCCGCAAGGAGAGGGAATATTGTGCTTCGCACTGAATAGTTACCAATTGTCATGATTCATGAGCGAAGCACAAAATTTTTCTCCAGCGTTACCAGGCTGAAAAGTCAGAATACCAACCATTAATAACCACTGAGCATGTCAAAAAACCGGCCACCCTTTCAACGCGCAGCCAGCGCTCCGCCCTTACCCACCACCACAGTTCGTTTTATCCTTTATTGCCTACGAAATTTTAAAAGCTTGGTGATATGGATGCTGCTATTGGAAACAGGTCAGGCAGCTGGCAGCATACTGGTGCCCTACGCCATCAGAGCTTTAATGGATACCGTGGCAACCCAGCCGAACATGGACTCGTTATGGGAGGCTTTTAAACAACCGCTGCTGTTGCTGGTTGGCCTGAATCTGGCGGAGATTTTGTTTAGTCGGGGCAGCGGCGCGCTATTGATCATCATGGGTCCGAGATTACGCCAGCAAACCAACCGCTTGTTATATGCTTATTTGCAGCAACACTCCCCCCGCTATTTTGCCAATCATTTTGCCGGTAGTCTGGCGCATCGCATCAGTGAAACCGCAATGAGCGTCAACCACACTACCTGGTCGGTGCTCTGCGATTTTTGGCCCATTTCTGTCACTTTCATGGTGTCGATCTCGCTGCTGATCAATACTCACTCCGGCCTGGGTGGATTTGTCGCTGGCTGGGTATTTTTATACGTTGCCCTCTCCTACTGGTTAGCCACCCTCTGCCAGCCTTACGCGCAAAACTATGCAGCCACCCGCAGCCTGGTCAACGGCAAAATAGTCGACTCGGTCAGCAATATGCTCAACGCCAAACTGTTTGCCCGCCTGGATTACGAACGCGAATACCTGGATGGATTTCTGGAAACCGAAGTAAGAGAAGGCCGCAAGACGTTCTGGTTCATGGAACGGATACGCTGGTTTCAATTCACGGCAGCCGCCATCCTAAAAATCGGCACCATTGGATATGCGCTGTGGCTCTGGCGCCTGGGTGAAATCAGTGTCGGCGACTTTGCCATGACCACCGGCCTGGCCTTATTGATCATCGGCGATGCCCGTAACCTGACTCGACGCTTTCTGGAGTTTTTCGAATACGTGGGCAATGTCGCCAACGGTATCGATACCATCGTCAAACCGCATGAAATTATCGACGTGGAAAATGCCCAAGCTTTAAAAATCACCCAGGGAAAAATCGAATTTCGCAACGTCTGCTTTGCCTATGTCCCCGAACAACCGGTATTTGAAAATCTCAATGTAATGATTCCGTTTGGACAACGCGTTGGTTTGGTCGGCTTTTCCGGTTCCGGCAAGTCCACTTTTGTCAGCCTGATCTTGCGTAATTACGAGCCGCAAGCCGGACAAATCCTCATCGATGATCAAGACATAGGTCTAAGCACCCAGGAATCCCTGCATCAGCAGGTGAGCCTGATTCCACAGGACCCCAGCCTGTTTCACCGTAGCTTGAAAGAAAACATCGCTTACGGACGTTTGGAAGCCGATGATGATGAAATCCATCAAGCCACACGTCTGGCGCATGCCGATAGTTTCGTCGCCGCCATGCCGGAAGGTTATGAATCGCTGGTGGGAGAACGCGGGGTCAAACTGTCCGGCGGCCAACGTCAGCGCATCGCCATCGCCCGGGTGATGTTAAAAGATGCGCCGATTCTGATTCTGGATGAAGCCACTTCCAGCCTGGACTCCGTTACTGAAAAAACCATCCAGGAAAATCTGGATCGCGTCATGGGCCGAAAAACCGTAATTGCCATCGCCCACCGCCTCTCGACCATCGCCCACCTCGACCGCATTTTGGTGTTCGATCAAGGTCGTATCGTCGAAGACGGCAATCATGATGAATTACTGGCTAAAAATGGCTTTTATCATCGCTTGTGGACAATGCAGGCGGGCGGTTTTTTGCCGGAGGAACAGGATATAAACATACCCTCCTAAGCACCTAAACCCAAAAATCACTCGCTGCCAGACTGGTATGATTACC
>CAZJYS010000160.1:0-4512 GCA_964550075.1 uncultured Methylomonas sp.
CCGACAAAACCGCTAATATTGGACACTCATTTTTTTCATCAGCCTAAGCTATAAAGGATCAGCACATCAACATGGCCAAATCAAAACATATTGTCATCGTCGGCGCTGGGCCGGGTGGATTATGCGCGGGAATGTTATTAAGCCATCGTGGCTTTAAAGTTTCAATTTTCGACAAACATGCCGAAGTGGGCGGACGAAATCGGGCCATTCGCATGAACGGTTTCAACTTCGATACCGGACCGACGTTTTTATTGATGAAGGGTGTGCTGGATGAAATGTTTGAATTATGCGGCCGTCGTAGCGAAGACTATTTAAAGTTCCAGCCGCTGAATGCCATGTACCGTTTGCTCTACGATGACCGCGAAATCTCGGTTTTTTCGGATCGGGAGAATATGCAGGCTGAATTGAATCGAGTCTTCGATGAAGGCTGTGAAGGTTATCAGCGTTTCATGGATCAGGAACGGCTTCGATTCAATCGACTGTACCCTTGCATCACTCGGGATTATTCCTCGTGGACATCGTTTTTTTCGACTGATTTACTCAAAGCGCTGCCTTGGCTGGCCTTTCCCAAAAGCGTGTTCAACAATCTGGGGCAATATTTTCAGCAGGAGAAACTGCGGCTGGCATTTTGCTTTCAATCCAAATATCTCGGTATGTCGCCTTGGGAATGCCCGGCTTTATTTACCATGTTGCCTTACCTAGAACATGAATACGGTATTTATCATGTCGCTGGTGGCTTAAATCAGATATCAGCCGCTATGGCCAAGGTGATTGAAGAAAATGGCGGCGAGATTCATTTAAACAGCGAAATTGAATCCTTACTGGTCGAGCAAGGCGCTATCAAAGGGGTAAAACTGCACAATGGTCAGGAAGTGCGTGGCGATGAAACCATCATCAACGCCGATTTTGCCCATGCCATGACCCACTTATTGAAGCCGGGCACGCTAAAGAAATACGCCAGACCACAATTGGACAAGCGCGAATATTCCTGCTCGACGTTCATGCTTTACCTGGGCTTGGATAAGCTTTACGACCTGCCTCACCATACCATTGTGTTCGCCAAAGATTACCGCAGCAACATCGCCAATATCTTTAACAACAAGGCGTTAAGCGACGATTTTTCGTTTTATGTACAAAACGCCTCGGTCACTGATGATAGTCTGGCACCGGCGAACAAGTCCACTTTGTACGTACTGGTACCGATGCCAAACAACAATAGCGGTGTTGACTGGTCTGCTAAAATTGCTCAAATGCGTGAACAAACCCTGGATATGCTGGGTAGCCGCTTGGGACTGACCGATATTCGTGACCATATCGAATGCGAAAAAATCATCACCCCGCAAAGCTGGGAAACAGACGAATACGTTTATAAAGGCGCAACCTTCAGTTTGTCGCATAAATTCAGCCAGATGCTGTATTGGCGGCCGCACAACCGCTTCGAAGAACTGGACAACTGTTATCTGGTCGGGGGCGGCACCCACCCGGGTAGCGGACTCCCCACCATCTATGAATCAGCGCGAATTTCCAGCAATCTGATTTGCAAAAAACACCAAGTGTCATTCAACGAAATCGCCCAAAGCACCTGGCTTAAAAAGTCCAAGGATTGAAACGTGGCCACTATTCAAGCCGTTTCGCCTATCGACGGCCGTGTATTAGGCGATTTTGAGATCAGCCATCCAGAACATATCGCTGAACAGATGGCTGCTGCCCGGCAAGCATCAATCCTCTGGGCTAAGCAATCGACCCGCACACGCAGCAAAACCTTATCCAAACTCGTCCCGCTATTAATGGCCGAGTTGGATGAAATTTGCGAGTGGATCAGCCTCACCACCGGCAAAGTCAGTACCGAAGCTCTATTGGGTGAAATTTATCCGGTGCTGGATTTGACAAAGTACTATCAAAAACATGCGGCTGATATTCTGGCTGACAAGGGTATCCCGACATCGCCCTTCGCCTTTCCTGGCGCCACCGCCGGGATTGAACGACGGCCTTATGGGGTGGTGGCCATTATCTCGCCCTGGAATTTTCCGTTTCAGTTAACGGTCGCGCCACTGCTCAGTGCTTTATATGCCGGAAATGGCGCGATACTCAAAGTCTCGGAACTCAGCCTACCGATAGGCCAATGCATTATGAATCTATTTGCCAAGCTGGATTTACCTGAGGGCTTGATCCAGATGGTGATAGGTGACGGCCAAGTCGGCGAGCAACTGATTGATGCCAGGCCGGATCTGGTATTTTTTACCGGTAGCCTGAATACTGGCCGAGCCGTCATGCAACGTGCCGCCCGCCATCCGATTCCCGTCATGCTGGAATTAGGCGGCAAAGATCCGATGCTGGTTTTTGCCGATGCCGATTTGCAACGCGCATGCGATGCGGCCCTATACGGCGCGTTCAGCAACAGCGGGCAAATCTGCATTTCCGTGGAACGTTTGTATGTTGAGCAGGCCTGTTATCCGAAATTTTTACAATTGCTGCAAGATAGCGTCGCTCAGCTCAAAGTCGGACATGGTGAACAAGGCGATTTGGGAACCCTCACCTCCAGCAAGCAACTGGCTATCATTCAATCGCATTATGACGATGCGCTGGCGCAAGGTGCACAGGCCTCAGGCCCCTTAATTCAGCAAGGCAACTACCTCAACCCGGTATTGTTATGGAATGTACATCATGGCATGCGCATCATGCACGAAGAAAACTTTGGCCCCTTGTTGCCAGTGATGGCTTTTAACGACGAAGCCGAAGCCTTACGACTGGCTAACGATAGTGAATTCGGCCTCAATGCCAGCATCTGGAGTCGCGATATTCCTAAAGCCGAACGGATTGCCAAACAACTACAGGTGGGAAACTGGGCGATTAATGATGTGTTAAAAAATGCCGGTCATACCGGCTTGCCGTTTGGCGGCGTCAAAAACAGCGGCTTTGGTCGTTATCACGGCGCTGAAGGCCTGCTGAATTTTTCCTATCCGGTATCGGGCCTGACCAATCGCAGTCACCTGCCCAAAGAACCTAACTGGTTTCCGTATTCACATCAGCGCTATGCACAATTCAAAGCTTATCTGGATTTCGTGCATGGCTCAGGTACGCTGTTGCAACGTCTTAAACGCAATTGGCAGGCTTTACAGGCTTTTCGTGAATATTCCAGTTTTGATTTAACCCAACGCTGGCAAAATCTAAAATTAATGCTGCCAAGAAAACGAGATTACTGATGACTCAAACTAATACAAAAAAGCGTGTGATTGTGATCGGTGCCGGCCTGGGTGGCTTATCCGCCGCCATCTCGCTGGCTTCGGAAGGTTTTGCCGTACAACTGATCGAAAAAAACGACAAGGTGGGCGGCAAACTGAACATTCTTACAAAAGACGGTTTCAGCTTTGATTTGGGCCCCTCCATCCTGACCATGCCGCACATCTTCGAAGCCTTGTTCACCCGCGTCGGTAAAAACATGGCGGATTATGTCGGCATCCAAAAAGTTGATCCGCACTGGCGCAACTTCTTCGAAGATGGCACCGTGATCGATCTGACCGAAGATGCCGACGCTCAACGCCGCGAATTGAATAAATTAGGCCCCGATGTCGCGGACGAATTTGCCCGCTTCATGGCCTATTCCCGAAAGCTGGGCACCGAAACCGAAGCCGGTTATTTTGCCAAAGGTCTGGATGATTTTTGGGCACTTTTAAAGTATTACGGCCCGCTACGCAGCCTGAATTTTGATGTATTTCGCACCATGGATCAGGGTGTTCGGCGTTTTATTTCCAACCCAAAATTGGTCGACATTCTGAATTACTTCATCAAGTATGTCGGCTCCTCGCCTTACGATTCGCCAGCCTTGATGAATTTACTGCCTTACATCCAATACCATTATGGGCTTTGGTATGTCAAAGGCGGGATGTACGGCATGGCGCAGGCGCTGGAGCGACTGGCGGTGGAATTGGGCGTTCAAATTCACTTGAATACCGAAGTGGCCAAAATTGAATGCCAAAACACCACAGCGACCGGTGTCCGCCTGGAAAATGGTGAAGTTTTAGCCGCCGATATCGTGGTATCCAATATGGAAGTCATCCCGGCGATGCAGAAGTTATTGAATAGCCCTGCCAGCCAACTTAAAAAAATGCAACGATTTGAACCCAGTTGTTCCGGTCTGGTATTGCATTTGGGTGTCAACAGACTGTATCCGCAACTGGCGCATCACAATTTCTTTTACTCGGATCACCCGAAAGAACATTTCGACGCGGTATTTCACAGCGGTAAACTGTCTGACGATCCGACCATTTACTTGGTAGCTCCCTGCAAAACTGATCCGAACCAGGCCCCGGCAGGTTGTGAAATCATCAAAATCCTGCCGCATATTCCACACCTAGATCCTGATAGACCATTGACCGCAGAAGATTATCTGGCACTTAGAGAACGGGTGTTAGTGAAACTTGAGCGGATGGGCTTGACCGATTTAAGACAACACATCGTCACCGAAGAATACTGGACTCCGCTGGATATTCAGGCTCGTTACTATTCCAACCA
>CAZJYS010000161.1:0-1474 GCA_964550075.1 uncultured Methylomonas sp.
CTTAGAAACTTTGGATAGCTTAGGCCGTACCAATTGCTGACATGCAAATAATGGCGTATCGGGGTTTTGATTAAAAGTAATAGCAAGCCGATCGAGTATAAACACCAGACTGCAGCCCATTCATTCATGTTGTTAGTGGTTAGATAAGCGATTAAAGGACCGGTTAAGGCGTGATAAAGCACCAGTTTCCAGGAGCCGTAGAGTAACGGCAATAAAAATGCCGCGTATATATAGCTGTTAGCCATGGCTATGCTGCCGCTGGCCGGAATGGCCCATGCTATATGCCATTGCCCGGATGTCGAGCAAATCTGTTTGCCGCAAAACGGCATATCAAACTTCATATTCAATCCCGGCAAAAATTGATAATGACGGTCGTAACAAAAGCTGGCCCAGTCGAACGGATAAATTCGCATCATGAACACCGTCGCCGCAGCAAAGCACAATATATAAATCCATGGTGCAATGCGCTGTTTCAACGGTTGGGGGATGAAGTGCATCGTCACGGCGTTGACGAAAAAGGGCTGAAAGGCAATGTGCATATACCCCAGGAAAGTCGCAACCTGATTGCTCGGATTAAAGCACTCGTCTATTACGGAATAAGTATAAGCTTGCAATAATTCCATCAAGGAAAAATAAGCCAGTGCCAGGCAAAGCACTTTGGATTCACCACGGCTATAAAAGTAAGCCGTACTGGCAAAACCACTGACGGCAAGCACTGCGGATGCCTCTCCACTCCAACACATATTGCCCTCCTGGGGCCAAGGATTTAGGGTTTGATTCGAACCCAGTGATCCAGTGATGGAGTTTCGGATAAGAAAATTTGCGGGCAACGCTGTTGCGGCCCGTTATTTCAGATTTGCTTTGATGAGAAAGCTTTTAAAAATTTAGATAAGCCGACTTAAGAAGGCATGCGGGTATTGCAAAGTACAATCCCGCATCGGTTTTTATTATATATGGCAGGTTTAGTCGCCCAGTGTGTAACCGACTTTAATAGTGACTTGCCAATGCGCCACTTTACCTTTATCAATGTGTCCGCGAGTTTCCACAACTTCAAACCAGCGCATGGTCTGGATGGTTTGTCCGGCTTTCTCGACGGCGTTTTCGATGGCTTGTTGAATGCCGACGCACGATGAGCCGGTCAGTTCGATTTTTTGATAGACATGATCGGACATAAACACTCCTTGGGTTTGATACCCGGATGGTTTTAGTTAAACAAATGTTGATAGCTGCGAGCGGCCATTTCCGGTTCTTGGTCAAAAATGCCGCCTATCACGGCCAATAAGTCTGCACCTGCAGAGACTAACTGTCCACCGTTTTCAGGCAGGATGCCGCCAATCGCTACAATAGGCACCTGTAGTTGTTGCTTGGCCAGTTGTAATGTGGCGATATCTGCGGCACTTGCCAAGGGTTTTGAACCAGAGGGGAAAAAACGCCCAAAGGCCACATAATCAGCTCCATGATTGGCAGCCATAAT
>CAZJYS010000161.1:1574-4493 GCA_964550075.1 uncultured Methylomonas sp.
GCTTGCCAGGTGTATTCCTGCGCTTCATTGACTGCGGTAAAAACATCCAGGCCTTGGGCGAGCAAGGCGGCTATGGCGCTGGCCAAGGTGCAGCCGGAGCCGTGGTAACTATGCGGCAAGCGCTCCCAGGTAAAAGTCTCGCTTAAATTGTCCGGCATGAACAGACAATTATGCACTTGCTCAGAGTTTTCATGCGTGCCGGTAATCAAGACATGCTGTGCGCCTTTATCTTGTAGCATGCGGCCACAATCACTTAGTTCGCTGCAATCGGTAAGTTGTCTGGCCTCTTCACTGTTGGGCGTCAATACCGTCGTAAAGGGTAATAAGTGCTCAATGATAATCTCGATCAATTGCCGCCCAGCCAATTCAGTACCGCCACCTGCTGCAAGCACAGGATCCAACACCACTGGAACTCCGGGGCATAATCGCAAGACTTGCTTAATCGCGATTGCTGTATCCGGGTGGCCGATCAAACCGATTTTGATGGCAGCGATGTTGAAATCGCTGAGCAAAGTTTCCGCCTGATTGATGATGTGCTCGGCTTGTTGCGGGATCAGCTTTTTGACATTACGACTGTCTTGCTCAGTCAAGGTAGTAATAATGCTGGCCGGATGGCATTGATGGCTGATGATGGTTTCAATGTCGGCCTGAATGCCGGCACCACCACTGGGATCATGGCCGGAAAAGCACAAAACGATAGGGCGGGTAGTTTTCAATGGGGCTCCTGAACGCTATTCAACAGGTCAAGAAATGCCTGTTCACTGATGATTTTGACACCTTTGTCTTGGGCAGCGTTGAGTTTGTTGGCACCGACATTATCGCCAGCGACCAGATAGTCTGTTTTGGCTGAAACGGCACTGCCGACTTTAGCGCCTTTGGCTTTGGCTTGCTTGCTGAGTTCATCGCGAGTGCCGCTGTGCAAGGTGCCAGTAAATACTAGTGATTTCCCAGCCAGAACGTGAGTTTGGGCATCGTTTGCCGAGATTTGTGTTGATTGCAGATTAAACCCCAGGCTCGTCAATTGATCGAACAAGGGTTTAATGTTGGCAAAACCTTCGGTAATCACCGCAGCGGTTTTTTCTGCAAAGCCTTCTATCGCGATGATGTCGGTTTCAGTCAGATTGAAAATGTCACCCAAAGCATGATGAGCCAGCAGCCGCTCACAATTCCCAAGGCCCATTCTAAATACCCCGAACGCGGCTAAAAAACGCCAGTCTTCAATGGCTTCGCTACGACTGCGTAGCAATTGATCCAGCAAATTTTGTGATTGTTTGGGTCCAAAACCCATGCTTTCGAATTGTTCGGCGGTTAAGGTGTAAATTTCATCCACCCGGCGAATGCCAAATTCATAGAGCTTTTTAATCGTTGCAGCACCAAAACCATCGTTGTTTTTTAACACCCGAAAAAAATGCTCCATGCTGTTGCTGATTTGCGCCGGGCAGGTCAGGTTGTTGGGGCAGATTAAATAATCGTTGTCCCAGATCAGTTCGTGCTGGCAACTTGGGCAATGGCTCGGGATTTGCGGTTGGGCGGGTGTCAGTACCTGTTCGATTTTTGGAATCACCTCGCCGGATCGGGCCAGTTGAATAATGGCACCAGGGCCTATGCCTTTATCTTGCACCATTTTGTAATGATGAGCGGTGGCTCGTGATAACAATGCGCCACTGAGTCTGACCGGCTCCAGTTCTGCGACCGGCGTAATGCGACCGGAGCGGGAAGTTTGTGGAGTCACGTTCAAAACTTTGACTTCGGCGGTTTGCAGATTTTCCTTGTAGGCCAGTTGCCAGCGATGATGATGGCGGGTGGCGCCCAGGTATTGCTTGAGTGGTTCGTCAACGATTTCCAGGATCACGCCATCCACATCGTAATCCACCTGATGCCAGATGGTTTTGATGATAGTTTCAAAATCGCCCATCAGCGTTTGCCAGTTTCCCGTCCAGCAGGGCAATAAGGCAAAAGGGTAAAACACTGCAGCTTGATCCTTGATGGCCTGTTCGGCATGCGTATCCAGTTGTTTTTCCTTAATCACACTGGCTTGAAAATTACGTGCGTTATCAAAAAACTCAGCCAGATTTTCGTCAAAATAACTGCGCGAAACCACAATCTCGCCCGGGCCAAGCCCGCGTTGTCCCTGATTGGCGACTTGCAGACCGCGTTCAAACACTCGGCTAATGTCCGTGCCCTTCCTGCCATCGCCGCGGGTGTAAAGCATTTCGCCATCGTCGTAGGCGGCATAGCCATCCAATTTGGGGGTGACTTTAAACAGTAATTCGGTAAAACTCAGGTTGAGTTCGAGCGCGGCTTTTTCGATGCGAGTGCTCCAGCGAGTGACATCCTCCAGACTGTAGGCTTTATCTGTGGATAGCATGATGACAGGTAAATCCACGGTTTTACCGGCGAAAGCGGGTTCCGGTTCTACAGTGTGAAGTAGCGAATGATCAGGATAGCGTTTTTTGAGTTCAGCCAGATAGATAAAGTCATAATCATTGTCGGTGATTATGGGTTCGCCACCACGGTACAAAGCATTGGCGATTTGTAGAAAACTGATTAATTCGGCATCACTGGCCGATGAAATGAATTCGGGATGGTCGCAAAGTTCGCAAAATCGGGGTTCAGTTAGCTCGGCAAAGCTTAATTCAGCCTGGATGATAAGATTTTTTTGTTGAGCGCTAAGCATGATTGGTGGACCATCAATAATTACAGCCCAGATTATAAAAGATAAAAAAAAGGCGGGGGAGTTAAACTCACCCGCCAAAAGACCTATCTTTCAAGAGGATCATGTCGAGAGTAGGAAAGCAATCAACATGGGGCGTATTTTAGGGATTAATAATGTTGTGTTCTTGATTTAAGTCAATGTTTAATTAACTGATCACTATCCGATTGGAGTGACGAAAGCAACAAAGGGATATTAGATAAGTA
>CAZJYS010000162.1:0-4488 GCA_964550075.1 uncultured Methylomonas sp.
GATTACTGGTATAGCGTGGCCCGCAATCCCGCTTTGCTGGAATCGGCTCAGGCAGTGGGTGAAAAGGCTGCGCAACGCACCGTGGCAAGACTGGATGCGCGTAGTCTCAGTACTCGACAATGCCCGGTTTTGTTTGCGCCGGAAATGGCTTCCGGATTGATTGGGGCTTTCCTGGGCGCGATCAGCGGCAGCAGTTTATATCGTAAATCGTCATTTTTGCTGGACAGTCTGGATACACAGATTTTGCCGGATTTTGTACACATCCACGAACAGCCATTATTGGTCGGTGGCTTGGGTAGCGCGAGTTATGATGCGGAAGGCGTGGCTACGCGAGCTAAAGATATTGTCAGCAACGGAATTTTGCGCTCTTACATTCTAAGTACGTATTCAGCGCGCAAGCTGGGCATGCAAACCACCGGTAATGCGGGTGGGGTGCATAATCTGATGGTTGAAAGCGGGCCGAACGATTTTGCCGCCATGCTTAAACAACTGGGCACGGGTTTGTTGGTGACTGAATTGATGGGGCAGGGTGTAAACCGGGTGACCGGCGATTATTCAAGGGGGGCTTCCGGCTTCTGGGTGGAGAATGGCGTGATTCAATATCCAGTAGAAGAAATTACTATTGCCGGTAATCTGAAAACCATGCTGCGGAATATCGTAGCGATTGGTAATGACGTTGATTTACGCGGCAATACCCGGGTAGGGTCAATTTTGCTGGAACAAATGGCGATTGCTGGAGAATAGCAAGATATCCTGTACACTGGCCGGTGCGAGTCATCAGCGATTTGTAGCCACCCGACTTTTGTTGTTTGTCTTGCCCAATGCAAACCTCGAAAGCCTATAAGCGCTTAATTTGTCTGCATCAACCCATCAAGCGTCAATCCGCAGCTGGGCACAAAACTATGCATAAAAAAAATCACTTCCGGTTGTTGTAATTCATGAATGTTTTGCGCCAGCTGTTGAGCCGCCATTTCAAATTCACTGTTACCGGCTTTTAATTCCGACTGACACTTCAGATACGCTGAAATTTTGTCTGCTGCTTTGATAATGAGTTGGTGTTCCAAGGGTAATTGCTCGTGTTGAATGAGTGGCTGAAAGTCCTTTTGCAAAGCCGCTGGTAACAGTTTTAGTAATTCGGTTTCCGCTTGATGCTCAATGTTTTTGTAGGCATCCAAAATGGCTGGCGAGTGATATTTGATAGGCGTCGGCAGATCGCCGGTAATCACTTCGGTAATGTCATGATACAAAGCGGCTGTGGCAATGGCGTTGGCGTCAACTTGTCCCGCATAATAACGGTTCTTGATTAACGCCAGGGTGTGGGCGATCACCGCCACTTCCCAGCTATGTTCCATGACATTTTCTTCGTGCGCATTACGTTTCAATCCCCAGCGCTTGATCCATCGCAATCTGGAAAGATAGGCATAAAAATGGCTCTTGATCTCGGTGGTGTTCATAAAAGCTGGGACGGATTAAAACGACATCGAGCTGGTTTGGCTAATTACAATAAAATCAAATGGTTGGGCTTTAATATGTTTGGCCCAACCTATCTGCTAATTCGTTAGCGCCAAGGAGCTTGCGACATTATTTGTTGCATACGCTATAGATCACATAAGCTGCAAAAGACATGGTTAATACATAAATAGCGACTGTAATCATTGATTTCTCCCGGGTTGTTATTATTGTGGCGGTTTTATACCAGAAATAGCGGAATTGCGTTACTGGTGATTATGTTAGACGCACCGCTTGGCGTTTGGCACCCCAATCGCCGGGTAGCGCTTGAAAATATCCGGCACAGGTTGTACCGCAAAATTGACACTTACCCTCAGCATCCAGATGCCAGTCCGATAGCACATACCAATCCCGACCGATCAACAATTCTCCGCACTGATGACAATACGTGCTCTCTGCTGCTTTATCATGCACATTACCGACATAGGCGTAACGCACGCCGTTGTTAAGGGCAATGTTGCGGGCTTTCAGCAAGGATGCATTTGGGGTGCGCGGTTTATCCGTCATTTTCCAGTCAGGATGAAAGGCGGTGAAATGCATGGGCACATCCGGACCGAGATTTTCCACTACCCATTGCGTCATGGCCTGCAATTCGGCTTCTGAGTCGTTTTCGCCTGGAATGATCAACGTCGTCAGTTCAAACCAGACTGGGGTTTCATGTTTTAAATACAACAGTGTTTCCAATACCGCCTGCAAATGACCGCCGGTGATTTTGTGATAAAAATCTTCGCTAAAGGCTTTTAAATCGATATTGGCGGCATCCATCCATTGATAAAACTCGGCACGTGGTTCTGCGCAGACATAACCTGCACTGACTGCGACGGATTTAATGCCCAATTCTCGGCAGGCCTTAGCAGTGTCAATCGCGTATTCATGAAAAATCACCGGATCGTTATAGGTGTAAGCCACGCTGCTACAGTTGTGTTGCATAGCCGCTGTGGCGATAGCTTCTGGTGAGGCGCGACTCATTAACGTGTCCATTTCCCGGGATTTGCTGATATCCCAGTTTTGGCAGAACTTGCAGGCTAAATTACAGCCCGCCGTGCCGAAGGAAAAAACCGGCGTGCCGGGTAAAAAATGGTTTAAGGGCTTTTTTTCAATAGGATCGATAGCAAAGCCACTGGAACGACCATAACTGGTCAGGACGATTTGTTGATCAAGATTTTGCCGGACAAAACACAGACCGCGTTGTCCAAGGTGCAATTTGCAAAAACGTGGGCATAAATCGCATTGCACACGGGCATCGTCAAGTAAATGCCAATATTGGGTGGGTACACTGTCGGGATTTTCGAGTTTATGCTGAGTCATGACAAGGGATCATACATGAAAAAGCCGCCGGTCTAATAGACACGGCGGCTTAGAAAGTTACTCTACTTCAATTTATCCGTGACCGGGAGATGAGCCTCCAGAATTTGGATTGCTGGTAACAGCTTCCGGCAAAGGCGCGTGATGCAACTTTGGTTCTTTCCAACCTCCCTGAGGGCGGCTGGCAAAGCTTTTTTCCAGGCTATGACACAGATTACAACCAATCACTGTATCTTTGGCAACTTTGATTGGTTTGCCTTTTGCGTTGATCAAAACTCTGTCAACCAAAGTTCTGGATAAACGGGTTCCTTTATGATCGGCGCCATGGCAGGCAGCGCACTGATCTTCGCCATCCGGCCCGGGCATGCCGGCCATGTCGTTATGCCAGCCACCATTCAAGTTATCCTTATGCTTGCCTTTACTGGTGTTTTTGGCTGCGCCTTCGGCGTGTTTGTACCAGTATTCATCACCAACTGGGTGCATGCCATGTGGCCCGGCCAGGAATGCATTCCCCTTTTTGGTCAGGGCGGCTGGAGATACAACGATGCCATCGCGTTTACCCTGAGCAACACCTAAACCGGAATCACCACCATCAGTCGCCACCAGGCCTGTTTTAAAATCATCCTTGATGTGGCAGGTAGAACATTCAGCAATATTTCCGTCATAGCCTTGCAACTGCTTGGCGGTGACATTGTCGTTGGCATTGGGATCTTTGTTTGGCCAGATACCATGGGAACCGCCATGGCAGGTAGAACAGTTCAAGATACCGTTGCCACCGCTACCATGCACATCACCACTCTTACGGTAAAGAGATTGCGATATGTCGCGTTCCTTGTAGATGGTGTCGCCTTTTTTTGCAGCCAAACCAGCTGCAACATCAGCGTCAGTCGCGGCAAGTTTTTCAGGACGGGATTCAACGCTGGGCATCACAGCAAAACGGGCGTTGACCGGATGTATGGATGCAGCGGATTTGTCTTCATCCAGCCAGCCTTGTTTGAGCGCGCCAGCACTAAAGTAATGTTTTAAACCAGCTTCCCCGTCTTTATCCAGATTGGCATCGCCCACATGACATGAACCGCAATCAGGCTCATCCAACCAGGCTCGACGAAAGTCGGGTGCCGTAAGCGTAGTTGGATCATCGTTACCGAGTGCGCCTGCCATGGATCTGTTACCGTCATAGATTTCATTCGGGTAAGTCAGACCAACCGCCAGCATGCCGCCGTGGCAACTATCGCATTTCATGCCGGCAGCGTGGTGTATGTCACGGAAGCTTTTTTCCGTCTTCCCGGTATGACAAGTCAGGCAGTTGTTGTCCATGTCAATATTCTCACCCACTGGCAACATTTCCTGGCCCAAGGGATGGGGCGGGAAAAGATCAGGCTTCCAGTTATTGCGGGCGGCAGGAGCAAATGCTGCAGCGGGAACGGTGAAGTTGCCGCTAGCATCTTTAGTCATGGGTAAGCGATTTTGATCGTTATCGATGGTATCCCAACCACGCCCGCCCCACATGATCGGGTGACCACGCTCGTCACGGATCAATTCACCTTTTTTGTGTGCCAGTTTGTCGGGCGATTGTGCGGTGGTGACATCCTGCTTGTAGACCTGCATTTTGCCATGGAAGGCGTGCGTGGTTCGGGTCCAGTCAGACAACGTTCTGACCTGGCTGACGGCTGC
>CAZJYS010000163.1:0-4428 GCA_964550075.1 uncultured Methylomonas sp.
CATATACTGGCTTAATCTGAACATTGAATACTCCGGGTAGCCGGTTACGGCATTTGGTTTCGAATAGCTATTATTCTACCGGCTCCGGTTATGTTTGTTGGGCTTAATCTGCTTATGCCAAGACACTGGGATTGTCAGTGACAAAAATAGTCAAAAGTTAGCGACTCTCCACCGTGTGAATAGCCAGCATTTCTCTGGCATGTGCCAGGGTATTTTCAGTAATGGTGACACCGCCCAGCATGCGCGCAACTTCAGCTACCCGTTCTTCGTCGCTCAGACGCCTGACCGTTGACGAGGTGACTGCGGCATTTTGATTTTTGGCCACAAACAAATGCTGATGAGCTTGCGATGCCACCTGCGGTAAATGCGTCACACATAAAACCTGCCGATTCTGACTGAGCCGCCGCAATTTTTGGCCGACAATTTCAGCGATACCCCCACCAATGCCCGAATCGACTTCGTCGAAAATCATGGTGGGTGTGGTTTTATCGGTGCTAGTGGTGACTTGAATCGCCAGACTGATCCGCGACAACTCGCCGCCGGAGGCCACTTTTGCCAACGGTTTGGCTGGCAACCCTGGATTGGTGCTGACTAAAAATTCGATGCTATCCCAGCCATTACGCTGCGGTTCGCCGTTTTCCTGGCTGGAAATATTGACCACAAACTCGCCATGCGGCATGCCCAATTCCTTGATGGTATCGGAAATACGTTGCTGCAACTCTTGTGCGGCTTGTTGGCGACTGGCTGACAATTGACCAGCCAATTGTTGATATTGCTTTAATAACCGCTCGGCGTCTGCAGTTAGCGCTTCGATACGTTCACTGCTATGGCTGATGTTTTCCAGTTCACTAGCCAATTGCGTGGCTAACTGCGGCAATTCTTCAGGGGAAGTTTTATGCTTGCGACTGAGGTTTTGCACGATACCGATCTGATTTTCCAACCAGATCAACTGTTGCGGATCGGCTTCCAGGTTTTCCAGAAAACGGCGTAATTGCTTGGCGGCTTCGTTGATTTGAATCTCGGCTTCATTGAGTAATTCGCTAACATCACCCAACTCGGGGGCATACTCGGATAACTCGTTCAAGCCATGTAGACAATGTCCCAGCATTTGCGCCACTGATTGCTGATCGTTGTCATACAGGATATCCAGTTGTTGCTGACCAACGCTTAACAACTTGCCGACATTGGCGATTTTATGATGTTGATCCGCAAGTTCCTGATAATCGAAATTGTCCAGATCCAGCTGATTTAATTCGTCCAATTGATAACGCAGTAACTCCTCACGTTCGACTTGGTCACTGCCGGATTTAAGCAATTGCTGCAGCGTTTTATGGGTTTGTTTCCAGTTTTGATAACAATCATTCACAGCTTCCAGCATCGACTGGTTTTGCGCAAAACCATCCAGCAACAAGCGCTGTTCTTCCTTATCCAGCAAGGTTAAATGTGCATGCTGGCCGTGGATTTCCACCAGCTGACGACTTAAGGCCTGCAGCATTTGCAAGTTCACCGGTCGATTGTTGATGTACGCTTTGGAGCGACCATCTTCACTCACCGTTCGCCGCACCAAGCAAAGTCCTTCATCATCCAACTCTTGTGCTTCCAGCCAGTTCTTAACGGCAGGAGCCTTACTCAAATCAAACTCCAGATTGATTTCGGCGCGTTTGCTGTTGGGACGCACATAACCGGAATCCGCCCTATCGCCCAATGCCAACCCCAGGGCAGTTAACAGGATGGATTTACCGGCGCCGGTTTCACCGGTCAATACCGACATGCCGGGTTCCAAGTCAAGATCCAGACTATCCACTACCGCCAGATCGATGATATTCAGGTTTAACAACATAATTCAGACGTCCTAGCCACGGCTCCAGTTGAGCTTGCTTCTGAGTATATGAAAATAATCATGGTTTTCCGGGTGCAAAATCTTGAAGGCTTTGTCTGCCTTTTTAACCAGTATTTTGTCGCCGATCAGCACATCCGGTATTTCCAGATGATCACAGGTCACCAGCGCATTGATTTGTTTGGTGGGGCTGAAGCTGATCTCGATTTCAACCTGATCGTCAATCACGATGGGTCGATTGGATAAGGTGTGCGGATTGAGCGGCACTAGTACCAAGGCGTTCAAAGCCGGGTGTAAAATCGGGCCGCCCGCTGATAAGGAATAAGCGGTAGAACCGGTTGGGGTGGCAATAATCAGTCCATCCGAACGCTGCGTGTTCAAATACACCCCATCAATACTGGTGATGATTTCGATCATGCTGGGCGTCACCCAGCGATGCACCACTACTTCGTTGACTGCGGTTTCACTATGAATCACCTGATTGCCGCGGATGATGTGCGCCTGTAACAAATGACGCTGTTCAATCTTGTAATGGCCGTCCAATATCAGCGACAAAAGACGTTTCAGGTGTTCGGGTGAAATGTCCACCAAAAAACCCAGACGCCCCAAATTCACCCCGATCAAGGGAATATCAAAATCTGCGGCGGCTCGAGCTGCCGCCAGGAAAGTGCCATCGCCACCCACGGCAATGATCAAATCGCAATATTGGGGTAATTCGGCAATAGGATATTCTTGGACACCAGCCGCTTTGATCAATCTGGCGTTCTGATCATCCACCAGAACTTGATGACCTTGCTGTTGCAAAAACTGATAGAGCTCTGCAAGCGTAATGGCGATACCAGGATCGCCAAACTTGCCAATAATGCCTATGCGGGGAAAAGTTAAGGGCATGAATAAATGAGGGTGATAAAACTAACCTCGATTATACAAACAATCCCAACCCGGTGTAATTTGTTCGCATGAGCTGGTTTAACCCTGCGCGGTTTGTAACTCACTCGCTGCTGAATATGCTGAACCCAGTGGCCAAAACGGCAGGGCCAACATCACTACACACAACAACCAACTCACCAGTTGGCCATTCTGCAAGGTATAACCCAGAGCCACAGGCAAGCCCTCGTAGAAATCTGGATGCGCCTGGATGAAATCATAGGCTTCCATAAAAGCATGGGTTTCGCCGATGACCAGCCCGATAGCTGAAATCAGCAGAATATAGGCTAAATATTTGTGCAGCGGCTTCAGTTCAGAACAGCCTGTCAGGTCAGACAAGCCGCAATAAACGGATTTACTGCCAAATTGCTTAGCGATGATCAAACACACAACACCCAGGCTGGGAATGACAAATTGCTCCACGGGGAAGCTCAGATATCGACCATCGATAGCCAAATGCAAAGTTTTTAACGCGGCCAATCCAGCAAAAAACACATAACCATGCCCTAACCCATTATCAAAAACAGCGCGGCCAGGTTGGCCGCTGAGCGATTTTTGCAAACGCTGTAACAGTAACATCGACATGATGGTATTGGCCAACACCATCAAAATGGTATTAGCCCGTTGCAAAGGGCTATAGCTGGTACGCCAGAGAAAATCGCCAAGATCGATCAACACAATACAAAAAACTTGGGTCATACCCAAAATCAGCAATAATCGCAATCCCGATAATGCAGACAAAGATTTGCCAGCCATCAGGGCTAAACCCAAGCACAGCACTGAAGCCCATCCCGCCTGCGTCAGCCAACGCGGATTTTCAGTGACTGGGCCAGTCAAAGGAAAGACCGGCTCGCGATCCAGGTTAAACAAGCCCCAGTTGGCCCCCACCACACCTTCGTTTTGACTTTTCCAGTGCTGATTAAACGCTTCGACAATGTTGTAATCAAAACCTTGTTGGTTGGCGACCTGGATCAGACTACGAATAAAGCGAGCTTCATTAACCACCCCGGGCACCGCCAGCCCGCGTTGCCGCCCGGCAGCGGGCCAACCCGATTCGCCGATCAGAATTGGCTTATCCACGCCCACGCTTTTGGCTTTGGCTTTGATTTGTTTGACGATGTTTTCAACATGCTCGGCTGCATGTTCAATCGCCACCGGCTCGTCTTCCCAATAAGGCAAGATATGGATGGTAATAAAGTCGACCTCATTAAATAGCTGCGGGTATTTCATATAGCTCGACCAGACATCAGCATAAGTCACCGGCTGTTTGATGGCCTGTTTCACCTGGCGGATGTAGCCAATCAGATGCTCGATATCCATGTCTTTGCGTAATAAAACTTCATTGCCGACGATCACCCTTTTAACCACATCCGGGTGCGCATTGGCCGCTTGAATCAAAGCCTGGATTTCAACCTGATTTTCTTTATGACCATCACCCAACCAGCCACCCATCAGCATATCCACACCATATTGTTTGGCAAAATCTGCTGTCGGTTGCATACCTCCCAGTATCGAATAGGTACGGATAGCAAAGGTTTTATCCGCTAACAGGCGAAGATCGGCATCAATATGTTCCGGTAGTGGAAACTTTTGCTCGATGGGACTAAAACCTTCGTGATAAGGCGCAAAAGACAAACTGCGTAATTTGCCGGATGGCACATCAG
>CAZJYS010000164.1:0-4426 GCA_964550075.1 uncultured Methylomonas sp.
TGGATTTAGCGATTGCGCCGTTGGAATACAATAATTTCAATATGGCCAAAACCAATCTGCGTTTATTGGAATATGGCGTATTAGGCTGGCCTGTGGTGTGTTCGGATATTACGCCTTATCGCAATGCGCCGGTGACGCGGGTGTCTAATAACGTCAATCATTGGATCAAAGCCATCCGGGAAAAAGTTAATGAGCCCGATGCGTTGGTTAAAGAAGGGCAGGTTTTGAAACAATGGGTCTTGGATAACTATTTATTAGAAGATCACCTTGATCAATGGTTAGAGGCTATTACACCCAATTAGGGATATTCTATTGGTTGTTTGAAACAATCGGTTTTTTTTAAGTTTGGTTGGTACGTTATGTGCACCCTCACTTTGCTTATTTTAAAATCGGCGCTTTTTTGACATTGGAAATCTCGCTAGCCGCTTTGATTATCGTCGTGATTATTTCGCTGGTACAGGCTAGGAAGCGCATCAGCTAAATTCTGTTTTCCAGCTTAGGAGTGTCATCATGAACAAACATTTACAACTTGTCAGACAGTTTCACGAACAGTTTGGCATCCCTCAAGCCAATGCATCGGAAATAACCCATTTGTCGGATATGGATATTGTGATGAGACAGGCGTTGTTGATGGATTGCGGTAGCGAAACCTTTAAAGCCATTACAGCTGGAGATCTGGCCAAAATTCTGGCGGGTTTGGTGGATTTATCCTACAACGCATTGGCGGCCATAGCCTGTCGTGGTGACGATGTTTTAGCAACTTCCGTGACATGGCGGCAGGATGGCTCCGTGCTATCCGTAATGCGCGTGTTGGCGGACAAAATCAATCAATGTGCCTCGGGCGAAAGCATTCATTATTCAGCGCTTTACATGCTTTGTGAGCAATTGGCGCGTGGTTTTATCAATGCAGATTTTGACAAAGCCTTTCAGATGGTACACAACAATCTGCTAATGAATAGTCAATTGAGCGTAGTGTCAGGTCGGGACTATGAGCAACGCATCGCTCAGGAAAGCTTGCCGCAAGCGCCGGATTTAAGTGAAGCTCTCTACGAATAATCGATGATGGAAACTGCTTATACTTTGGGTTTTGTCGGTATTGGGCTGATGGGAAAGCCGATGACCTTGCGTTTGCTGGCAGCCGGTTTTCAAGTCAACGTCTGGAACCGCAGTGCTGACAAACTTAGCGAAGTACAACAAGCTGGCGCGGTTGTTTGTAATACGTTGTCTGAATTGGTGGATAATTCGGACGTCATCTTGATTTGTTTATCCGACACGCAAGTGGTCGAAAGCGTGGTGACCGAACAGATCTTGCCTCATGGTAAAGCTGGCAAACTGCTAATTGATTTATCCAGTATTGACCCGGCAACCACTCGACAGTTGGCAACGCAACTCAAACAAACTTGCGGCATGCATTGGGTGGATGCGCCGGTTTCAGGCGGTACGGCCGGGGCGGAACAAGGCACTTTAGCGATTATGGCCGGGGGCGAAGCGGAAGATATTGCCGTGGCGCGAGAAGTGCTGAGGCCTTTGTATAGTCGACTGACTCACATGGGTGATGTGGGCAGTGGACAGACCACCAAAATCTGTAATCAAATGATAGTCAGTTGTAACGTGCTAGTGATTGCGGAGATGATGGCTTTAGCGCAAAAGGCTGGTGTGGATACCGCCAAAATTCCTGAGGCATTGGCGGGCGGCTTCGCTGATTCCAAGCCACTACAAATTGTTGGGCCTGAAATGGCAGCACAGCAGTTTGAGCCAGTGAAATGGCGGGTTAAAACCTTGCTGAAAGATTTAAATCTGGCGACTCAGCTAGGGGCAGTTGAGGCTAGTGCGGTGCCTATGTCTGGTTTGGCGGCTCAATTGATGCAGTTGCATGGTAGTCAGGGGTTTCTCGAACAAGATCCAGCGACGCTTATCAAACTTTACCAGCTCGATTAATGCTTCGTTTTTCGGCCAATCTCAGTCTGTTATTTACCGAATGGCCTTTGCTGGAGCGTTTTGAGCAGGCTAAACGGCAGGGCTTCGATGCGGTCGAAATTCAGTTTCCTTACCAACTCAGTCCAGAACAAATCCAACATGCTTTAATCACGAATGACCTTAAGCTGGTTTTGTTTAATGTCGATGCCGATGATCTGTTGCAGGGCGGCGAAGGCTTGGCGGCAGTGCCGGAAAAACAGCGGCAATTCAGACAAGCCGTTGAGCAGGCCCTGATTTATGCGCGTCTGTTAAAGCCTGAAGCGGTCAATATCTTGCCAGGGTGTTGTCATGATCCACAGCGATTGGCTGATTACCTGCAAACCTTTAAACAAAACTTGCACTATGCCGCAGAGGCTTTTGCCGCTATTGGTGTCAAGACAGTGTTTGAAGCCATTAATAGCTACGATATGCCAGGCTTTATCGTCGATAGTAGTGAAAAAATGCTATCGATATTTGAAGAGGTTCAGCATCCCAATCTCTGCCTGCAATACGATATCTATCATATGATGCGCATGCAGGAGGATTGCCAGGATTTTTTACTTCAGCATCTGGATAAAATTGGGCATATACAGTTTGCAGATTGCCCTGGACGAGGTGAGCCGGGAACAGGAAAGATTGATTTCGCCAATTTTTTTCAACTGTTAACAAGTTCTGACTATTCAGGCTGGATTGGTGCCGAATATAAGCCTAAGGAATCAACTCTGGCTTCTTTGGGGTGGTTGAAATCCGCACGGACCTAACCCTCGGGCCGCGCTATAATGCGAAAGCTTATAATCCAAAGGTTCTCATCATGTCCAAAAATCAATTTACCATCCATCACGCCAGCTTGATTGTTTCAGATACTGAGCAATCATTGCGTTTTTATCGTGATGTGCTGGGCATGGTTCCCGTTGAGAGACCTGATTTACCCTTTCCAGGGGCCTGGTTACAAATTGGCGAACAGCAAATACATCTATTGGAACTGGATAATCCTGATCCCACTACAGGCAGACCTGTTCATGGCGGGCGTGATCGGCATGTCGCTTTACATTGTCAGTCAGTCGAAATGTTACGGCAGGATTTGGAACAGGCCGGTATTGCCTACACATTGAGTATATCCGGGCGCAAAGCCTTGTTTTGTCGGGATCGTGATGGCAACGCGCTGGAATTTATCGAGCGGGCAGGTTAGCCGTGCTTAAAGGCTTGCTATACGGTGTATTGTTAGCCTGTAGTTTGGCCATGCTGCTGTTTTTGATTGGATTTGTCTGTTGGCAATTGGGTTTGTCCTGGCTGATGGTCGGCAGTTATGGGTTGGCATCAAACATCCTGTTGGCGGCTTTTGCCGCATTATTATTCGTGGGTTGCTGGCTGTTGCTACAGGCCTTGTATCGCCAAGCGGCCGATTATCTAAGTCGTGAACACCGTGCTTTAAGACGATTGATCATGCTGCATGGCTTTCGCCAACAGGCTAACCAGCGAGCCGCTCTTGAAAAGCGCCAGCAGTTTTACCGGGCTCAATTCAAGCGTCAGCGTTTATTGGTAGCAAATAACCAAAAACACTGTCGTGAATTGTTTCAGGCTATCAATGGAGAGCTGAAAGCCAGTTTGGAACCCAGCGTGTACCAATCTTTTTATCAAAACTTGAAACAACTGCATAAACAATCCAACTCACAAGCCATGCTGGCTTTGCGTGATCAAGCCCTATGTCGGACATCGGTCATTGGTTGAGTCGCGCGCTGAGTTTTTGGCGCGATAAACGAGACGAAAATCTAAATTGGCAATTGGAGCGACAACAGGATGTGGCGGCTTTACGGCAGGCAAATGCCTTGACTCAGCAAGCCTTGGTAGCGCAATTGAAAAAACAGGCGCAGCAATTGGCACACGAATTAGCCATCAATGAAGCCAAAAATCAAAATGAACTGGCGATGGTCAAGACCCAATGCAAACAGGATTTAAAGGATTACCAACACTATTTGCAGTCGTTGGATAAGCTTAAGGAATCACTGCGGATTAGTTATGCACACTTGCCTGAGGCGGTGGCGTTCACCATTCATCATCACGCCAAGCAAATTTTGAACAGGATGTGGGATGAGCCGAATCCACAGGAAAAATTGAAACTGGAGATACAGCTGATTCAGTTTATGACCGCTGTGCATGAAGACAGCCAACTGTCTTTGCAAGCTAAAAACCCAGCCGCTGTGCCGGAAAAAACCCTGGCGTTTATCGATAGCGATAATTAAAGAAATAGGTGGTAATTGTTTGTCTGCGTCGAGATAGTTGCGCAGAATGAAGGCGATATCCAAGATCATGGGACAAATCTTCCCGGCAGCGGCGCTCGATATGCGGGGAGCAGAAGACGCCCCGGCTGCAGGCATAGATCAGGATGGAGAAGATCAGCCTCGGATGATAGGCATACTGGTCTTTGGCTATGAAGGTTTTCTAATCGGGCGGTAGCTTGTTGCTCTAAAAG
>CAZJYS010000165.1:0-4410 GCA_964550075.1 uncultured Methylomonas sp.
TTTTTCGGTTTTGCCAGGGTTTCCACTGCATAAAACAACACCGGAATTAAAAAGATGGCAATCACAGTAGCAGCCGTCATACCGCCAATTACAGCAAACCCCATAACCCGTCTTGACAAAGCCCCTGCACCGCTAGCAATGGCTAACGGCAAACAACCCAAAATAAACGACAAGGCCGTCATCAGAATGGGCCGCAAGCGTAAACGCGCTGCTTCCAGGGAAGCCTCGTAAATGCTTTTGCCTTCCTCGACCCCCATTTTGGCGAATTCGACAATCAGAATGGCGTTTTTGGCGGCCAGACCGATCAGCATCACCAGACCGATTTGGGCGTAGATATTGTTTTCGTATTGCCCGACCATCAATCCGGCAAAAGCACCGAACACGGCAATCGGTGTACCCAACAACACACTGAACGGCAAACTCCAGCTTTCATACAACGCCGCCAAAATCAGGAACACACAGAAAATCGCAAACCCAAATACCACGGCCGGCGAAAGCCCTTGCTGAGCCTGCTTTTCCTGAAAACTCATCCCGATATAGTCATAACCCATGTCGGACGGCATGGTTTCGGCAAACACTTCTTCCATGGCTTTCATCGCCTGCGCCGAACTGAAGCCGGGCTTGGGCGTGACATTAACCTGCGCACTGCGAAACAGGTTGTAGCGCATGGTAAATTCCGGGCCTTCGGTTTTCCGGACAGTAGTTAGCGCCGCCAACGGCACGGTTTCGCCGGAACTGTTGCGCACATAAAACTGACCGAGCGAACTGGTATCTTTGCGAAATTCGCCTTCCGCTTGTACATAAGTCTGCCACTGCCGACCAAAGCGATTGAAGTAGTTGATAAAGCCTGAACCCATATAGGCTTGCAGGGTTTTATACACATCAGACAACTGCACGCCCTGTTTCAATACCTTATCGCGATCGACATCCACCATGATCTGCGGCACGGATGGCACGGCCGTAGTAAAGGCGTTGGCAATCTCGGGACGAGCCTTGACGGCAGCAATAAATTTATTGGTATTTTCAGCCAGATACGCCACATCTTTACCCCCTCTATCCTCGACGATCATCGTCACACCACCGGAAGTGCCCACGCCGGGAATCGCCGGGGGCGGAAAGGCCATGGCAATCCCCTCGGGGAGCTGGGATAGTTCTTTGTTCAGATGGGCTTTGATGGCGGCATATTGTTCTTCAGGCTTGGTCCGCTCGGCCCAATTCTTCAAGGAAATGAAAAAGAAAGTGTTATACGTGGTGTTGGCCTGGCTGAGCATGTTGTAGCCGATGACCGATGAGTAATATTCCACCCCTGGGGTGTTTTTTAAAATCTCTTCAACTTTGCTGGTGGCCGCGTCGGTACGTTGCAAAGAGGCGACATTAGGCAGCTGAATACCCGCAAACAAATAGCCCTGGTCTTCATCCGGCAAAAAACCCATCGGCACCTTACTGCCCAGTCCACCGGCAAAAACCGCAATAATGCCCAGAAAAATCATGCTGAGCACGGTTTTACGGATCAACACCGAACAAAAACTGACATATCCATCATTGGCGCGACCGAAGACGCGATTGAATGCATCGTAAAATTTTTGTAACGGCCCAGTACCGCGTACCCTGGGCTTTAACAGTAAAGCAGCCAATGCCGGGCTAAGCGATAATGAATTAAAGGTGGAGATCATTACCGATACGCCGACCGTCACTGCAAATTGTTGATACAACCTGCCGGTAATGCCGGGAATGAACACTGTCGGCAAAAACACCGCAATTAATGCCAAGGAAGTACCAATAATTGGCCCGGTCACTTCCTGCATGGTTTTCAGGGTAGCTTCCTTGGGACTAAGGCCTTTTTCAATATGATGTTCCACCGCCTCGACTACCACGATGGGATCATCAACCACCAAGCCTATCGCCAACACCAATCCAAATAGCGACAAAGTGTTGATTGAAAAACCCAGCACCGGAAACAGCATAAAAGTGCCTATCAACGATACCGGCACCGCCAACAATGGAATCAACGTAGGACGCCAGCCTTGCAGGAACAAAAACACCACCAAGATGACCAAAACCATAGCCTCAAACAAGGTATGCATGATTTCGTTGATACCCTCGGTTACCGCCAAGGTAGTATCCAAGGCCACTACATATTCCAAATCATCCGGGAAGCGAGACTTCAATTCCTCCATGGTTTTTTTGGCGCCTTCGGCGGCATCGATGGCGTTCGAACCGGGTAATTGATAAAGCGCAATCAACGCTGCGGGTTTACCATTCAAACGCCCTTTCATGTCATAAGTTTGAGCGCCTAGCTCGATGCGCCCAACATCTTTGACGCGGACTATCGAACCATCTGGTTCGGCGCGAAGCACGATATTGCCGAATTCTTCTTCGGTTTGCAGACGCCCTTGCGCCCGCACCGCATAAGTAAACTCCTGTCCAGCGGGTACCGGTTCACCACCGACCTTACCGGCTGGATTAACGTTGTTTTGCGCCTGCACGGCACTAATGATTTCCGGGATGGTGATATTCAATTTGGCCAACTGATCCGGCTTGACCCAGATGCGCATCGCATACTGCCCGGCCCCAAATATCGACACGCTAGCGATACCTTTGACCCGCGTCATCTGGTCATTGATGTTGATATAGGCATAGTTGGCCAAAAAGATGTTGTCGTAGCTGCCTTTGGGCGAATACAACGCAAACATCACCAACGGCGAGGCGGTGGATTTTTGCACGTTGACACCAAAGTTACGCACGTCCTGCGGCAATTGCGATTCGGCCTGAGATTTGCGCATCTGCGCCAGAACTTGGTCAGTATTAGGATCGGTCGCCACATCAAAGTTAACCCGCAAGGTCATCTGTCCGTTGTTGGCGTTGATGGAATACATATAGTTCATGTTATCCACGCCGGACATTTGCTGCTCAATCGGCGTAGCCACCGACTGCTCAACCGTTACCGCATCAGCACCGGTATAAGTGGTGGTGACTTGAATCTCCGGTGGAGCAATATTGGGAAACTGCGAAATCGGCAATCCCATCATCGAAACCAGACCGATCATCACCATCAAAATGGCAATCACGATCGCCACAATCGGGCGATTGATAAAAAATTTGGCCATTTGCTTTTACCTCGCGCCGGTTGCTGCGGCTTCGACGAAAGGCTTGGGATCGACGGTAGCACCCGGCCGGGCTTTTTGTATGCCTTCGACAATCACCTTTTCACCCGGCTGCAAGCCCTCGTCAATCACCCATAGGTTGCCGATGGTTTCAGCAGCTTTGACCGGTTTCAGCGCCACGGTATTATCCGGTTTGACAACCGCCACCATATTCCGTCCCTGAATTTCGCCCACGGCGCGTTGCGGCACCAAGATGGCGTTGGTTTTGTTCTTGACCACCGCCCGCACTTTGGCGTATTGCCCTGGGCGAAGCAGATTGCCGGGATTCGGAAATAAAATCGCGACCTGAATCGTGCCGGTTTTGACATTGACTTCCCGGTCGGCAAAGAAAAACTTACCCGGATGCGGATAAACCGATCCATCGGCCAGAATCAGTTCCAAAGGTTGATTGCCCTGTTGCTGTTCGTTTTGTTTGTTTCTGGCGAACTGCAGATACTCCTGTTCACTCAATGGAATATAAGCTTTTATCGGATCAAGCTGGGAAATGGTGGTGAGCTGCGCATTGGCACTACCAGGACCAACCAAATTACCCAATTGAGCCTTGGAGATACCGGCAATGCCGTCAATTGGCGAATAAATTTTGCTAAAGCCCAATTCGAGTTGCGCGCTATCGATAGCTGCTTTGGCGGTCAACACTTCCGCTTCAGCCGTGGCTTCACGACCCACCGCGTTATCGCGATCGCGCACACTGACGGCCCGCTCAGGCAGCAAACGCTCCACCCGCGCCAAATCCAAACGCGCGGTTTTTAAAATCGCTTCTTGTCGAGCCAAATTGCTGCGGGCTCCATCCAGATTGGCCTGAAAGGTTTTAGGGTCGATTTCGTAAAGCAACTGACCTTTTTTGATCATCTGCCCTTCCTGATAATTTTGCTTGATCAGATACCCCGACACCTGAGCCAGAATCACCGCATTGACCATACCATCCAGTGTACCCACCCATTCCTGATGAATCGGCACATCTTTTTGAATCACTTCAGTCACTTCAACGATCGCGGGCGCTGGTGGCGGAGGCGGTGCAGCCTTGTCGCAACCACTGATAATCAAAGTGACCATCAAGGCAATTAAACTAGTTTTAGGTCTAATTTGTTGGCTGGTTTTACCAAGTTTCAAAACGTTCATGAGCCGTCCATTCATATGGATATGGGTAAATTAGTTCACTGATGTGTAGAGGCTAGCCTGTTTTGCATCTTAAGCCAAGAAAAACATCAGCTATTCAGGTGTTTGCAACATACATGTCATAAACAGC
>CAZJYS010000166.1:0-4234 GCA_964550075.1 uncultured Methylomonas sp.
GGGATTGATATTGACTATCAAAATCCAAGTGGTGCCACGGTCTTGATTTATGCGGCCTCAAGCGGCAAACAGCGGGTAGTTGAGCAATTATTGCAAGCTGGCGCCAACCCAAATATCGCTACACAAGATGATTTTACTGCGCTGGATTTGGCCGCAAATCGAGAATGTTTGCGGTTAATGAAACAAGCCGTGGCCCAAAATTGAAGTCAGCAGGTCGAATAAACAGCCGCGGCCGGTTTTACCTAATCGAGTGAGGATTTGTTGTGAGCTTCTTGTCTTGGAATAGCCTGGCAGAGCAATTCGGCCAAATGTAATGGTTTGGCAAAACCGCCGTTGAGAATTTGTAATTGGCAGGAAAAACCATTACTCACTAGCAAGGCCTCGGGGGCATTACGCAAAGCTGGGAACAGCGCCAGTTCAGCCATGGCCTGTGAATGTGCGTAATGCTCAGCCTCCAAACCGAAATTACCCGCCATGCCACAGCAGGATGACTCAATTAATTCAAAGTCTAATCCTGGAATTTGCTTTAATAATTTTCGCACCGATTTGATGGCACCCACGGCCTTTTGATGGCAATGACCATGGAGCAACAACTTGGTTACCCCAGGAATAGCCTGGAATGGCAGTATCCAGCGTTGGGCTGTTTGCTCACGAACGATGAATTCTTCCAGTAACAACACTTTATCTGCCAACCGCCTAGCGGCATCGCCTAAATTTAGCTTTAAATATTCATCGCGCATACTCAGAATACAGGAGGGTTCCAGGCCGATGATACTGCGTCCCGCCTGAACATGAGCTTCCAAGGCGGCCAGTGTCCGTAATGCTTCTTGGCGAGCTTTATCCAGTCGACCATTGGAAAAGTAAGTGCGACCGCAACACAGTGGACGATCGTCTTGATCATCTAACAGTGGCGTTGCGATACTGACCTGATAGCCCGCTGCGATTAATAAACTCTGTGCCGCTTGGGCAGCGGCTGGATTGAAGTAATGATTAAAGGTGTCAACGAACAACACCACTTGCTTGTCGCCAACTGTTTCGGGGGACTGTGGCTGATTGTTGTTGAATGGCTTTGAGGCTGGTATGGGTAAGGCGGCTTTTGCACTCATCCCCAGCAGAGCTTCACCTAGCTTGGCTAACCAGGTAAATTGATTGCGCAATAGTAACAAATTGCGTAACCCTGGCCAGCGCAGTAATCCAGGTAATTCAGACCAGAGCCTTTGTCGCAATGGTAAACCTTGACGAGCAACCTGCTGCGATAAAAATTCTGCCTTGATCAAGGCCATGTCGACTTCGTTTTCACATTCCCGCTTGCAGCCTTTGCAGCTAACACATAAGTCCATTGCTTTGGCTAGAGCGGGGTTAAAAAAGGCCTGTTCATCTTCCGTGTTCAAAGCAGTTTTGAGGGCTTTGATGCGGCCTCCAGGCGAAAGCCCCGGATTCAGGCTAATACGATAACTCGGACACATCACACCTTTGGCCGTTATCTGTTCACATTGGTGACTGCCAATACAAACGGCAATTGCCTTTGCGTAATCACCACCTTGCTTGGGAATGTCGGCATAGGCATCGCCCATGCCGGCGTTTTCGTAGGATGACCAATCAAGAAACAATTTCATAGCTCAACTGCAAAAGAAAAATGACAGTCAAGCAATAATGACGCCATCTGCTTGGATGCGGCTATTCTGGCGTCTGGTGTTTGGGTGCTGTCGTAAAACTTACAACTCAGAGACTTTCGCAGCATTGCTGACGCTATTTTTGTCGTCGCTTTCTTCAGCATGGTCTAGCAGGCCTTGTTCACGGATAAAGGCTTTGAATTGTTTCATTACCGGACGAGAAATCACGGTTTCCGCCAGCAAGCGCTTTTCGTAGATCTGCATTTTTAGATCGTGGTTTTCGGGTTGGACGCGACCGGCTGCAATCAAGGTATGCAGTTCGTTATCCAGTAACTGTCCGGGTTGAGTCTTGATTTGGTCGTAAAGTAGAGCCATCACCCGTTTTTCCGCAGCAGGCATCTTGCATTTGCCATCCAGAATTTTCAGCATAACCGCCACGGTGCAATCAATTTGTACCGGTGATAAGGGATGATTTTTCAGCCAAACGGTTATCTGCTCAGGGCTCATTTGAAATCTCCTTGGCCATAGTATTTAAGTCGTGTTGCTTGTCATAACCACCTGTCGAAAGGTCAGGTTTATACGTCCGTTAATGATGGCAGCTGATTTTGGAATCCTATGCAAATAGTTGTGCTGAAATGCAGGCTGCATGATGAGTAACGTGCCGCTTTGCAATAAGATATCGCCCGAATCGGAGCCATTTTTTGCCTTAAAGTCAAACCGGCGAGCGGCACCAAAGCTCAGTGATGCAATAAGCGGTCGTTCGCCAAGCTCTGCTTCATCATCTGCATGCCAACCTACATGGTCTTCGCCATCGCGATAATAATTTACCAGCACCGCATTAAATGATGCCTTTACAAATGCTTCGACCCTGGATCGTATCGTTAGCAGTAATGGTGTCCAAGCTTTGGTTTCAAGTAAATTATTGCTATAGCTGTAACGTATCCCATTATCGGCATGCCAAGTCTGTAAGCGGGGTAGGACAAATTGTCGGCCAGCGTAGTAGTATCGATTGTCAGGCCAGACATGATGTTGTTTTAGAGTTTGATAAATCTGCTCGGATTCATCTGGCTTGAAAAAGCCCTCAAAGCATTCAATTTCAGGCTTGATGGTCACAATCAAAGGCTAGTGTTGCCCTGCTTGATGTGGGCTGCCAGCGCACTGTCCATCGTAGCGACATGCAGAACAAACCACGCAGGAAGCCGATCTTTGATGAAAGCACGGCCAAAAGTGATTAAACCTTTGTCTACCCGAGTTTTAAACTGTTTGAATTCGCCTAAAACCCGCTGATGCTCGCCGTTGTGTTCAGTTTCGGCAGGAAATGCGCTTTGCTTCATTAAAAGTTGTTCAAGTTCGAAATGTTGTTGAGTATGCTGATACAAGACCTGATACAGTGCTGGAAACTCAGCATCGCTGGCTCGATCCAGTTTATCCAGCAAGCATATGAATTCCGCATGATCTTGATCGATTGGCGGGTAGCCAACGCTAATCACTTGTGCTGTTTCTGTCAGACCCATGGTGTTTCCCCCGTAAAACGTTAATCCAGTCTGTAACCTTCTTCCATCAACACCCGTTTAACAGCCGGACGACTCAGCATCAAACGATAATGTTGTTGGCAATTGACCGGTAATTCGATAGCGGCTTTATCAGCCCAAAACTCGACATAAAATAATGCTGCATCAGCAATACTGAAACCACCAAAAGCATAGCCTGCTACGGGTAGTTGATCGCTAATGGTAGCCAATGCTTGTTGAACAATGTTTAAACCTTGGGCTTTGACGTATTCAAAATCTGTCGGACTGGGAACGAATTTTTCCGGTACGAAAATGCGGATAAATCCCTGTCCATGCACGGTACCTACCACAAAATCCATCAATTCGATAATACGTGCAACTAGGTCTTCATCATCAGGCAGTAAGCCCGCTTTGGGGTGTCGGCGCGCTAGCCAATAAGCGATGGCCTGAAATTCAGTCAGCGCCGTGTTGTCATCGCGGACTAAAGTTGGGATGGTGGCTTTGGGGTTTATTGCCAGAAATGCTGGTTTCATATGATCACCAGCCAACAGGTTAATCACGTAGGCTTCGAAAATCAGATCCAGCTCTTCCAGTAAAATATGGATGCCAATCGAGCAAGCTCCCGGTGTGAAATAAAATTTCATCATAAATTATCCAGAAAATGGTTATTTACATTCAGGGCAAACTGCTGCCACAACTTGGCAATATCGCGTTTCACAGCATTGACATAATCTTTGTCCGGTTTGTGTTCGTCGGGAAAGTTAGATAAAGCACAAGAGGTGCGATGTTTATCCACTACAAACAACAGAAATTCATCAATAAATCCCTGGAAGGCCGCCGTAACCTGAAGCGTTAAGTCTGACATGCCATTATGAATCTGTTGCTGGTCTGCGTTAAATGGTATCGATTGTATATGGCAGAGGGCATCGGCATAAAATTCTTCCAAAACTACTAATACGTTGCGATGAAAGCAATCTTGCCATTGTTGTCGTGACAGATCTTCAGCCAAGCGTTTGGCGTATTGTTGCTTCAATGCCGGTTTTGTTTCTGATATGAAGCCATTGAGTTCAGTAAAGTAGTCACTTTTGAGCATTGAAGTCCAAAACTTGA
>CAZJYS010000167.1:0-4150 GCA_964550075.1 uncultured Methylomonas sp.
CCTGATTAACCGTATTGCCAGCATTTTGTTGCGCTATTAGTTCACATTCTGCCAAATTTTGAGCCAAGCGATAGGCGTTGGGATTATTGTAACTGTCCACTATAGGACTCCAGCCTTTTTGATAGCTACAGCCAGCCAAGTTAACAACACTGCTCAGAAGTACCAAAAGAATTAATTTGTCCATAAATATCCGATTAGAGCGCTATAAATAGCGAAAGCATTTTTTTAAGGTAAAATGCCTTTCTATCAAGTCGATTGTGCTAAGTCAAATTGACATGACCTAGGCTGTTCACTTATCATCCGCAGCCTTTTTATCCGTTTTATTTCACAAGGCTAACTATCATGAAAAGAACTTATCAACCTAGCAAACTTAAACGCGCCAGAACTCATGGTTTCCGTGCCAGAATGGCAACCGTTGGTGGCCGCAAAGTGATCAATGCGCGCAGAGCTAAAGGTCGCGCCTCGTTGACAGTTTAATTGTCGATTAAAGACTTCGGCTTCCCCGATACTTATCGGCTAAGGACGCCCGCCGATTTTAAGAATGTCTTTGCAAACCCGGTAAAATCAACCGACAAATATTTTACGGTTTTAGCGATTAGCACAGCCTTACCGCATGCTAGATTGGGATTGGCTATCGCTAAAAAAAACGTTAAACATGCAGTCGCACGGAATCGCATAAAAAGAGCTGCCAGGGAAAGCTTCAGGTTACAGCGACAACATATCGTTAATATTGATATTGTCGTTTTAGCCAGGGGAGACGCAGCGAATGCCGACCTGCAGATATTAAGAAAGTCATTGGAAAGGCATTGGCTTAAATTGGTTGATCGATGCGATTCTTGCTCATAACCCTGATTAAGTTTTACAAATACTTCATAAGTCCCTTGCTGGGCCCCAGATGTCGTTTTTATCCCACTTGCTCAAGTTATGGTTTGGAAGCAATCCAGCGTCACGGTGCTGCCAAAGGCTCCTACCTCACGCTTCGACGATTATTAAAATGCCACCCGTTTCATGAAGGTGGCATTGATCCTGTTCCAGAAAAATTGAGTAAATAACAATGGATAACATTAGATTCATACTTGTCATGGCGATGTTGATGATTTCCTACATGCTTTGGGAATCATGGCAGATCGATTATGGCCCAAAACCGCAAGCGATTATTTCCGACAAGCCTTTAGTGGCAGGTAGTAACGGGGCTGGTTCCAACGCAAATCCTGCCCAGGAAAATGGCAGCCAGCAGGCCCAGGCTGTTGTGGAGTCTCAGAACCGCATTATCAAAGTTAAAACCGACGTATTTGCGCTGGAAATCGATATCGAAGGCGGCACCTTACGCAATCTGGATTTATTGCAATACCCGCACGAAAAGGAAAATACCGTCGTCAACAAGGCTTATGCCCTGATTGGCATGCAAGCACCGGAAAAAGATTTATCGCCTATCCGCCTGTTCAACAGCCAGCCGGAAAATCTGTTCCTGGCGCAAAGTGGTTTGGTGGCCAGCGGTGATTCAGCGGTAGCGCCAGATCATCACGCTATTTACACCAGTGAAAAAACCAATTACGAAATGGCCGCAGGCCAGGATGAAATCAGTATTCCACTGACCTGGACAAACGATCAAGGTTTGCGCATCAGCAAAATTTTCACCTTCAAACGTGGAAGCTACGTTATCGATGTGGCACATAAAGTTAGTAACAAAACCGGTAAACCTTGGGTTGGTCGCCAATACAACCAACTGCTACGCGTCGAACACAGTGATAGCAGCAACAATAACTTCATCAGAACCTATTCCGGTGGTGTTGTTTATACCGATAAAGACAAGTACCAAAAAATCAAATACGAAGACATGGCTGAGGGCGATTTGAATGTCAGTGCCCAAGGCGGTTGGACGGCATTTATTCAGCATTATTTTGCCAGCGCCTGGATCCCACCTGCAGATCAGGAAAATCATTTTTACACCAAGGTGCTGAAAGATGCCCGTTATGTGATCGGCTCCTATTCACAAGATGTCAATGTTGAGCCCAGCACAGAAGGTCTGTTCAATGCTCGCGTATTTGTTGGTCCTAAAATTCAGCCGGTCATGGAAGCGACTGCGCCAGGATTGGAATTGACCGTCGATTACAGCTGGCTGACCGTGGTTGCCAAACCGATTTACTGGCTGCTAAACAAGCTTTATAGCTTTGTTGGTAACTGGGGCTTGGCGATTTTGGGTGTGACCATCATTATTAAAGCCCTGTTTTTCAAACTGTCCAAAGCCAGTTTTCAGTCCATGGCAAAAATGCGCAAAATTCAGCCACGTCTGAAAGAGTTGCAGGAACGCTATGCGGACGACAGACAAAAATTCAACACCGAAATGATGGCGATGTACAAACGCGAAAAGGTCAACCCGTTGGGGGGCTGTTTGCCGATGTTGGTGCAGATTCCAGTGTTCATTTCTTTGTACTGGGTATTGATCGAAACCGTGGAAGTGCGTCAGGCTGATTTTGCCCTGTGGATACAAGATTTGTCGGCACAAGATCCGTTCTACCTGCTGCCAATTTTGTACGGTATCACCATGAAAATTCAGCAAAGCCTGAATCCAGCCCCCATCGATCCGATGCAGGCGCAGGTAATGAAAATGTTCCCTATCGTGTTTACCGTGTTCTTCCTGTTCTTCCCGTCAGGATTGGTGCTGTACTGGATTTGCAACAACAGTTTGTCGATTATCCAGCAATGGTACATCACCAAACATGTGCTTGAAGGCGATTCACACGCCCATTAGGCAGCAATGATTCAAAACAGCGATACCATCGCTGCGATTGCGACACCCCCAGGGAATGGGGGAGTCGGCATCATCCGTATTTCCGGTTCCCAAACGCTGCAGATTGCTCAGCAGCTGACCCACAAATCCCCCAAGCCTCGCTACGCGCAATATTGTCGATTTCTGGATGCCGAACAACGCATTATCGACACTGGCCTGATACTTTATTTTGCCGGGCCCGCATCATTCACCGGCGAAGACATCCTGGAATTGCAAGCCCACGGCGGTAGCGTAGTATTGGATATGCTGTTAAGGCGAGTACTGGAATTGGGAGCACGCTTGGCTCAACCCGGCGAATTCAGTCAGCGCGCCTTCCTGAACAACAAAATTGATTTGGCTCAGGCCGAAGCGATTGCCGATTTGATCACCAGCGGTACCGAACAAGCCGTACGCTCGGCACAACAATCCATGCAAGGTGTGTTTTCCGAACAGATCAATGAGCTGATCGACGAATTGATTGAACTACGGGTTTACATCGAAGCGGCTATTGATTTTGTCGATGAAGAGATTGATTTTCTCAGCGATGGCGTAGTCGCCACCAAGATTGATCAACTGCATTCCAAAATCCAAAAAATACACGCCACGGCGCAGCAAGGCCGTCTATTGCATGACGGCATGAACGTCGTACTGGCGGGCAAGCCCAATGCAGGTAAATCCAGTCTGTTGAATGCCCTGGCTGGCCACGAAGCTGCCATTGTCACGGATATTGCCGGAACTACCCGCGATGTGTTGCGCGAACGGATTCAAATTGATGGCATGCCGCTGCACATTATCGACACTGCAGGATTGCACGACAGCGACAATCTGGTCGAACAGGAAGGCATCCGCCGCGCCCGCAAAGAAATCGAAAAAGCCGACAAAGTGTTGTTATTGATGGATAGTCTGGATGCTGAAAATGCCGAATTGATAGACAATCTTCCGGCGGATATCGATATAACCCGGGTCTACAACAAAATCGATCTATCCGGTCATCCTGCGCAAATCATAGAAACCGGCCATCACGTAGAAATCTATCTTTCCGCCAAAACCGGCCTGGGTCTGGATTTACTCAAGCAACACTTAAAATCCAGCGTCGGCTTTGGCGAAACCACCGATAACGTCTTCATCGCCCGTCGTCGTCATTTGCAAGCCTTAACGCTAGCAGAGCAAGCAGTTGAAAATGCAGGCTTGCAACTCAGTCAACAAGCCCCTGAGCTTGTCGCCGAAGACCTCAGACAAGCCCAAACCAGCCTCTCCGAAATCACCGGTGAATTTACTTCCGATGATTTGTTAGGTGAGATTTTTGGCAGTTTTTGCATTGGAAAATAGCTGCTCCCCAGTCTGGCAATAGTTTTCATAGAAAGGACGCCATGTTCGAAC
>CAZJYS010000168.1:0-4124 GCA_964550075.1 uncultured Methylomonas sp.
TTTTCTTGAAAATATTATGAAATGCTAATATTCTTGGCTTTCAGGTTTTTGAGTGTTAGAAAATAATAAATATGTGCTGATGGTACCGCTGCAAAATCTGATATATCAATTTCAATGAGGTGAGTGTTATGGCAAGAATTATAGTTTTAGGTGCGGGAATCGGTGGCGTGCCCATGGCTTACGAAATGCGGGAATCTGTTGGTAAAGAGCATGAAATCGTGGTGATTTCGGATTCACCGACTTTTCACTTTGTGCCTTCGAACCCCTGGATACCACCCAAATGGCGTAAACCGGAAGATTTAAAAATAGAGCTAGCCCCGGTCATGCAGAAAAAAGGCATTAACTTTATTCAAAAAGCTGCTGTTAAAGTAGATCCGCTCAATAACAAAATTGATTTGGCGGATGGTTCGTCCGAATCTTACGATTATCTGATTATTGCCACCGGACCGCGTTTGGCGTTTGATGAAATACCTGGATTGGGGCCGCATGGTGGTCATACTTCATCGGTTTGTCATGTCGATCATGCCGCTTTAGCTGCAGAGGATTGGGATAAATTTATGCTGGATCCCGGCCCTATCGTAATAGGTGCTGTGCAAGGGGCCTCTTGCTATGGCCCGGCTTATGAATATTTAATGATTCTGGAAACAGAATTGCGTAAACGCAAAATTCGCGACAAGGTGCCTATGACATTTGTCACCTCTGAACCGTATATAGGACATTTGGGATTGGGTGGGGTTGGCGATACCAAAGGGCTTTTGGAAAGCGCGTTACGGGATAAAACCATCAAGTGGATTACCAACGCCAAGGTTGACCGCGTTGAAGCCGGGATGATGTATGTCACCGAGGTTGATAATGATGGCAATGATTTGAAAAAGCACGAAGTGCCGTTTAAACATTCCATGATGTTACCGGCTTTTACTGGCGTGGATGCGGTGCGTCATAGCGGTGCTGAAGGCTTGACCAATCCGCGTGGCTTTGTGTTAATCGATAAATACCAGCGCAATCCAACCTACAAAAACATTTACTCAGTGGGTGTTTGCGTCGCTTTACCGCCGGTCGAAAAAACGCCAGTGCCTGTAGGTACGCCAAAAACCGGCTATATGATCGAGTCGATGGTGACTGCGACAGCACATAATATTCGTGACGAATTGCTCGGCAAGGAGCCTTCCGATATTCCAAGTTTGAGTGCGTTGTGTCTGGCGGATTTGGGTGATACCGGTGTGGCATTTTTGGCGGTACCGCAAATTCCACCAAGGAATACCACTTGGTCTAATCACGGCAAATGGGTGCATTTGGCCAAAATCGGTTTTGAAAAATATTTCATGCGTAAAATCAGAAAAGGCATCAGTGAGCCGTTTTATGAGCGCATGATGTTGAAATTTATGGGTGTGGTGCGATTGAAGTAGGAGGATGTGATGTCGATTGATCGTATGGTGATGGCGTTTGCCGGTTCGTTCATATTAATCAGTTTAGCGTTGGCGCATTGGCATTCGCCGAATTGGTTGTGGTTTACCGCCTTTGTTGGCGCCAATTTGTTTCAAGCCTCATTTAGCGGATTTTGTCCGCTAGCGATCATTTTGAAAAAATTGGGCGTCAAATCAGGCTGCGCGTTTTAAAAAATTAATGCTTGAATGAACTAATCGGTTAAATCCGCGTCAATACAAGCGGAGATAGTAAAGGAGTCCGGCGGTGCAAAAGCTAACTGGTTGTGCTGCCGGATTTTTTTTGTCTGCGATTTGTGGTTCAAGCGGGCTATGGGTCAGCGCTGGCTGGCTATAGTTGTTCAGTTTGGAAGATTTGTCCATTCCAGCACAGGCAGCTGGCGCTGTCTTTTTTCCAGTCTGCCAGCACGATGCGTTGCATGGTGCGTCCATCGATCGATAATTCATGAAATGCAGGACGGTGAGTATGACCGTGTATCAATATGCTGCAATCATATTGTTGTAGAGAGGCCATGACGGCTTGCTGATTGACATCCATGATGTCCTGAGTCTTCTTGCGCTTGTGCCAATAACTTCGTAAGCGATACCAGCGCGCAGCCAATAAGCGTAGCCATAACGGTTTGGATAGGACGTTTTGTTGCCATTCGGGGCTATGCGATTTAATTCTAAAGGCTTGATAAGGCAGGTCGTCAGTGCATAACAAATCGCCGTGAGTCAACAAGACGCGATGATTGCTCATTTCAAGCACTGCATATTCATCCAGCAGGGTGATTCCGGTTTCTTCGCAAAAGCGGTGGCCTAATAAAAAATCACGGTTACCTTGTAACAAGAAAATTTCGGTACCCGAATCAGCCAGGGCTTTTAATGCCTTTTTAATGGTTTTATTGGGTGGGGTGTTGTCATCATCGCCTATCCAGGTGTCGAACAAGTCACCAAGGATATAAAGCGTTTTGGCTTGACGTGCACGGTGTTGTAAAAATTGGATAAAACGCCGCGTGATCTCGGTTTTTTCGAGCGAGATGTGTAGGTCGGATATAAAAAGCAGGTCTGTTTTCAATTGAAAAATAGGTTTCGCCCTTTTCAAGACGAAACCCAGGTTTAAGCGGTTATTCGATAATTTCGGCTGTTTCGATGACGATATCGGTTTTGGGTACATCTTGGTGACCACCCCGGTTGCCGGTAGGTTGTTTGGCCATTTGATCCACAACATCCATACCTTCAATTACTTCACCAAACACAGCATAACCCCAGCCGCTTGGGCTTGGGCTGGTGTGATCCAGAAAGCTGTTGTCTTTGTAATTGATAAAAAATTGTGCTGTGGCTGAGTTAGGGTCATTGGTACGAGCCATCGCCAAAGTGCCACGTTTGTTTTTCAAGCCGTTATCGGCTTCGTTTTTAATCGGGGCTTTGGTCGCTTTTTGCTCGAATTTGGTGTCGAAACCGCCGCCTTGTGCCATGAATCCAGGAATGACACGGTGAAAAATCGTGCCGTTGTAAAAACCTTGTTTCACATAGTCGGCAAAATTGGCTGCCGAGACCGGGGCTTTGGCATTATCCAGTTGGATCACGATAGCGCCCAGCGAAGTGGTCATTTTTACTTTGGTTTGAGTATCGGACATCTTATTTTCCGTTGCAAATGAAAGGGTTGAGAATAAAAACAGCATCAGGTAAACAAAGGTGTTGCGCATGAATGGCTCCGAATTAGCTGCAAGGCGCGAATTCTATGCGTTTTTATCTTGAAAGAGAAGCCGGAATCTTGATAGATTGGCAAGTCTTTAGTCGTTTTTTAAATTCCATGTTGAAAATCTACAACACTCTAACCAGAAGCAAACAAGAATTTGTCCCCAAGCAGCCCGGTAAAGTGGGCATGTATGTGTGTGGCATGACGGTTTACGATTATTGTCATATCGGCCATGCAAGGGTGATGGTGGTGTTCGATACTGTGGCGCGTTATTTAAGGCATGCCGGTTTTGAGTTGACCTATGTGCGGAATGTGACCGATATCGACGATAAGATCATTCAACGCGCCAATGAAAATGGCGAAGCCTTTACTGCTCTGACTGAGCGCTTTATTGAGGCGATGCATGAGGATGAGCGGGCATTATCCGTATTGCCGCCTGATATAGAACCTAGGGCCACTCAGTCAATTGCCGACATCATTCATATGATCAGCAAGCTAATTGAAAGAGAGTTTGCTTATGTAGGCAGTAACGGCGATGTGTTTTATGCTGTCAATCGCTTTCATGGTTACGGCAAGTTATCCGGCAAAAACATTGAAGATTTAAATGCCGGTGAAAGGGTGGATGTGGATAATGCCAAGCGCGATCCGCTGGATTTCGTGTTATGGAAAATGGTTAAACCTGGCGAACCCTATTGGGATTCACCCTGGGGGCAGGGGCGTCCAGGTTGGCATATTGAATGCTCGGCGATGTCCACCTGTTGTCTGGGTAATCATTTTGATATCCACGGTGGTGGCATGGACTTACAGTTTCCCCATCATGAAAATGAAATAGCCCAATCAGAAGGCGCTACCGGCGAGCCATTTGTGAATTACTGGATGCATAACGGTTTTGTCAGGGTTAATGAAGAAAAAATGTCCAAATCGCTCGGTAATTTTTTTACCGTACGCGAAGTCTTGAAACAATACCGACCGGAAGTGATACGGTTTTTTATTCTCTCCAG
>CAZJYS010000169.1:0-4054 GCA_964550075.1 uncultured Methylomonas sp.
ACCAACCGCAATGAAACGGTCAGACCTTCGAGCTGATAATGAGGCCTCAGATAAAACTTGGAGCTGTAATAGCCTGGATTGCCTTCTATTTCTTCCACCACCACCTCTGCTGCAGCTAAAGGTTTCATAGCCTTGGATTCTTCACTAGAGCGAGTTGGATCCCCATCCACATATTGCTTCACCCAATCATTCAGCCAACGCTCCATGTCTTCTCTTTCTTTGAACGAGCCAATCTTGTCCCTGACAATACACTTGAGGTAATGCGCAAAACGACAGGTTGCAAATAGATAAGGCAGTCTGGCAGCCAGATTGGCATTGGCGGTTGCGTCCGGATCCTGGTATTCAGCCGGTTTTTGCAAGGATTGTGCACCGATAAACGCCGCGAAATCGGTATTTTTCTTGTGCAAGAGCGGCATGAATCCACTTTTTGCGAGTTCCGCTTCGCGCCGGTCGGTGATCGCAATTTCGGTGGGGCATTTCATGTCGACACCGCCATCATCAGTCGGAAAAGTATGCACAGGCAGACTTTCTACGGCACCACCGGATTCGATACCCCTGATACGCGAACACCAGCCATACAGTTTAAATGAGCGGTTAATATTAACAGCCATCGCATAAGCTGCGTTAGACCAGGTGTATTTGTTGCTGTCGGCTCCCGAAGTATCTTCTTCGAAGTCAAACTCCTCAACCGGATCGGTTTTCGACCCATAAGGTAATCTGCTTAGAAAACGCGGCATGGCCAAGCCGATATAACGGGCATCGTCCGATTCACGTAGCGAACGCCACGCAGCATATTCTGGTGTTTGGAAGATTTTGGTCAGATCGCGAGGATTGGCTAGTTCGGACCAACTATCCATCTGCAACACAGAAGGTGCAACACCGGAGATGAAAGGAGTGTGCGACGCAGCGCTAATTTTGGAAATTTCGCCCAACAATTCTACATCGGGAGGACTGTGATCAAAGTGATAATCACCAACCAAACAGCCAAAAGGTTCACCACCAAAAGTGCCGTATTCTTCTTCGTAAAGCTTCTTGAATAGTGGGCTTTGATCCCAGGCTGTACCTTTGAATTTTTTTAATGTTTTTCCTAATTCGTTTTTGGTAATGTTCAAGACACGAATCTTCAACATTTCATCGGTTTCAGTATTGTTCACCAAATAATGCAATCCGCGCCACGCACCTTCCAGCTTTTGGAAGTCCGGATGATGTATGACCAGATTGAGTTGTTCGGTGATTTTTTGATCCAGTCCGGCAATGATGGCTTGTATGGTTTTAATCGCATCATCGGATATTTTTGAAACATCTTGCAGCGCAAATTGCGCTAAGGTGGAGACCGCCGTATTAACCTGACTCGCCGCCTCGGAGCCAGGTTTAAATTCCTTGGATAGCAGTGCTGAAAAATCATCCAGTTCCAGGGTTTCAGTTGCTGCTTGTGAGCTTTGACTTTCTAATTCCGCCATGATCAGCCCTCGCTTCCTTCTGATGGTTCTGTTTTAGTGTCCGCCGGTTTTGCAGAACTAGCCAACGTCTGCAGTAAGGCTGGATCGTTAATCAACTTGGCAATCAACTCTTCTGCTCCTGTTTTGCCATCCATGTAGGTGATTAGATTGGACAGCTGGGTACGCGCTTCAAGTATTTTGTCCAAACCTGCCACCTTTTTGGCAACGGCAGCTGGGGAAAAATCATCGATGCTTTCAAAGGTAATGTCCACATTCAGATTGCCTTCTCCGCTTAGCGTATTAGCCACCTGAAAAGCTACCCGCGGTTTCATGGCCTTGAGGCGGTCATCAAAATTATCAACATCAATTTCCAACAATTTGCGATCGGCCACTGCGGGTAATGGCTCTGCAGGCTTGCCCGATAGATCGGATAATACTCCCATCACAAAAGGGAGTTGCACTTTTTTTTCAGAACCATATACCTCGACATCGTATTCAATTTGAACTCGGGGAGCTCTGTTCCTTTGGATGAACTTTTGACTACTTTCGGCCATTTCCTACTCCAATGTTGGTTGTTGATTAATAATTATTTTCTGAATCTGCTTCGGGATCAGGACCTTTGATTTGCTCCAGTTGAGTAAGACCATCCGGTAACAGGTTTTGGATAATTTGCATAAAATCGGCGGTGACTAAATATTTTGCCCTATTCAGCAGCATGGGTACTGGGCTGGTGGGTTCTACGTCCTTATAATACTTGCAGATCAAATCCAGCATTCTCAAGACGTCTTGGCGGGAATTGATTTCACCGACATTAAGCTGTTTTCTGGCGGGCTGTACAGCACCACTATCATCAAAGTCACCTTCATTGACTGATTCAGCATCCGTGTCATGGCCCAAGCCCACAGCGAATTGCTCGAATACATGTCGGGTTTCTTTGAGTTGAGCTAATAGAGCAGAAAAATCCGCGCTATTTTCAATGCCAACTTGTTCACCAACAAAACGATCAATTTGTTGGATGAGATCAACGCATTCAATAACATCCTGATAAGTTAAGGGTGTTTGTGTTTGCTTTGTATCCAGGAAAAGGTTTTTGATCAAATTTATATCAGGTTTGCTTACGCCTTCTGCTACTTCAATTTTATCGGTAGCCAGTTGAATATCACGCAGCGAGAATTGGCCTACGGATTTCGATTCAACCAAGCTAGCAAGACTTAAAGGGCGAAGGACGGACTCGAAACTATTCAGCTCCTCAAGAATATTGATTCTGGCTGTAGGATCGAGATCGTCATCAGGATCTAGCTGTGGATGTACCGATTCCCAGTAGTTTTCCAATAATCCGCGTAAAAAATTTAGACCGTCGCGAAAACCTGGGATTCCCTCCTGAACAATCAAAGCCCGTAACAGGTAAATGGCAATTTGTAGGTCTTTACTTTGCTGGAGGATCGCCAGGGATTTTTTTTCGATATCACGCCAATTAGGCGGTTGGGCCGCCTCTCCGGAGATAGGATCTTCCGGGGTGCCGAGTATATCTTTGTTTAGTTCAAGATAAGCAGGATCATATTCGAGATAATCGCCACAAGGTTTGTCTGCTGAAACTTCCTCTAGTAATGCTGACAAGTCTGCCATAAATTGCCTTTTAGAAATGACCCAATTCGAAAGCCTTAGACTAATCCAGTTTTGCCCAAAATTAAAGACAAAAACAGTAGGCTAGCCAAACAAAATTAATCAGGGGATTTTGTGGCATATTCATCCCCTGATCGTCTGTCAAAGCACTAGAACTCTAATCTAGCACCGAGCATCAACTTATTGCTATTGATTGATGAATAGCTTAATAAACTTTCGTAGGCCAGGAATGCAGAAATACCGCCCGGCAGCACGCTGGAAACTTCTGCTCCAAACGTGTAGTAATCGCGAGTAGGGCCATCACTGGTCAAAATAAAACTTTGATTGCTGGTATCGTTGACAAAACCGGCTTTGACCTGGCGTTGTCCATCCATGAATTGATGGTGCCATTCGCCGCGCAGCTGCGGAATTAAAACACCCCATGGAAAGCTGAAAGCATAAGCGGATTGGATGCCCAAGGTCGATGTCAGGGATTCGATCGTTTGTTTTCCGAATTTCGCGGCAAAAGCACTGCCCGATTCACTGTAAGCATCGATATCCAGATTAATGTATTCTCCCCGCGCATAAGGCGAAACCGTCAGGGCATGATGATGAAAATCATAACCGCCTCCCCAGCTGAAGGAATATTGTCCGCCATCCGGAGAAGCATTGGCCGTCGAAGATTGGAGTGTGCCGGATGCGTCAGGGGCGACAATATTGCGGTGAGTGTCGTAGGAAAAACCTGCGTAGGATGCGGTGGCATTGATGTAAGCCGCATCGGTGATGTTGTAAGAGGTGTACAAAGTACCGTTGTAACTGTCGTTTTTGGTTTCACCCCGATTGGCATCGAAAGAGGCATTACTGTTGCGGTAGGAAAAAGACCCACCTGTCACCCAGGCATCAGTCAATCGATAATCAGCGCCAACCACAAAGTTATGATTATCAAAATCAAATCCCGCTTCATTAACCGTTGTGTCAACAGCGCCGAAATCACTATCGACCTTGCCCCAGAA
>CAZJYS010000170.1:0-4044 GCA_964550075.1 uncultured Methylomonas sp.
ATCAAGAAGAAAGTAATATCCGTTTGTTTGCTGTGAGTGATCTCTGAATCACTCGCAGAAATTCTCGTTTTTAATCGAAACAATTCATGATAGATGAGCTATAGACATCCGCCAAAATGATTATAAGCGCCTCAATACCCGCATAGGTGAATGATTTACCACCTCACGAACACCCAAATAACCTGCCAGAGATACTAAAAAACAGCCAATAATCGGTATCGATAGCCATAAATTTAAACTTGATTGGTAAGGTATATGCATGACACGGCTGTACAAAACGTATAAAACCGCTTGCGTGATGACTGCCGCCAAAATGCCCGCCAGGCTGCCAAGCAAGCCAAATTCTATGATATGCGTCTTTCTCAACCAGTTTCGTCTTGCGCCTAAAGTTCGCATCAATGCGCCTTCATAAATTCGCTTATCCAAAGTGGAAAAAACGGCAGCCAATAGCACCAGTATTCCGGCTAGCAGAGCAAAATAAAGCAATAAATCAATTGCCCGAGTCAGTTGCGCCAAGATGGTTTTAAACTGTTTTAGAATCTGATCCACTTCCAGAATTGTAGTGGCGGGATAGGATTTGAGCAGTTGATTTAAAAAAACTTTTTGGCTGTCGGGCAAAAAGAAGCTGGTGAGATAAGTCGTCGGAAACCCATCCAAAGTACCAGGTGAGAAAATCATATAAAAATTGGGCTTCATCGTATCCCATTGCAAACTGCGGATATTGGCCACTTTGGCGCGGATTTGTGCGCTACCGACTGTAAACTGCAATTGATCTCCGATCGCAATGCCCAAATTATCAGCCAGCTTTTGCTCAACGGATACTAGGCCAACTTGATCAAATGACCAAGCGCTTCCTGCGGTTATGCTATTGTCCTCAGGAATATGCTCTGCCCAAGTAAGACTTAATTCCCGCTGAGTGGCCGCTTCACCTTGAGTATCTTTGCTCACCCTTTTTTGTACCGGTTCATTATTGATCGCTACCAGTCGGCCTCGAATAACCGGATAAAGCTCACTTGTCAAAATCCCTGCTTGATTTAAGTCGTTCTGAAATGCCTGGCGTTGTTCAGGAGCTATGTTTAATGCGAAGTGATTGGGAGCATTCTCGGGTAGTTGTTGCTGCCACTGGTCAATCAAATCATTACGTACAATAAAAGAAAGATTCATTGCCGCCATGGTGATACTGAAGGCTAGTATTTGACTGATGCTAGCCTGGCGGTTGCGTAATATCCCTTGTAAGCCAAAGCGTAAAGTCAAAGGCAGACGAGCAAGTATGTGTTTACAAAGGCGTAACAGGCCATTAATCAGCAAACCCACGACCAGTAGAACTATGAATCCAACACCAATGATGCTGGCGGTGATTTGCCAATCATTACTGTATTGCCAGATCATGACGGACAATAAGGAAATGACCAGCAGGTAAATCAACCAGACTCTGCTGGGTAACGGTTCCAGTTCACGGCGTAATACCCGTAATGCAGAAACCTGTTGCAATCGCAGTAATGGAGGTAAGGTGAAGCCTAACAAGATCACCATGCCGGTGATGAATCCTATGCCGATAGCTATTAATCCCGGATTCGCCAGTTGGTCCGGTAATAGCGATTTCAGTAAATAAAATAATCCGGCCTGGCCTAACCAACCCAATACACAACCTGTTGCGCTGGCGAGGGTGCCCAATACCAGAAATTGCAGAGTAAACAGTTGCATGATTTCAGCTTGACGGCAGCCCAGGCAACGCAATAACGCGGCGGTATTAAAATGGCGTTCGGTATAACGACTTGCTGCCATGGCAATGGCGACACCCGCAATCAACGTCACCACGACACTGCACAAGCCCAAGTAACGTTCGGCACGTTGCAGTGCAGACCCTAGTTCCGGCCTGTCTTCGTGAATATCCAGTATGCGTTGCGAAGGGTTGAGTTGGGGTTTTAATGATTTTTTGAACTCATGCAGAGCTTTATCCAGACCGGTAAATTGAAAGAAATAATGCACATGACTGCCGGGTTGAATGACGCCGGTTGCCTGTAAATCAATCTGATTAATCATGACTCGGGGCGAGAAGCTATAGAAATCGCCACGCTTGTCAGGCTCATAAGTCAATATTTGCGTGATGCGCAATGGCTTCTCGCCCACGGTTAAGGTGTCACCCAGATTTAAATTCAAGGCCGACATCACGCGTTGTTCCACCCAAGTTGTTCCGGCTTCCGGGCCTTGATATTGCTTGGTTTCTTCGCCGATTGGCTGAACACGGGTTTTCAGAAAGCCGCGTAAGGGATAATCTTGGCTAACGGCTTTGATGGATGCCAGCAGCATCTGTTGGTTTTCCAGTAACACACTGCTGAATTCGGTTGTTTGTGTTTGATGCAAATCCAGCGATTGTCCTTCCTTGAGCCAGTTGTCAGGAATGGGGGTAGGGCTGGCTAACACCAGATCACCCGCTAAAAATTCGGCAGCCTGTAAACTCAGGGTGCGCTGCAATCGATCGACAAACAAGGAAATGGTGGTGGAACTGGCCACTGCAATCAGCAAGGCCAGAACCAGTAAAGTGAGTTCTCCGGAACGTCCATCGCGTTTTAATAATCGCAGGGCGAGTTTGAAACGATTCATGCCAGGCTCCCTGCGTCCAGGCGGATCATCCGTCCGCAGCGTTCGGCTAATTTAGCGTCATGCGTCACCAATATTAATGTGGTGTGTTGTTCCTGATTCAATTCAAACAACAGGTTGATGATATGCGCACCGGTTTTGCTGTCCAGATTACCGGTGGGCTCGTCGGCAAACAAAATCGCCGGTCTGGTGACAAACGCTCTTGCCAAAGCCACGCGTTGCTGTTCTCCACCCGATAATTGCTTGGGAGTATGCGTCAAACGCTGAGCTAGGCCGACCCGTTGTAATAACTCGCGTGCAGCTGATTCGGCCTTAGCGTCGCCGGATAATTCCAGCGGCAACATCACGTTTTCCAGTGCGGTCAGTCCCGGCAATAGTTGAAAGGACTGGAATACAAAACCTATCAAGGCATTACGTAATTCCGCACGTCCATCTTCATTCATGCTGGTGATATTGAGGCCATCAATGGTCACTGAGCCCTGACTGGGTGTATCCAATCCAGCCAGCAAACTCAATAAAGTGGTTTTACCTGAACCGGACTCGCCAACGATCGCCAGACTTTCGCCGCGGTTGATGATTAGGTCTACCGATGACAAGATATGCAACAAACCTTCCGAGGTGGTGACCGATTTGCCTAAATTCTGTGTCACGATAATAGGGGTGTTTTTTGAATCAATGTGAGTGTGCATCATGTATAGCTTTGTCCTTGCCGTAATTTTGGGTGTTATGCCCATGGCCGCGATGGCCAAATCGATTGTTGTGTTGGGTGATAGCATCAGCGCCGGTTACGGTATGGATGCCAGCCAGGGTTGGGTAAATTTGTTGCAGCAAAAGTTCAACCGGGAGCAAAAACCGCATGTTATCAGCAATGAAAGCATCAGCGGCGACACCACAGCGGGCGGCTTGGCTCGTATCGATCAAGCCTTAGCCCGGCATAAGCCGGATATTATGCTCCTGGAATTGGGTGCCAATGACGGATTACGTGGATTGTCACCGGTGGAGATGAAAAACAACCTGATTGAAATGGTTCGCCGTTCAGAAAAAGCCGGTGCCAAAGTGATGCTGTTAGGCATGAAAATCCCGCCCAATTACGGCAAACGTTATATCGATATGTTTTACAACATTTATCCGCAAATAGCCGATGAGCTCAAAGTGCCGCTAGTCCCATTTATCCTGGAAGACGTCGCAGCAAAACCGGAATTCATGAAGACTGACGGTTTGCATCCCAATGCTTTGGCGCAACCCATTATTGCTGAAAAAATAGCGGCATATCTGGAGCCGTTATTGAAATAATCGGCAATTTGTAAAATCTGGCAGGGATCGGCTAAATTTCTTCACAAATAAATTATTTCTGTTTTATGCAACATAGGATTGGAGCTATGTCCGAAAAACTTCGTATATTGTAAAAATCCGAATGAAAGGATGAATTGTCACTACCGACCC
>CAZJYS010000171.1:0-3959 GCA_964550075.1 uncultured Methylomonas sp.
AGTCGTGTCGGCTAGTATCGAAGAAATTCTTACGCAGGCATTACAAGCGCTTGCAAATACCCAAGACCTTGCCCAGTTGGATCAGGTAAGGGTCGATTATCTTGGCAAAAAAGGTCTTTTTACTCAGCATATGAAAGAGCTGGGTAGTCTGGATCCTGAGCAACGTAAAAGTGTTGGCCAGGTCATCAATACCGCTAAAAATGCTTTTCAGGAAGCGTTGGATAATCGCAAACAGACACTTGAGAGCGAGCAATTGCAGGCACGTTTGGCCAGTGAATGCATTGATGTCACTTTACCTGGACGCGGTCAAAACACTGCAGGCCTGCATCCGGTGACCATCACCTTGCGCCGAATTGCCAAAATTTTTGCCAGCGTCGGTTTTAATGTGGTGGAAGGTCCGGAGATTGAAGATGATTATCACAACTTCGGGGCATTGAACATTCCTGAGCACCATCCTGCTCGTGCCATGCACGATACCTTTTATTTTGATGCGCATACCGTGTTGCGCACGCATACCTCACCGGTTCAAATCCGGGTAATGGAATCCGAAAAGCCACCTTTGAAGGTCATTGCACCGGGGCGGGTTTATCGCTGCGATTCTGATTTGACCCACACACCGATGTTTCATCAGGTGGAAGGCTTTCTAGTCGACACCGATGTCAGTTTTGCTGATTTAAAAGGTGTGGTATTCGAGTTTTTACGGGCTTTTTTCGAAAAAGACATTCAGGTGCGTTTTCGCCCATCGTATTTTCCTTTCACCGAGCCTTCCGCCGAAGTGGATATCGAGTGCGTGATGTGCGATGGCAAAGGTTGCAGGGTATGTAGTCATACCGGTTGGCTGGAAGTCATGGGGTGCGGCATGATACATCCTGAGGTCTTCAAATCGGTCAATATCGATAACGAGCACTATTCCGGATTTGCCTTTGGCATGGGCGTAGAACGTCTAGCCATGTTGCGCTACGGCATTAACGATTTGAGAATGTTCTTTGAAAACGACCTTAAATTTTTACAACAGTTTAACTAAAGAGTGGTTTGAGTCATGCAAGTAAGTGAAGCGTGGTTGAGGGAACTGATCAATCCACCTGTCAGCACAGAAGAACTGGTTCAGCAATTAACCATGGCCGGACTGGAAGTGGATGCCTTGCAACCTGTCGCTGCAGAGTTTAGTGGCGTAGTAGTCGGCGAAGTCATCAGCACAGCACAACATCCCAATGCCGATAAACTCAAAGTTTGTCAGGTCAATGTGGGGCAAGCTGAAGCCTTGCAAATTGTCTGCGGCGCCAGCAACGTGCGACCAGGATTGAAGATTCCAGCCGCGTTGATCGGTGCGGTATTGCCTGGTGATTTTAAAATCAAGGAATCCAAATTACGCGGAGAGCTGTCCTATGGCATGCTGTGTTCTGAAAAAGAACTGGGTTTAGCTACCAGTTCTGACGGTTTGATGGAATTGCCTGCTGATGCACCTGTTGGTGTGGATATTCGTGAATATTTAACCTTAAACGATTACGTCATCGAGCTGGGTTTGACCCCTAATCGTGCCGATTGCCTGAGTGTCGAAGGGGTGGCCCGCGAAGTAGCTGTTTTGAATCAGTTGGCTTATCAGGAAGCCGCTATTGAGCCAGTGGTAATTTCTCACCAAGATACGCTCGATATTAAGATTGAATCTCCGGATGCTTGTCCGGTTTACTTGGGACGATTGATCAAAAATATTGATCCAAATGCCGTGACGCCTCAGTGGATGCAAGAACGTCTGCGACGCGGTGGTGTGCGTAGTCTGAGCCCGGTTGTGGATGTTACCAATTATGTGTTATTGGAGCTGGGCCAACCGCTGCATGCTTTTGATGCGGCCAAGTTGTCCGCACCGATTGTGGTGAGATCCAGTCAACAGGCTGAGTCATTGAGTTTGCTAAACGATCAAACTATAGAACTCGATGGTGAAGTGCTGGTCATTGCCGATCAAAAACAGGCGTTGGCTTTTGCTGGCGTGATGGGTGGCAATGCTAGTGCAGTGTCAGACCAAACTCGGGATATTTTTCTGGAATGCGCCTTTTTCAATCCCATTAGCATTGCAGGCAAAGCAAGAAAGTTTGGTTTGCATACCGATTCATCACACCGTTTCGAACGGGGTGTCGATTTTACTTTGCAGCAACGCGCGATCGAGCGCGCTACCCAATTGATTGTTGAAATTGCTGGAGGCAGTGTTGGTCCTATCAATGCGGCAGTCAGTCCTGAACATTTGCCAAGTCGTCAGCCGGTTAAATTGCGCGAACTCAGCATTCAAAAGATTTTGGGTATTACGCTGAATCATGAGGAAGTGACCAAGTTATTTCAAGGATTGGGCATGCAAGTTGCCGAGTCATCTGAAGGCTGGGAAATTACCCCGCCAGGTTTTCGTTTTGATATTGCCATTGAAGCGGATTTGCTGGAAGAAATTGGACGCATCGTTGGCTATAACAATCTACCAAGCAGTAGTTTGCTGATGCGCTCTGAATTGGGTAAAGCCCCGGAAGCGCAGTTGGGGCTGGAAAGATTGCAGGATAGCTTGGTCGATCGAGGCTATCAGGAAGCTATTACTTATAGCTTTGTTGATGAGGTCATGCAAAATGCCGTTGCACCTGACGATGAATTTATTCGCATCCAGAATCCAATCTCATCCGAGCTGGCGATTATGCGTACCACGCTATGGTGCGGCTTGCTGAATGCGGCTTTGTATAACATCAATCGTCAACAAACTCGTGTCAGATTATTTGAAACCGGCTTACGGTTTATTCGTCAGCAAGGCGAGACTGTTCAGCAAAAAATGCTGGCCGGTTTGGCTCTAGGTGCGCTGAATCCAGAGCAATGGGGTGAAAAAACCCGGAATATCGACTTTTTCGACGTTAAAGCTGATGTAGAAGCGCTGTTGTCATTATCGGCTTTGGAAATGAGTTTTCGCACAGCTAGCCATCCGGCTTTGCATCCGGGGCAAACTGCGGAGATAGTTGATGCTTCAGGCAATGTAGTGGGTCTGATCGGCATGCTGCATCCCAATCTGGAAAAACACTTAGGGTTTGATAGTCCGGTTTACTTATTCGAAATAGCTCAGGATGGTATTTTACAACGGACTGTGCCCAGGTTTTCCGTGCTGTCAAAATTTCCGTCGGTACGTCGAGATATGGCGTTACTGGTTAAACAGCAAGTGTCCGCAGGTGAAATTGTTGCATGCATCAAAACGGCTCGGGAAGCTGCTGTTCGAGATATCGCGATTTTTGATGTATATCAGGGCAAAGGCATTGAAGAAGGCTTTAAAAGCGTCGCACTGAGTCTGGTATTACAAGATTTTAATCAAACGCTTACCGACTCGGAAATTGATGCTATATTTCGCAGGCTGCTGGAAAAATTAACAGCTGAACTAAATGCAAGATTGAGGGATTAAGGGTGAAAGTGTGTCGTTAACCAAAGCAGATATTGCAGAAAAATTATTTGAAGACTTGGGCTTGAATAAACGCGAAGCCAAAGAAATCGTTGAGTTGTTTTTCGAAGAAATTAAACGCTCGCTCGAAAGCGGCGAACAAGTCAAAATTTCCGGTTTTGGAAAATTCGAATTACGTGACAAAAGTGGTCGCCCAGGTAGAAATCCCAAAACAGGCGAAGAAATCCCCATCACGCCACGTCGGGTTGTCACATTTAGAACTGGTCAAAAACTAAAAGCCCGGGTAGAAGCGTATGCTGGAACCGAGTAATAATAACGAGCTGCCGGCTATCCCGGCCAAAAGATATTTCACGATTGGTGAGGTCAGCGAATTGTGCGCGGTTAAGCCACATGTGCTGCGCTATTGGGAGCAGGAGTTTACTGAGCTCAGTCCTGTCAAACGTCGTGGGAATCGCCGCTATTATCAACGCCATGATGTGTTGTTGATTCGACAAATTCGAGCTTTGTTATACGAACAAGGTTATACAATCGGTGGAGCGAGGGCGCA
>CAZJYS010000172.1:0-3935 GCA_964550075.1 uncultured Methylomonas sp.
GGTTTGATTCTGGCCAAAAGCAATCCGGAACTGGAGAAAAAGCTCAACGCCAATATTTTCCCAGGCATTCAGGGTGGCCCATTGATGCATGTCATCGCTGCCAAGGCCGTAGCCTTCAAAGAAGCCATGACCCCTGAATTTAAAACCTACCAGCAACAAGTGGTGAAAAACGCGCAAGCTATGGCTGAAGTGTTTATGAAACGCGGTTTTGATGTGGTATCCGGCGGCACGGACAATCATTTGATGTTGGTATCACTGATTCCCAAAGGTATTACCGGTAAAGCGGCTGACGCTGCATTAGGCCGCGCCAATATCACTGTGAACAAAAACGCTGTACCACACGACCCACAATCACCGTTCATCACCAGCGGTATCCGCGTCGGCACCCCTGCCCCAACCACTCGTGGTTTCAAAGAAGATCAAATGCGGGAAGTTGCCCATTTGATGTGCGATGTAATGGATAACCTGGAAGATGAAGCCGTCATCAACAGCGTCCGCGACAAAGTCAAACTGTTGTGTTCAAGGTTCCCAGTTTATTCTGAAGCCTGATCAAGTTATAGCCTGACCCAGTCTCCTTGAGGATCGATAATCAAGGAGACTAGGCCATCAGATTTAGTCTGACTCCGTTTCCAACTTATCCCAATCCGTTGGACAACTGCACATCACGTTTCGATCGCCGTAGACATTATCGATGCGGCCGACCGGCGGCCAATATTTGTCATCGTGTTGCAGACTATCCGGGAAAAAGGCCTTTTGCCGGGAATATGGCAAACGCCATTCATCCAGGAGTAATCGGTGTGTATGCGGTGCATTGTGAAGCACATTATGATGCTGATCGGCCAAACCGGTTTCGATTTCGCGAATTTCCTGACGGATGCTGATCATGGCAGCGCAAAACCGATCGATTTCAGTTTTATTTTCGCTTTCAGTCGGTTCTATCATCAAGGTGTCAGCCACCGGAAACGACACAGTCGGGGCATGAAAGCCATAATCGATCAGGCGTTTGGCAATATCCTCGACCGTAACATTAGCGGTTTTTTTAAATTCATGGCAATCAATAATGCACTCATGGGCAATCCAGCCGTTGGCATCGCTGTATAGAATTGGATAATGAGGTGCCAATCGACGTGCGATGTAATTGGCATTCATGATGGCGCTCAATGTGGCCTTTCTTAAGCCTGATGCACCCATCATGGCGATGTACGCCCAGGAAATAGTCAAGATGCTGGCTGACCCCCACGGTGCTGCAGAGACACTGCCGACTGTACCTTGGGCCGTTTTAGCCGGATTGACGCCTTCCACCACCGGATGATCCGGCAGAAACGGTGCCAGATGCGAACGCACGCCAATCGGTCCCACCCCAGGGCCACCACCGCCATGGGGAATGCAAAAGGTTTTATGTAAATTTAAATGCATCACATCTGCGCCGATCTGACCGGGCCGACTCAAGCCCACCAGGGCATTAAAATTGGCGCCATCCAGATAAACCTGACCGCCATGCTGATGCACCAAATCGCAAATTTCCCTGAACGCCTGTTCATAGACACCATGCGTCGATGGATAAGTAATCATCAGGGCGGCCAACGTATCCTGATATTGCAACAGTTTGGCTTTTAGATCATCGACGCTGACATTGCCGCTGGTATCACAAGCCACCACCACCACTTTAAGACCGGCCAGGGCGGCGCTGGCTGGATTGGTGCCGTGCGCAGAAGCCGGAATCAGACACACATCCCGCTGAGTTTGGCCATTAACGGCGTGGTATTTTCGAATCACCAACAAGCCGGTGTATTCCCCTTGAGATCCGGCATTGGGCTGCAGAGAAACAGCATCAAACCCGGTTAAATCGCAGAGCATGTCCTCCAGCTCGGCAAATAATTGCTGATAGCCCTGGGCTTGATACAACGGTGCGAAAGGATGCATGGCATTGAATTCATGAAAGGAAATAGCCTGCATTTCAGTGGCGGCATTCAATTTCATGGTACAGGAACCCAGCGGGATCATGGCTCTATCCAAAGCAATGTCCTTTCTGGCCAGCTTGCGCATGTAACGCATCATTTCGGTTTCTGAATGATAACGACTGAAAACCGGGTTTTGCAGAATGGCATCCTGACGCAGCAGCGCCTCTGGAATACACTCTTTCAAGGTCTTATCCAAGGCAGCAATATCCGGTAAATCGCATAACGGGGAAGCAAAAACCTGCCACAAGGTTCTGATGTCATTCCGGGTGGTGGTTTCATTGATGGCTATACCGACATGATCGGCATCGACAACCCGGATATTGATCCCTGCATCGACGGCACGGGCTGCAATGCGCTTGGCACGATTGGGAATCCTTACCAGCAAGGTATCAAAAAAACAGTCATGCACCACTTCATGCCCATAGTGTTCTATGCCCGCCGCCAGAATTTGCGCATACCGATGCACCCGCCCGGCTATCATACGCAAGCCCTCGGCCCCATGATAAATCGCATAAAATCCGGCTATTACCGCCAGCAAAACTTGAGAGGTGCAAATATTGCTGGTGGCCTTGTCACGGCGAATATGTTGTTCACGGGTTTGTAAGGCCATGCGCAAGGCAATCTGACCATGACTGTCTTTGGATACACCGATGATGCGCCCCGGCACCGAACGCTTGAACTCATCACGCGTCGCAAAAAATGCCGCATGCGGCCCGCCATAGCCCATGGGTACCCCGAAACGCTGCGCACTCCCCACCACGATATCGGCACCAAAAGCAGCCGGAGGTTTTAACAGCACCAAGCTCAACAAGTCCGCCGCCACCGTCACCAAAGCCTGCTTGGCATGTGCGATCTGCACGGTTTCAGTCAAATCCTGGATTTGCCCGTTTGATCCAGGATATTGCAGAATCAACCCAAAAAAATCCTGCTGCTCCAAATCCTGATACGGATCAGCCACCAACACCTGATAACCTAATGAATGCGCACGCGTCTGAATCACGGCGATGGTTTGCGGGTGACAGTTTTGATCGATCAATAGCGTATCAACAGGATTTTTGGATAGCCGCCGGGACATGGTCATGGCTTCGGCCGCCGCTGTGGCTTCGTCCAGCAACGAGGCATTGGCCAGTTCCATGCCGGTCAGGTCGATGATCATCTGCTGAAAATTTAACAACGCTTCCAGCCGCCCCTGGCTGACTTCGGCCTGATAAGGGGTATAAGCGGTATACCAGCCAGGATTTTCCAACACATTGCGTTTGATCACCGCTGGCATGACAGTGTCGTGATAACCCATGCCTATCATCGACACCAACACCTGATTGCGTTCGCGCATTTTGCGCAGATATTTGATCACTGCCCGTTCACTAATGGTTTCGGTCAGTTTCAACGGTTGATGATTCAAAATATTGGCCGGGATGATTTTTTCAACCAGTTCTTCCAACTGGTTTAACCCCAACTCGGCGAGCATGGCCTGAGTTTGTTGCGGATCGGGGCCAATATGCCGTGCAATGAAACTACCGCGCATTTCCAGTTGTTCAAGACGAGGACGTTGAGATGACATGTTTATCTCCGATAACGATGCGGGACAAAAGGTAAAGCACAGACATTGACGGACACCTGACGATCGCGCACTTTGGCGAACAAAGCCTGGCCAATCTGGCTGAAATTGCGATCAATCAAAGCCATAGCCACCGGCCGATTCAAACTCGGCGCAAAGCTTCCGCTGGTGACATACCCGATCTGCCGATCTTCGTGATCGTAAACTAAACAACCTTCCCTGACCGGCATTTTGCCATCCACCAATAATCCGACCCGCCGTGTTTCGGCACCTATTTGGCGCTGGTGCAAAATTTTATCCGCGCCAGGAAACGCTGTATGACCTTTTTTAAGCAGCCATTGCAAACCGGCCTCGATCGGTGTGATGTGTTCAGTCAATTCATGACCGTACAAAGGCAGTCCTGCTTCCAGTCGCAA
>CAZJYS010000173.1:0-3930 GCA_964550075.1 uncultured Methylomonas sp.
ACGAGCATGATTCTGAAGATGAAGACTCCGACGAGCATGAATCGGAAGATGGTCATAAGTCTAATGAGCACGAGAGACACTCAAAAGATAAGCACAACAGAGTAGTGCCTACCCTTTCAGCGCCTGATAAAGTCTCAATTCATGCCGGGGAGTCTCTAAAATTGGCGGTTACCGCTTTTGACTGTGCTGATCGACCCATCAAAATTCAAGCTGACCAGCTGCCCAAAGGCGCCAAAATAGCAAACAGCATTGATGCTGAGTTGCACATGCCTAAGGCCGTTATTACTTGGCAATCACCTGTTAGCGCAGAAGCCAGGACGGAAAAGGTTGTCTTAAAAGCAGTTGCCAGTGATAGCGAAAATGGAAAAGTCGCATCTTCACCGCAAAGCGTTTTGATCGAAGTGCTACCCACGGCTCAATCACAAGGCAATGTGCTAGAGCAGTTGGTCAAGAGCAATACCGTAGCCAGTGCCAGGTTTAACGCTAAGTCACAAAAACTGGAACTATCCGGACAAGTCTCATGGCACAAAAAAAGCCGTAAAGATCAACGTCAGGCCCTGATAGCAAATGAAGCCGCAGTCATTACCGATGCCGCTACCGGATCTGAATTGGGCACGGCCACCATCGGTAAAAACGGCAAATGGAAAGCCACGATAGCAACCACCGCAGACGCTGCTCCCTGCTCAATTGATGTGGCGTTTAATGGCAAAACAGGGGTTAAGTCGGTCAAAGGTGTCAAACACTGTCGTAGTGCCCATTAAAACGTAATTGTCCTTTCTCAAATGTCGCCTACATACTCTGTAGGCGACTTATCACTAAGAGATTTTTGAATATGCAAAAGATTAAATTTTTATTCACCCTATATATTTTATTGCTTGGTAGTTTGAATGTGCAGGCTGCCGAGATTGGCCAGGCTGCACCACAGTTTACCTTGCCTGCTTTATTAAATGATCAAGCAACGACTCTAAAACAATACACTGGCAAAGTAATTTACCTTGATTTTTGGGCCTCATGGTGCGCCCCCTGCAGAACTTCTTTTCCTTTGTTGAATAAGTTGCAGCAAAAATATAAAGAAAAAGGCTTTGAAGTTGTAGCGATTAATCTGGATGAAGATAAAGCAAACGCTGCAAAGTTTTTAAAGGATATCCCTGTAGATTTTACTATTTTGCGTGATAGCAGTGGTGAATTGGCTGATCAATATGTGGTCGAATCCATGCCGACTTCATTTATTATCGACAAACAAGGCGTTATTCAAAATATTCACCATGGTTTTGTCAGTGGCGATATTGATGAGATTGACAAGAAGGTTGCAAAACTTTTGGCTGATTAATAGTTATGAAACTCATCCATATTATATTTTTAAGCGCCATTATTTGCTGTACAGCATGCACGGAAGTCTTGCCGAGACAGCGCGGTAATCTGGCTCTTCCTCAAATGGCATTAACCACCGACAGTTTGGAGTTTGGTTTGCGCCAACACGTTGCATTTAGCAAAGAAGCGGCGTCTGGTGGTTATGGCGGTGGCGGCGGAGGTTGCGGTTGCAACTGATGTCGTTTTCCGTTTTAGATCAACAACCTATTGCCATGAAAAATCGTAAAAAAAATACCACTGCCATGCGTTTGAGCTGCGCTGCGTTAGCGCTGCCGGGACTGATGCAAACGGCCAGCGCTGGACGCGTCGAAGAAACATACAACGCAGACTTTCAGTATGGTCATTACTCTGAAAGTAATAAACGCATGGATGTCGATATTTTTGAAGGCGCATTATCCGCCCCGATAGGCCAGGCCATGACCGCTAATGTGAACCTGGTGCGCGATGTCGTCTCCGGAGCCTCCCCTGTCTACAATTACAAGGATGCCCAGGGAAAGATTAGGCAATCGATGAGCGGCGCTTCACCTAGCAGTTCATGCGGCGAATCAATCTGCGAACAACGCGACGCCATCAGTTCGGCACTCACCTATTTTTTTGATTCGGCAGCTATCAATGCGGGCGGCGGTTTTTCAAGAGAACATGATTACACTTCCAGGTATTTCAATACCAATATGAGTCTGGATTTAAATAAAAAACTCACCACACTCAATTTTGGCGCCTCAGTGGCATTTGATGAAGTTTCCCCTTCCCCATCAACCTGGAATAGCCGAGATCAAGACTTTAAAAGCCATAAAACCAGCCAAAACTATTTATTGGGTGTCTCGCAAATCCTGGATAAAGATTCTTTATTACAAAGCAATATCACCTTCGGCTATAGCTCCGGTTTTTTATCGGACCCTTATAAATGGGTAGCCTTTTATGAGGGCAATAGTTTTTCTGACTTTCAACAGGATAAGCGGCCAGAAGAAAAGTTTCAATGGGCATGGTTGACGCAATATGTCCGGCATTTCGGCCAGTTTAACGACGCCGCGTTACATGTTGATTATCGGTTCAGTACCGATGATTGGGGTGTAAATGCCCATACTTTTGAGACCAGCTGGCATCAACCTATTGTGGATAATTGGCAGATTATTCCGCGATTTAGATACTATTCGCAAGACAGTGCGGATTTTTACCAACCGGTATTTTCAGGTAATTCTGCAAATTATGCTGCCTATTCCAGCGATTATCGTTTGGCAGGTTTCGGCGCTTTTTCGGGTGGATTAAAAATCAGCAAAGAAATTAACGCGATACAGCCATTTAGTCAGTTAAAGTTTCAAACCGGATTTGAATATTACAATCATAATGCAGACTATCAATTAGGCGGCAATAATCGCGATAATTTTGATAGCTTTAGTTACTATTTGGTCACTGCTTCGTTTAATTTAAAATTTTAATGAATAGTGCAATTAATCTGATTGAATGAATATGGATAAGGTATTCAATTTTTCATTTCAGGCCATGGGTTCACCTTGTTCGATGCAGTTTTATACAAACTCCGAACTGAAAGCGGAATCGGTTAAGCAATTAGCTATCAATCGGATTGCGCAACTGGAAGAACGTTATTCCCGGTATCGGGACGACAGCTTGATTTCGGAAATCAATCGTCGCGCCGGCTCGGGAATCAAAACACCAGTCGATACCGAGACGGCAGCATTATTGCAATACGCCGAGCAATGCTATCGGGAAAGTGGAAGATTGTTCGACGTGACATCAGGCGTATTGAGACAGTTATGGCACTTAAACCAAACCGAATTACCTTTAAAAAACCAGATACAGGCGGTTTTACCGTTAATTGGGTGGGAAAAAGTGCAGTGGGATACGCAAAGCGTTTATTTACCGCATGTCGGCATGCAGCTGGATTTTGGCGGCATCGTTAAAGAATACGCGGCCGATGCGGTTGCCGGGTTATTACACGTACAAGGCATCCATAACGGCATTATAGAATTGGGCGGAGATATTAAAGTCATCGGCCCCTTACCGGATGGGCAGGGCTGGCCGGTTGCCATACGTGATCCCAGACAGCCCGATAAGGTCATCGCTCAATTCAACCTGGCTTCCGGTGCTTTAGCCAGTAGTGGCGATTATGAGCGATTTCAATTGATAGATGGCATTCGTTACAGCCATTTGCTAAACCCCAAAACAGGATACCCGGTAGCGGGTTTAAGAGCCGTCAGCGTTATTGCCGAACATTGTGTGGTCGCCGGTAGCGTAGCCACCATCGCGATGTTGAAGGCCAATAGCGGATTGCGCTGGTTACAAGCCTGTGGATTACCTTTTTTATGTTGCCAAAGTAATGGGCATATTTTCAACCGTTTACAGAAAGTCAAAAAATGAAAAAACTAACCTTTATAACAGTGCTCTGGTTTCTGGGAGTTGTGTTAGCTCATGCCGACATTCCAAAAGCAGATTTTAAAATTACGGTTTTAAACGCCAATCAATGGCCGACGGAATATCGGCTCACCCTGAATGTGCCACAGGATCATCACGCCTATCTCGACAAAGGCGATGAAAATATTT
>CAZJYS010000174.1:0-3897 GCA_964550075.1 uncultured Methylomonas sp.
CCGGTAATTTGGTATTTCGTGAGTGCGTTGACAACGTCGCGGGGCAATAAATAATCCATCAATACGCAAGTTGCCCCCATTAGCAGACAGGTTGTCAGCTGGTTGAGTCCATAGTCGAAGCTGAAAGGCAGCGCCGCCAGCAGGCGATCACTGGCTTGTATGTTTAAGTATTCTGCTACGCTTTCCGCACCGGCGATAATGTTGCGGTGAGATAACACCACACCTTTAGGTTTGCCTGTGCTGCCTGAGGTATAAAGAATTGCCGCCATATCGGTATCTATCAGGGTAATAGCTTGTGATGATTGCGAATGGGCGGATTGGTTGAAGGTTGTCCAGTCTAGAACTTGCAGGTTTTGAAATTCTAAATTGTTAGAATCCTGATCCACCAGAATGATAGTATGTAAATCCGTGCACTCATGTAAACAAGGTTGCAGACTCTGTAAACGGCTTTTGGAGGTGATCAGAATTTTAACGTTGCAATCGTTTAAAATATAGGCTACTTGAGGTGCTTTCAATACTGGGTTGACGGGGACAAAGACTCCACCCGCTTTGGAAACGGCTAGAAAACTGCTGACGGTCTCAACTTGCTTGGGCAGGTAAATCGCCACACGTTGTTGGCGTTTCAGTCCGACACTTTGTAATGCATGAGCCTGATGATCAACTAACGAAGCCAATTCCTGATAAGTCACTCGAGTATACTTGTGAACTATGGCGTCGGTATCAGGTGTTGTAGACAGATTGTTAAATAATAAGTGGTGTAAACAAGATGCCATGATGAGTAATAATCAAGTTTCAATAACGAAAGTGTATCGGGCTATCCTAGCAGAATATATCTGTAATTCCGAACCATTAAGTGATTTTTCTACCGCTATGATTCAATTGAGATTTCTTCGTGCAAAAAATTTATAACCTACCGGAATGCTGGAAAAAGCCTTTATGGGCTTTGCTGATCGTTTTATTGATATTTGTTTGGGCTTTTTCTGAAAGCTGGGTTTCTATGGTAAATATCTGGACGCGTTCGGATACTTTTGCGCATGGGTATTTGGTAGCTCCAGCAAGTTTGTGGTTAATCTGGACACGGAAGGACAAATTAATTCAAATCCACCCTCAGTCTAGTTATTGGGGTGGAATCTGTTTGTTGATTTGTGGTTTTGTCTGGTTATCTGCAGTATTAAGTAAGGTTTTAGTTGTTGAGCAATTTGCTCTGGTAGGAATGCTTATCTGTGTGCTCTGGAGCGTATTAGGCAATCAAGTGACTGTCAATATGCTGTTTCCTCTTGGTTTTTTGTTTTTAATGGTGCCGTTTGGGGAAGATTTTGTTCCCTATTTAATGGAGTTCACCGCAAGCTTCACGGTTGCAATGCTCAGGCTTACCGGCATAAGTGTATATCGGGAAGGTCTGCATTTTACCTTGGTTTCAGGTAATTGGTCTGTAGTGGAAGCGTGTAGTGGTATTCGTTATTTGATCGCCTCGATCACCTTGGGATTAGTCTATGCATATTTGAATTACAGTAACTATACAAAGCGTGCATTATTTATTTTGGCGTCAATTACTGTACCTATTTTAGCTAATGGCTTGCGCGCCTATATGATAGTGATGATCGGCCATTTAAGTAGTATGAAGTTGGCGACCGGTGTCGATCACATTATCTACGGTTGGGTGTTTTTTGGTTTGGTGATGTTGCTGTTGTTTTATATCGGATCGTTTTGGCAAGACCCTTATGTTATTGATTCTGCTAAACCAGAAGAAGTTAATAAGCCTGTGTTAGCTCCAGGCATCGACTTTAGATTAGCGAGTGTATTTACATTGAGCTGTTTTTTGATTTGGCCTGTTTTGGCGACGGAATTGCATGACAGGCAAAAAACACAGGCGACCATACCCGTTGCTTTATTGGAGAATTTGGCAGCTGAAGTCACCATTGCTCCCGATTGGCAATGGGAGCCCAAGTTTAAGGGTGTCATGGCGGACGCAAAGCGCTTTGTTTCAGTGGATGATCAAGTCGTAGGACTATACATTGCAAATTTTGGTGATGAGTCTCAAGGTGGAGAACTTATCAATTCCCAAAACACTTTGCTTTTAGACAGACAAAAACAATGGCGTGTCGTTCAGAATGCTTTTAGCGCCATTAATTGGTCAAATCAGCAAGCGAATGTTGAAGAAACTGTCATCAGTCATGAGCAGGGTGATTTATTGGTGATGCGCTGGTATAGAATCGGTGGAACCAATACCGCCAACAATTACTATGCCAAATGGTTGCAATTGCTTAAACGCTTGAGTGGTGATGCTTCGCCAGAGTTAATGATAGTAATCTACACACCGACACCGCATGCTGATTATCAGCATGCCCGCAATCGATTGCACAAAATTGCCTTGGCGTGCTGTCAGTAAATTGCCTGAGCAAAACCAAATATTTAGATTAAATTCTTAAAAAAGGAAAATTATTATGATACCCGTCATTCTCTCTGGAGGTTCCGGTACGCGACTGTGGCCTTTGTCGCGCGGCCAATACCCAAAACAATTTTTGCCTTTGGTTTCTGGTAAAACGATGATTCAGGAAACCTTACTCAGACTAAATGGCGTCCCAGGTTTGCAGCCTCCAATTGCTGTTTGTAACGAAGATCATCGCTTTATGATGGCCGAACAATTGTGGGAAATTGGCGTTAAACCCGCGACGATTATATTGGAGCCTGTCGGTAAAAATACTGCCCCAGCTGTGGCAATGGCCGCATTAAGTGCAGCTTCTGAAGATGATGTGTTACTGATACTGCCTGCAGATCATGTGATCATTGATAGCTTAAGCTTTCATAAGGCTATTGCAAAAGCCGATGCCTTAGCTAAACAAGATTTTCTGGTAACTTTTGGGATTGTCGCTAACGCCCCTGAAACAGGCTATGGCTATATCAAAGCCAGTAATGATTCTATTGGTGAAGGCTTTAAAGTAGCCGCGTTTGTTGAAAAACCGGATGCAGATACCGCGCAACGCTATCTGGATAGTGGCGATTATTTTTGGAATAGCGGCATGTTTGCTTTTAAAGCGGGTGTTTTTTTACGTGAGTTGCAAAAGTTTAATCCGCAAATGTTGGATGTCTGCAAGAAAGCACTTTCTGCTGCAAAATCTGATTTGGATTTCACGCGGCTGGATAAAAACCTGTTTTCAACATGCCCGTCTGATTCGATTGATTATGCCGTGATGGAAAAAACCGACATTGCTGCTGTTATTCCCTTGGATGCAGGTTGGAATGATGTTGGGTCTTGGTCGGCGTTATGGGATGTTACAACTAAAGATTCTGACGGAAATGCTATAAAGGGCGATGTGCTGACGGTGGATACCAGCAACTCATTCATACATTCCAGTAGCAAATTGGTAGCTGTCATTGGCGTTCAGGATTTGGTGGTGGTCGAAACTGACGATGCTGTCATGATCGCTTCTAAAGACAGGGTGCAAGATGTGAAAGCCATCGTCGATCAACTTAAGGCCCAGAAACGTGATGAGGCCAATGTGCATCGCAAGGTTTATCGACCATGGGGACACTATGATTTGGTTGATACCGGTGATAGGCATCATACCAAGCGCATAGTGGTCAAACCTGGCGCTAAACTTTCAGTGCAAAAACACCATCACCGTGCCGAGCATTGGGTCGTTGTTAAAGGCACGGCTTGGGTGCATAAGGATGGTGAAAACATCATGGTCACTGAAAACGAGTCCATTTATATTCCAGTCGGTGTTGTACACAGCTTGGAAAATCCTGGCGTGATACCGCTGGAAATGGTTGAAGTGCAGTCGGGTAGTTATTTGGGTGAGGATGATATCGTTAGGTATCAGGATAATTACGGGCGTATCTAGTTCCTAAAATACAAATACCGCGAAAAGCTTTGGTGGTATTTGTTGCCAATTC
>CAZJYS010000175.1:0-3857 GCA_964550075.1 uncultured Methylomonas sp.
CCTAAGTAAACGCCTCACGACCAAAACTCTAGCAATTATCTCTCAAGTGGCTTTCGGTTATGCTACCTTGTCATTTTTGATCCCTGGAACGGATATGAAATTTATTAATTGCACTCATCTAACCTTCGCCTTGCTTGCCGCCAGCCTTTCCTGTCAGGCGGTTTACGCGGCGCCGACTCCGGCTAATGCGCATCAATTGCGCTTGCACACCAGCTTGCCCAAAAAATCCGGTGAATCCCTGTTTTCGTATACCGCCGAATGGCAACAGGATGGCGGTAAGCTTTATCACTCGACCGGCATGAGTTTTCTGGATGCCAATAAAATCGATGACACCGCTGCCCTCGCCAAAATGACCAAAAAACTGGCCACCTCGATGAAAGACGGCATGACGCAGTTAGACCCGAATTGGCGCGGTCTGATTGTCGAGCAACCGGAAGAACAGCCCGAATTGATCCTGAGCAATAAAGCCGGGTATGCACTGGATTCGCTGGTGTTCAGGGATTACACCAATCAAGCCTTGCGTTTTGATTTGGTTGGCAAAAGTTTTAATGCCGACAAGGTGCAACTGGCGTTTGATTTGGTGCTGGCGGCCGATGTGGAATACCTGGATAAATTTTCCGGACAAAAACCCAAAACCGCCGCACAAGGCGATATCGAAATCCGCATAGACGATCACGCGCCGATTCAAATCAAGACCGACGGCAAAACCACTCGCGAAATCGAAACCGAAATTACCCGACAACTCGGTGGCAGCCACTTGAGTGAATCCACGCTAGTCGCCAGCCAGGTTCATAAAGATACCCGCAACATCAAGCCATTCGACGGCTCTGAAGTACTGCTAGCCAATCTGGCGGCCAAATCCGTGGCGATTGATGTCAAAGACCCCAGCCTGGGTGTGTTGGTTAAATTCAAATTTAAGGGTGAAAATGCCGCCGCAGCCAGCACAGAATCTCGTTCCATGCTGGTAATTTTGGGCTTGTTAGGTTTGGCGGTGGCAGGTTATTTCTGGCGGGAAAAGACAAAAAAATCCGCGGTTTAGATTCACCGGACTTCAGGACCACTTTACTTTTAACAGGTGTGCATGACCAAGTCTGTTCCGGGTTTGAACTCAATACCTTTAAGTTAAGCCGTTCGTGGTGAGTTTATCGAACCATGAACGGCTTAACCATTCATCCTTCGACAAGTTCAGAGTGAACGGTTAAACTCTCTATAGACAGCATCGGGTTTGAACTTTTCACCCAAACGACTTGATTTGATTCATAAAAACTGCCCTGCCCTCAAGCCGCCTGTCGGGATTGCAGGCTTTCCAGCAAATCCAGACAATCGGCTTCAATCAATTCAAAGCCCATTTTGGCGGCAAAGCGTTTTTCCTTGTCGGTGGGGTTTTTGCGTAAAAACCAACCACGATGTTCATCGGCAGCGTAGGTAATATCGCTCATCACCATGCGCTCTGAGTCTCGATTCAGCGGCAAACCAATCAACAAATATTTTTTGCCTTTACGGTATTCTTTTAAAAAGTCCGGGATAGCAAACCCACCCATTAGTTCGGTAATGTAATCGACGTAATCGGCATCGGAAGCAACATAGTTGGATTCTGGTCTGGGAGTGCCCATGGGTTTGAACAAAATCGGCAAACGGGCATCGACTTGGTCTTGTTCAATTTCAAAATATTTTTCCCGATCAAAATGATAAATTTTGAAGCGAAAATGATTGCCTATCACCCGTGCCAAACCCACGATTAAGGTGTGTTCTTCATCCGCATAACTATCCTGCAATTGGGTGTCACGGTTGATATCGATGACATAGTTGGGTTTCCACTCCGCCAACCAATCATGAATAGCGGCACGGCTGTATTGAATGTCTCGGTAGGTTTTATCCAGAAATTGGGTCAGAAAGCTACGGCCACGCTTAAGTTCCTGATTCATGGCGGCACGCGGAAATTCGTACATCAGCTTGGGCGCCATCGGCTTGCCGCCATTCATGGCCAAAATCAAGCTCTCGCCATCCGCCGGTATCGGCGCCCCATTGATTTTGTTTTTAACATCAAACAACACCCCTGGCCCCAAATAAGGCACGACTTGGTTATCGTAAAGGCCGCTGAGAATCTCAGCAAATACTGAATTGGACATGATTTAGACTCCTGAATGGATGAACAACTATCCCTAGCCCAAGCAATAATCAATCCAGTTTTATTCAGAGCCTGCATTCTGATGTCCCAAGCAAATTACAGAGCCCGAGTCATTTGCTGCTTTATTTGATGGAACGTATAGAAACCAGAGGCTATAGGCCTTTGGCGAATTTGATGTTCATCGGATTGGGTTCAGGATCAGTAGGCATCAAAGCTATTATCTGGTGACAACCCTTTCGAATATGTCAATTTAACTTGTAAGGTTTATAACAAGCCACGAATTTGCTGTAGAGATGGCTCCAATTCCAGTCTAGAGAAAATTTATACCATTATATGTATTCAAGGGATCAATGCCTTCACGTTTCGTTGTAACTACTTCTATAACCCCAAAATCCATGTTGCTTAAACTACATCCCAAAAAAATTGTTGGGTATACAACCACTATCATCAGACAAAAAATTAATATAGTCATTATTTATCAATGAGTTATAAATAACTAATGGATTGGCACAGGCTTTGCTTTAACAGAAATGTTATTAACTGTTAGGCCCACAAGAGGAGAAGATCATGGCATTACGTCAATGTGCTATTTATGGTAAAGGCGGTATCGGTAAATCCACTACAACCCAAAATCTGGTTGCAGGCTTAGCCGAACTCGGCAAGAAAGTAATGATTGTTGGCTGCGATCCTAAAGCCGACTCAACCCGTCTGATTCTACACGCGAAAGCGCAAAACTCCATCATGCAAATGGCTGCTGATGCTGGTAGCGTTGAAGATTTGGAATTGGAAGACGTATTGAAAGTCGGATACCGCGACATTAAATGTGTTGAATCCGGCGGCCCTGAGCCAGGAGTAGGTTGTGCAGGTCGTGGCGTTATCACCGCGATCAACTTCCTGGAAGAAGAAGGCGCTTACACCGATGACCTGGATTTCGTGTTCTACGATGTATTGGGTGACGTTGTTTGTGGCGGTTTCGCGATGCCTATTCGTGAAAACAAAGCGCAAGAAATTTATATTGTCTGCTCAGGCGAAATGATGGCTATGTATGCGGCCAACAACATCGCTAAAGGTATCGTGAAATATGCTAATTCAGGAGGCGTTCGTTTAGCTGGCTTGATCTGCAATTCACGTCAAACCGCTCGTGAAGACGAGTTAATCATGGAATTGGCTGCCAAATTGGGCTCGCACATGATTCACTTCGTACCCCGTGACAACGTGGTACAACGTGCGGAAATCCGCCGTATGACCGTTATCGAGTACGAACCAACCGCAAAACAAGCGCAAGAATACCGCGACTTGGCCAATAAAATCATCAACAACAAAAACCTGGTGATTCCAACACCGATCACGATGGATGAATTGGAAGAACTGTTGATGGAATTCGGCATTATGGAAGAAGTTGACGAGAGCATCGTCGGCCAAACCGCTGCTGCTGAAGCGACTGCATAAAACTGGTAGGTTGGGGTGACGATAGGAACCCCAACACGACGACCTTAAATCTACCAGCACAACTTCGCACCGCGAAATCAGGTGTGTTGGTATTGCAAAGCTGACGTGTTGGGGGTTCGTGCCTGACCCCAACCTACATTTTACATTCCCAAAACGGGTTAGTTGGGAGATTACCCACGCCCAAAGGAGGATATTAATATGGCCGCTATGACCAGAGAAGAGACAGAAGCGCTGATTCAGGAAGTGCTGGAAGTCTATCCCGAAAAAGCCAAAAAAGACC
>CAZJYS010000176.1:0-3837 GCA_964550075.1 uncultured Methylomonas sp.
TATTTAAACCGTGTCGATCTGAACATGAATTTCATTCGGCGTATTAAGACGCGCTACCTATTACATCGATACCCCATTCAACACGCTGCTTGGTTTGCTGCGACCGATCGACTGGAAATCTTGCATCGATTGAGCGCGGTAGAAAAAGCGCATTTGCGCGAGCTGAGTACGTTGTTACTGCATGAAAAGCAGTTTATCGGCATTGGGATCGACCTCGATGACGAAATGCGGGTGATTATTGCCGCGCAAGCCTGTCTGCCGATTCTCCATCTTGGCGTAGAGTTGTTGTCCGGCTGGACCGATATTATTGTTTATCCCGATGCTTTCTACGTCAATCATGATCAAGTCGATGAATATGGCGTGGTCCACCAGCAAGAACGCCTGTTAAGTGGTGAAGCCTGGTCGCGGGGACCTATTGTGTTGTCGTGGTCAGATATTGAGCGAGATATCAGTGATTGCCACAGTGGTCACAATGTGATTATTCATGAAATTGCCCACAAACTGGATATGCTGGATGGCAGTAGTAACGGAATTCCGCCGTTGCATTACCGTATGCCCATTCCCAAATGGACTACATCATTGCACGACGCCTATTCTGAACTACAGCATGATATTCAACACCATGAGCGAACAGGCATAAACCCCTATGCTGCCACCAGTCCAGCTGAATTTTTTGCCGTAATGAGCGAATATTTCTTCACAGCATCCGAAGTTCTGGCGGTAAATTTTCCTTTGGTCTACCGGCAGTTTCAGCAGTACTATCGGCAAACGCCGTTGGATCACTAAGCAAATTAGCCAGATGCGATTTTTAATTGCATAGTGTTCGGCCAATACCGCACTTGGAAAAATAACACCCATGAAACAGACCATCAGTTTTGTCACCTTAGGGGTTGCCGATCTCGAAAGAAGCCGCCGTTTCTACAAGGCATTAGGTTGGATCGAATCTTCTGGCAGTCAGGCGGAAGTCGCCTTCTTTCAAGTCGGCAGTATAGCCTTTGCCTTGTTTGACCGAGTATCGTTGGCTGAGGATGCCAAGGTGTCGCCTGAGGGCTCGGGATTCCCTGGATTTGCCTTGGCTCACAACGTGGCAACTGAGGCTGATGTTGATGCGACCTTGTTGGAAGCCGTGACAGCTGGGGGTCAATTGATACGTCCCGCAGAAAAGGCATCTTGGGGTGGTTTCAGGGGCTACTTTGCCGACCCGGATGGATTTTTATGGGAAGTTTGTTACAACCCGTTCTTTCCGTTGGATGAAATGGGTTTCATACAACTTCCGCAATAAGCGATGAAATGGATCCTCGGACGTATGCACTGACTATGAGATCCCGCCGGGATTTAACGTGCATTAGGACAATCAAGACTGTCTTGCTATGGAGCTTTATGTTATTGGCCGAAGAATAATTAAGGCATTGGGGTTTGAATGCCAAGCGAAAACCACGCCGTCAACTCCCGAACGTCACCCGTTTGCTTGAGACGCTGATCAATCGCCTCCTGGTTGCCCCATACGACAGCGTCTAATTCGCCACTGGCAACTTTAGCTTCAATATCCTGGCAGTAAAGCCCTTTGTCTCGTTCAACGTAGTATCCATAAGTGCGGCAGGCGGTTGGACGATAAGGATAGACCCGGCATGTTCCGGATTCTTGATTCAGCATTGGGCAAACGATGGGACGCCTTGGCTGTTCCGTGAGCGCCATGACGCGATGATGTATGCTTTGTTGCAGATCTTCGGGCAAAGTAGAAAGCCCTTCTCGTAGTAACTCCCATTCGGCTGCCGTGAGTTGTGGAATATCCGCCAAACGGTGACAGCAACCCTGACATCCCGCACGGCAAAGCCAATCGGGATACTCTGCGCGAACGGAGTGTGCACGCTGATCAATGTCGGCGTGTATTTCAGTCAGTGTCCGATGTGTCAGCATTTGCTCCAATCCCGTTTTGCAGTGTTTAGACGCACAACTCTACGTAGTATGACTACTGACAACATAAAGGCCAATACCAAGCCAGGTCAGTATCAGCAGCACCCAAGGTAGCCAGTGCTGTTGATAGACAATGATATGTTCGACGTCGGGGTCCGTCGACTCTGTCTCTTGTGTTTTTTGTTTAATCAGCTTTTTCCGTTGTTTGTTCAGCTCACGGGCTTTTTCTTTCTGCTGGCGTTTGTAAAGATCGACACCCTGTTGAATACCCTGGGCAATTAACTTGGTCTGCTCTTTGGTTTGCGCGGGTCGCTGAATGCTTTTGGCAATTTTTAATGCCTCTTCTTGTGTTTGCGGTGATGGCTGTTGGTAGCTGTTTTTGCTCATAACTGGGTGATATTCGCTATATTGATGGCGTTTTCCATTTCAGAGGGCACAGTATGTCGAAATCAAAGATCGTTGTCATCACGGGTGTGACACGGGGTCTTGGTTGGGCTATGGTTCATCAGTTTGCGAGTCTCTGACATACCGTTATTGGCTGTGGTCGTTCCAGGGACGCGATCGCTTCGCTGGCTGCTGAACTCCGCTCACCGCACCAGTTTGAAGTGATTGATGTCACCCAAGATATCGATGTGGCGACCTGGTCAGCAGCAGCCGTCCCTCATTTACTCAATGCACTGCATGACTACTTCGACGCGCAAGTCAAAGAGCATGGCAAGGCGGCGTTACCAGAGCACGAGCAACACCATGCGTCGCCTGCCGAGTAACTTGCGCTAAGTTCTAAATGACAGGTTCTTGGATGCCCCTTTAAAATGTTTATGCGTCAAATTGTCGCAATTTTTCTGGACAGCACGAAACAAGTTCACTAGAATGCGCCCACCTTGACTGAGGTCAGTACGAATCGAAAGACTCGTATCTTTTGAGGAGGAGGAAAGCGACCGTGACTACGGTACAACAATAATAAGAGCGCAAGCTATTAACCTGCTGTCAATGATGGTAGGCGTCCACAAAATATAAAAAAAACACCGGACGAAGCCCACTTCTTGTGGGCTTTTTTATGTCTCAACTTTATTAATTAACATTGCAATTCAAATGGCCGATAGACCCGATCCGTTACCACAAGAGATTATGGATGCAGAACGTTTCATCGAAGAACTGATGAACGATAGTCAGCACCCTATTCATAATCGCGCTCACCCATTGCACGCAGAATCCGTCAAAGCCTTAGATGAAATGATGCAGCGTTTGGATGCGATGCGGATTGACTGGCTTTCTAAGGACTAAATCCGTTCAATTCAGCAACGGTAGAAGCAAAACCTGCCATCGATCAAAATTTCACACCGAAAAAGGCTTAAACCAGCCATTGATAAATGGCCACAACTGGCGCGACCGCAAGCACACACAAAAGTACTAAGCAGCCGCTACCACGTCCCACCGCATAGCTTCGAGTCGGTTGAACTGGGTTTTCGCGCAGCCAACGCTGATGACAGGGGCTGCAATACAGCTTTAAAAAACCGTTGTTCCAGGCTTGAATGGTACGAGCATCAAAATTGGCAATTGCCTTACACCGCGCACAACTAAACTGCTTTTCCTTCGGTTTCTTTTGCCGATTGAGAACCAAAAAGGCGACTACCACAGCAATGGCGTAAGGGGCCATCGCTTCATTTATCAGCCGCGTCTGATAAAAATCCCAGCCTACTTTACCCAAACAACCCAGCAAGATCAGCATCAGCAAGTAATCGAACACATTTTTCCGAGGCGGGCTTACCTGAATAGGTTTTACATTTCTTTGTGGATTCGCCTGCACAGCCAATCCTTCAATCACCACCGCTTTGGCTTGTAAACGCTGCTTGGCATCCAATACAGATTCATAAACAACACTGTCACCAACCTGCGGTCGTCTGCTGCTGGTTTTCAGGCTAG
>CAZJYS010000177.1:0-3806 GCA_964550075.1 uncultured Methylomonas sp.
ATCGTTGGTCAGCGCGATTCTGCACAGTAACAGCTCATTCATTTCCTGCTTGAAGAAACGAAAGCTGGATACTTTGTCGGCTTTGGCGTGATTTAAAGCAATCCCGGCGCGCTGCACCAACTCGCTGGCCGATTTAGCATCAGAGGGATAAAAACTGATACCGATCTTGGCTTCCAGATGGATTTCATGCTGGGCTAGAACCACCGATTCCGTGACCGCTGCTTGCAGGGCATCAGCAAATTGTTCGGCTGCCGATGGGCCATTGATGTCCGAGCAGGCAATATTGAAATTATCCTTGGCCATCCGGGTGACGATACCTTCGCTACCAGCGGCCTTGACCAGGCGATTGGTAATGATTTTCAAGGTTTGGTCGCCTATTTCGTAACCGTAGGTGTCATCGGTCGTGTGGAAATTTTCAATATCCAAACGCAATACCGCAATATCGTGATGCTGATGCTCGGCTTGCGAGATGGCTGACGACAACAAGTCTTCGAAGAAAAATTGATTCGGCAAACCGGTAACCGGGTCGTACCGCGATAATTGCACGATGCGCTCCTGCATCTGCCAGGTTTCCGTCAAATCGTTGATGCCCCGGGTGAGTCCATTCACCCTTTGGAGTTAAGTACTAACGGCCAGGCCTGCCGGGAATAATTATTTATAGCTTGGTTTACCGTCCCCAAAGGCATTCAGCGAGACTTCGAAATAGAAGAAGTTGCTCGGCTCGCTGGTGTAGGCGCCCTGCCCCCCTTGCGCTACCGGCAAGGCCCGCGACTCGGTGAAGTCGCCTGGGGTGAAGCGCGCGTAGCTCATGCTCCAGTCTACATAGGCATTGAGTTTGTGGCGTAAACGGATATCAAACTCATGCCCCATGAAGGCGCCGCTACGACCGGTGGAATCGCGCAAGCCGGCGCGATTCCAACCGCCAGTCTCGCTTTCCTGCCAGTAGGCGCTGTAGCCGGTATCGATACGCACGTCTTTGTAGGGTGTAAACTCCAGTCTGGCCTTGGGTGCATGAATGTTGTCCCAGGAAAAGTAATCGTTACGCGACCAAGGCTGGTTAAAGCCGTAGAAGGCATCGAAGCGTTGGTTAATGTTATCGCTGGCGTTTTTATCGCCGGTGCCGTAACCGTAATACAGACTGGCTCTGGGTTTCCAATCGTGATCAAAGCTATAACCCAGTTCCAGCGAGTAAGCCAGAGCGTCGTGTTGGCGCAACGACTGGGTGGTGCCGGACAGCGAGCCATAGCGGCCGAATTGCTTGTTGATGTCGGCGTCGAAATCAAAACCACCGCCGAAAAAGCCGTAAGCCCGCAAACCGGGTGCATAGATGTCCATAGCAGGCTTGCGATTCGCGGCAACACGATTGGCGGGGTCGCCATCGGTTTTCCGCCCCAAGAAATAAGGCTGGATCGTGACAAATTCGGACCATTGCTTCAGGCTGAGTACGGCGCCGTAGATCCAGGTGTCTTCGTCGGGTTGGTCGAGCTCGTATTTGAGCCGCTCCACCGGTTGCAAGGCAAAGGTATCTAAGTCCCAGTTATTCTGTTTCTTGCCGAAGCGTACCCGGTAGCCTTCGAAATTATTGGTGGTGTTACGGAACTCGTTATTGCCGATCAAGCGCCTATCCAGCAATTCCAAGTGCATACGGCCGGCACGAATGCTGATCGGCCGGTTATGCCCCAAGGCATTGTCGAAATACAACTCGCCATAGCCCTGGATCATTTCAAACTCGTTCACATCGGCATCGGTTTTGGGGTACAAGCCGTTATAACTGCGTGCATCTTCCATCTCCACCGCAAAGCGTAAGGGATCGAGTATATCTTTAATGCCGACGTAGGCGCGGGTCCTGAGCAACCACAGGTTATCGGCATCGGCCCGCCATTCCGACGTGCCGCTGCGTTGCGGCCGATAGTCGTTCTCGCGATATTCGTAGCGGGTGCGAAAATCCAAGCCCACATCCAACCATTTCACATCACGAAACTGCTCGAACTGGGTTTTACTTAAATTACGCACATACAAGGGCGGATCGGTTGGCGCAGGTTCGACGCGATAGCCTTTGGTCGGTACGTAATAATCTTCGGCGTAACCTAAGCCCGGCCAAGCTAGCAACAGGCATAGCGAACCTGCTGCCGGTATTGTGTAAATTAAAGGTAGTTTCATGTGGTTATCGGCGTACTTTACGGTAAGGCTGACGTTCTGGAGGCCACACCGCCTTGGCAAGGCGGCGGGAATATGATCGAAGACGTGACCTTCGAAAAAACCGTCTATCAACCGGCACCGGCCAAATTCGAAGCGGGCACCGGAAATATTGCGGATGCGGTAGGGCTAGGCGCGGCTTTGGAATATGTCAGCAAATTGGGTATCGAGAACATTGCCCGCTACGAGCATGAATTGCTGGTTTATGCGATGCATGCTTTGCAGGCCATTCCCGGACTGCGCTTGATCGGCACCGCACCCGAGAAAACCAGCGTGGTCTCGTTCGTGATGGATGGTCATAGTACGCAAGACATTGGTAAAGCCTTGAATGAAGTGGGCATTGCCGTGCGCTCCGGACACCCTTGGTTACGGCATCAATTATGGGTTGTTGATTGCGATTGATCTCGAGTCCGACAATCAGGCATTGATGGCTTTTAAGTGCGGAATCCACCAGAAGCGCAAACAGTTGTGCCGATTCCTGTTTCTGATGGGTTTCGCCGATGATGACAACGTTTCCGGGTTTGATATTTTCCTGGATAGACGAGAACTCATCCGACCATACAAGACCAGATAACAACGCAAAATACATACTAAAAACATATCTTTTCAACACCTAAAAGGCTCCTAAACTTTACAAAAAGGCATTATGTATAACCTCTTGCCCTGTAGCTCCTTCGCTAATTTCAGCATTAAAATTCAGCTTTGAACGTCCCGCTAACCGACTACCAATCTCTAATTGCAGATATTCCATTATAAGGGTGATTCAAAACACCGCCCACGCGGGGACGCGACTATGCGTTGTGGGGTTACAGGCCGGCTAACGGAGCTGGTTTGTGGGTTTTCGATTGCATGCTGCAACAGATAAGGATTACGCCCAAGCGTATTCCGGCCAGAACAGGTCGAAACGGTCTGCGTTAGCAGTCCGTTTCAGCCACTTCGTAAAAGAATTTGGGGTCGTCCAGGGGGATGCAATCGGGACCATCGTCATGGCTCAGTCAACACACTTCAAGATTCTTAAGCTTTCGGCTTACAATCCATGCTCACTCATCGGCCCAACATCACTATGCACGAACTCAGCGACCGCGAGCTTTACCAAGCGTTGGCATACGCCAAAAGCCTAGATGCCGACGCCGGTAGAAAAATCATCGAGCACTTTCAACTCAACCAAACCGCCTTGGCACAGACCATTTTCGGCGTGTTTCCCGCCGTCATTGCCGAGCAAGATCAAGGCATGGCCGAACTTTTTATGGACCTTTGTTTTGATGTGATCTGTGTGTTTGAACAGGCCTTCGGCCCACTGCCCTCACAGGATGTGATGGGATTCAACTGGTTGGAGAAAAGTGCCGTGCTGCTCGACAGCGAATTGCAGGCTTTACTAAGCGATAAACACATGGACGGCAAATTCCGCCACAAACTGCAAGACCGGTTCTTAGAGCGGTTAATCGCAGAGAATACCCAAACCGGATTGCTAACTTTCATGAATGCGGCCATCGATGAGTTTGCGGCCGAGAACCCTATCCGGGTTAACGCGATTCGCATTACCCAAACCATGATCTTCGTGGTCATCCAACTGTTCGGCAGCCTCTACAGTCACGCGCATTCGGCGTAAT
>CAZJYS010000178.1:0-3782 GCA_964550075.1 uncultured Methylomonas sp.
GTAGGCTTGATCCAGAAACTCGATTATCTGCAAAACTTAGGGGTGAACACCCTTTAATCACCGCTTTCACCTAATTGTTGGCGCTTTCGGGGGTGGCAAGTCGACACTTGTGGCTGCACTAAAGGATCTCGGGTATTCCACTATCCCAGAAGCAGCCCTCGCCACATGCGCGAACAGTTGGAATGCAATGGCAAAGTCAAAACCCCGACTTTTACTGGAGGTGAAGACATAACTCTAAACATCAGCTTGCAACGCAACACTAATCAAAATTCAAGTTAAAAAAATCGATCGATGCTATTGCATTACACAAGCAACAAATATTGCTTTTACTTGATAGCAACATATGTTTGAGGGTTTAAATTATCAAGCTATTGATGTACAAGCACAAATAGCTGCAACACCAAGCCTTAACTACTAAGTTTGCGAAGTCATATCCGTGTTAGTTATTTCTAGCTTTATTTGAAAGTATGCAATTATTCAGAACAATTCGTTAAATCACTTTAGAAAACTGTTGCGGTTTTTTCGCCAAATACTTATCAAAAACCATGCAGACATTACGGATCAGCAAACGTCCAACCGATTGGACATGAATTCCCGTTTCATTGATGTTTAATAAACCATCCGTTTCCATCTGTTTAAGGTTTTGCAACTCGGATGCGAAATATTCGCTAAACACAATATTGAATACTTGCTCGATTTTGCTGAAGTTCAAATCGAAATGGCAGATTAATTGTGTGATAACCGCGCGGCGTAATTGATCATCAGCGTCCAGATTGACACCCCGGAACACCGGTAATTTGCCATCGCTAATTGCTGCAGCGTACTCTTCCAGTTCCTTATAATTTTGCATATAGGCATCACCAACACGACCAATTGACGTTACCCCAAGTCCTACCAAATCACAATCCGAATGAGTCGAATAGCCTTGAAAATTGCGATACAACTTGCCTTCACGTTGCGCAACGGCCAATTCGTCGTCTGGTTTGGCAAAATGATCCATGCCGATATAAACATAGCCAGCATCTGTCAACCTTTTGCCAACCATTTGTAGAATTTCCAGTTTAACGGCTGGAGAAGGTAAATCGGTATCATTAATCTGCCGTTGAGTTTTAAATCGACTTGGCATATGCGCATAATTAAAAATCGAAAACCGATCCGGCGCGTAAGCCAGCACTTGATCCAAGGTATTGGCAAAGGTTTGCTCGGTTTGTAACGGCAAACCATAGATCAAGTCAATGTTGGTCGAGCGAAAACCCTCCTTGCGCGCAGCTTCCAACACTGCAAATGTTTGTTCTTTGCTTTGTAAACGATTAACGGCTTTTTGCACATCCGGATCAAAATCCTGTAATCCCAGGCTGATACGGTTAAATCCCAGTTCACGCAATTGCGCAATGGTTTGATGGTTGGTTTCGCGTGGATCGACTTCTATGGAATATTCACCGCTATCATCGTCATGCAAATTAAAGTGATTGCGCGTAGTGTCCATCAAACGCTTCATTTGCTCGTAGCTTAAAAACGTTGGTGTCCCTCCTCCCCAATGTAATTGATTGACCTTGCGGGATTTATCAAATAGCACGCCTTGCATGGCAATTTCCTGGCATAAATTATCCAGATAAGGCGCAGCATGTGCACGGTTTTTAGTGACAATTTTGTTGCATGCGCAATAGAAACAGACGGTATCGCAAAACGGGATATGAAAATACAAAGACAATGGCCCGCCGGTGGCGTTGGATTTTTGTATATGCTGGCGATATTCGGCATCGCCAAAACCTTCGTGCAGTTCCAGTGCAGTAGGATATGAGGTGTAACGAGGGCCCGATTTGTCGTAACGATTAATCAGGTTGAGGTCGAATTTGATTGATTGATCCATGCTGTGCACTGTTAATTGATTAAAACCATAACCTCTTGGCTTACAAAAGGCCGGGAAATTTAAGGTATTTTAACAATTCATCTGCCTTGCTTGATACAGAAATTCACTACGTCATATGCGATAATCGTTTCATATCAAAAAAGGCTATTTTGGAGATTTGGCATGACCGCATTGATAGGCATCATCATGGGTTCCACATCCGATTGGGAAACCATGCAACATGCTGCGCAAACCCTTGAACATTTAAGTATTCCGCATGAAGTGGAAGTCGTATCGGCGCATCGTACGCCTGACAAATTATTCCAATATGCTGAAACGGCGGAAAGCAAAGGTCTGGAAGTGATTATCGCAGGTGCTGGTGGTGCTGCACATTTGCCGGGCATGACAGCTGCCAAAACCAGTGTGCCGGTTTTGGGGGTGCCTGTACAATCCAAGGCTTTGAATGGCATGGATTCATTGCTGTCGATTGTGCAAATGCCAGCCGGAATTCCGGTAGGTACTTTGGCAATTGGCAAGGCAGGTGCCATTAATGCCGCCCTACTCGCTGCTGCGATTATTAGCAACAAGCATACCCAGTACCGCCCTGCCCTGGATGCATATCGGCAACAGCAAACAGAGAATGTCACCGCCAATCCGGATCCTCGGCAGGTGCAATCATGAAAATCGGTATCCTAGGCGGAGGGCAACTCGCGCGCATGATCGCGCTGGCAGGATATCCTTTAGGTCTGCAATTTATCGTCCTTGATCCCGATGCGAATGCAGGTGCAGCAGGTTTAAGCGAACATTTACTCGGTGCTTACGATGATCCGGCTTTACTAGCCGAATTGGCTGAAAAAGCCGATGTGGTAACCTATGAATTTGAAAATGTGCCTGCGCACGTAGCTGAGTTTTTGGCTAGTCATACTACGGTTTATCCTCCTGCCAATGCTTTAGCGGTTGCGCAGGACAGATTATTGGAAAAAAACTTTTTTAATGAGTTGGGGATTCGTACCGCACCCTATGCGGCAGTGGATAACTTAAAGGATTTACAACTAGCCATGCCAAACATTGGCTACCCAGCCATCCTGAAAAGTCGGCGCATGGGATACGACGGTAAGGGGCAGATGGTCATTCATTCAGCGGATGATCTGTCGTCAGCTTGGGAGTCTATGCAAGGGGTTGCTTCGATTATCGAGGGTTTTGTGCCATTTCAGCGTGAAGTTTCCATCATAGCCGCACGTCGTCCCTCTGGTGATATGGTGTTTTATCCGTTATCTGAAAATCAACATGCTGGCGGTATCCTGCGAGTCGCTACTGCTTGCATCGATGATGCAGAGCAATCGATTGCAGAAGACTATGTAAGCAGGTTGATGGAAAAACTGAATTATGTCGGGGTTATCGCTCTGGAACTATTTGATATCAACGGACAGTTGGTTGCCAATGAATTCGCCCCCAGAGTGCATAATTCCGGGCATTGGAGTATAGAAGGTGCTGAAACCAGCCAGTTTGAAAATCATCTGCGGGCTATTCTGGATCTACCGTTGGGGTCGACAGACTTGCGCGGCTTTACCGGCATGGTCAATTTTATAGGCGGCCTACCCGAAACCGAAGCCTTGTTAACTTTAGGGCATGCACATTTACACTTGTACGATAAATCGCCACGCAAAGGCAGAAAAGTGGCTCATGCTACTATCCGCGTTGATGAAGTCAGCGAATTTCGGCAAACTTTAGCCAGGCTGGCAACCCTTGCAGAACAAGTTGATAACTCATGATTTTAGTGTAGCTACTCAGCGTAGGCTGGGTTAACTCGGTAGAGCGTAATTTAACAACTGAAGCCATTAGCAGCTAATAATAAGGGGTTACAACTATCGCATAAGCTATCTACGCAAGCTGAATAGTTACGGTTTGGTTAACATACCTAGCTCAGGATTTG
>CAZJYS010000179.1:0-1348 GCA_964550075.1 uncultured Methylomonas sp.
CTGGCGTTGATCAAGGTTTCAAGCGGAATGCTATGCTGTTCAAGTAAGGCCAGCGCCTCAGCAAACGGCCCGCACCGCGAGCCTATGATGTTCAACTCATTGACCACTATTTTGCTTAAATCAACAGGTTCCAAAGCGGAAAAAGTACTTTTCAGAATCAGGTTGCCTCGGGGTTTTAGAATTCTCAAAGCTTGTGTAAATCCGCTGGCCTGACCGGTAGCGTCCACTACGCAGTCATAACTAGTGTCATCAGTCTCCTGGATTAATGCTGACTTGAGTTGCCATTGCCTGGGTAAATCAAGTGTAGCGTCCGTCCTCCCCAACACATCCACCGAGTAGCCCGCTAGATCTAAAACCTTGGCAATCAAAAGTCCCAATCTACCCGGCCCTAACACCGCCAATTTGTTAACGCTGAGGGTTTGACATTGTTCGCGTACTCTTAGCGCCGCCGCTAAAGGTTCAGCAAACACTGTAGACTGATCATTGATCGCATCAGGTACGGCAAATAGGTTAGTTACCGGCAAAGTAAAGTAATCGGCAAAAACCCCATCGTGCTGACGAATCCCCAAAACTTTACGCTGTTGGCAATGTTCGGGGCCTTTATTCATACATGCGTCACAAGCATGACAACCAATATTGATAGAACCGACCACCCGCCGGTTCAGCCAATGTGCATCTTGTGTTTGGGCGACGGCTTCGACTACCCCAACAAATTCATGCCCGATAATCCCGCTAAAACCGGCATAACCTTTAACCAGCTCCAAATCAGTGGCGCAAATGCCAGCCAGACTTAAGCGAATCAAGGCTTCATTGGCCTTGGGCTCAGGCATTAAAACATCGGTTCGATAGCTTAACCCCTGATTTAAAACCAGCGCTTGCATGGGTTTTAGTATTTACTCTTGCTCAGCTTTGCAAGCGGACTCTGAGCAATCATTCACTTCTATGGTGATATGATCCAGATGCGCAAAATCATTCAGCAAGATTTTGTAATAACTGGGCGATTTGGGAAATTGCGTGACCAAACCGATAATCACGGCATGATGCGAAGCGCTGACGCGCCACAAGTGCATGTCTACGACTCGGCATTCGCCATCTTCTTCCAAGGTGTCCTGTATGGCCTGACGGTATTGTTCATCGATATTCTGATCCAGCAAAATGGGGCTGGTTTCCTTGATCAATGCCCAGGCCCAAACCAGAATCACGATAGCACCCACAAACCCCATCACGCTATCCAGCCAAATCCAGCCGTAATACTTACCCGCCAATAAAGCCACGATTGCAAACACGGACGTCAGCGCATCGGCCATTACATGTAGATAAGCTGCTCGCAGATTGTGATCGTGATGAT
>CAZJYS010000179.1:1448-3778 GCA_964550075.1 uncultured Methylomonas sp.
ATTTTCTTATCAACGAGTAGCGATTTTGCAAAACTTCACACCCTTATCCGCCTTATTGGGTGGTGCCTTGATTGGCCTCAGCGCCGTATTATTACTCTGGTTTAATGGCCGCATTGCTGGTGTCAGCAGTATCATGAGTGGTTTGATCAGCACCTCTGGCGCCAACCGAAACTGGCGTATCTGTTTTTTAGCGGGATTGATGTTAGGTGCAGCTATCTGGCAAATTATCCTGCCAGCAAGTTTTAGTTTGCGGCAAAACTACCCCTTGGGCTTAATCGTGCTCGGTGGATTCCTGGTGGGATTCGGTACCCGGCTGGGTAGCGGCTGTACCAGTGGTCACGGCATTTGCGGCATTGCCATGTTATCGCCTCGCTCTATTGCTGCCACAATGATTTTCATGCTCAGCGGCATGCTGACAGTCTATTTGCTACGCCATATTTTGCAGGTGACCGCATGATCAATTTGCTTCTAGCATTGGCGACAGGCTGCTTGTTCGGGATAGGCTTGTCAATTTCACAGATGATTAATCCCGATAAAGTCCTGAGCTTCCTGGATATTAGTGGTGATTGGGATCCCAGTCTGGCTATGGTCATGGTAGGTGCATTAACCGTGGCATTTCTGGGATTCCGCTGGGTACGTGGACGTCAGCAACCGTTACTGGACAGTCGTTTTCATATCACCGATAAAACTCAATTGGATAAGCCTTTACTCATTGGTGCAGCCCTATTCGGTATAGGTTGGGGTATGACCGGTTACTGTCCCGGGCCTGCATTTGCCAGCATCGGTTTGGGTAATCAGGAAGCCCTGTTAATGGTCATCAGCATTTATGCGGGTTTTTGGGCGGCTGGCCTGCTGAACAACCGGTCTTGATCGGTGAACACTAGCAAAACCGTCTACAGCGTCTCCCAACTTAATCGGGCGGCAAAAAATTTGCTGGCGTCGCACTTTATGACTGTGCGAGTTGAAGGCGAAGTATCCAATTTCAGTGCGCCATCATCCGGGCATTGGTACTTCACTTTGAAAGATGCTCAAGCACAAATTCGCTGTGCCATGTTTCGCGGTCAACAGCATAGACTCGGATTCAGGCCCGCGAACGGCGACTTGGTGGTAGTCAATGCTCAGGTCAGTCTTTATGAGCCGCGCGGTGATTATCAATTAGTCGTCGAAGCCATGGAACAGGCGGGCGACGGGGCTTTGCGCCTGGCTTTCGAGCGTTTGAAAATCAAGTTACTCAACGAAGGCCTGTTCGATGAACACCGTAAACAAACCATACCCACGCTGCCCGGACAAATCGGCATCATCACCTCCCCTACCGGCGCAGCGGTACACGACATTTTGACCGTACTAAAACGTCGTTTTCCGGCCATTCCGGTCCTGATTTATCCGGTTGCCGTCCAGGGAGACAATGCCAAATTTGAAATCAGCGCCGCGTTGGAAAAAGCCAATCAGCAGGCTTTGGTCGATGTGATCATTTTGGCCAGAGGCGGTGGTTCTCTGGAAGATTTATGGGCATTTAACGAGGAAATCGTCGCCCGAGCCATTGCAGCCAGTAAAATTCCAGTGATTTCCGGAGTAGGTCATGAAGTGGATTTCAGCATTGCAGACTTCGTAGCTGACTTGCGCGCCCCCACCCCATCCGCCGCCGCAGAACATGCGGTGCCTCATCAGAATGAATGGTTAGGCGGCTTTAAGTTCATGGAAAATCAGTTGCAAGAAAAACTCAATCGCCAACTGATACAACACCGACAACGCTTGACCTGGCTCAGTAAATCCCTGCAATTGCAGCATCCGGGGGAAAAGCTGCAACGGAATGCACAACGCCTGGATGAACTGGAACAAAGGCTGAATAAATCCATACATCAAACATTTGCTCAACTGCACCAGCGGTTAGCCATGAAATCCCAAAAGCTCCAACAATTCCAGCCAACTGTACAAATTCTTTACCACCAACAGCAACTGACGTATTGCCAGCAACGCCTACAACGCGCCATGCAGCTTAAATTACTGGCACTTAAACAGAGACAAGCAGGCATTAGCCACACGCTGCAGGCAGTCAGTCCATTGGCCACCCTTGAGCGTGGATATGCGATTGTGCAAGAACACCAAAGCCAGCGTATCGTTAAATCGGTCACTCAAATGGCTGAAAACGATTTACTGGACACTCGCTTAAGTGATGGCCGCATCATCAGCCAAATCAAAAGCATCATCCAGGACTAAAAGTCTGTGTCAATCGGGATTTGTAATCCTGTTCGTATCGGCCATGACTTGCCAATAAGGATGCTGACGAAATGTTCCTTCGATAATTCCAGCGAATAGCAGCTTTTCGGCAA
>CAZJYS010000180.1:0-3723 GCA_964550075.1 uncultured Methylomonas sp.
GAGCAACACAGGTTGGTGTTTTAGCTTTCAAAAATGCTGCTAATCCGGTTTTTCCCTCAGCTTTAGTAAATGCGCCGCCGGTATGACAGCTGGAACACGCAGGCGCTCCGTTCGCCGTCATAATAGACTGCGTTGCAAAAGTATCGGACGAGCTAAAAACCGATGCAATTGCCAGGACAGGTATTAGAGAGGCAAGAATAGACCTTCCATTAATGGCTATAAATTGATTACCACTATACATATAAACTCCATTGATATATTTTATTAAATACCTATTTTGGGTTTTTCAAATAAAACCCATTTTCAAGATGCATTAATAAAATCAAAAAACACAAGCCTGAAATTAAAAAATTAATTTTTTATTCAAAATCATGCAGACAACTACAGCTCTGCATGATTTATATTGGGATTTATTCAGACCAAAGTTAAACAAAACTTTTGCTTTCATTAAATTAAATATGACCTTGTTGTTTAAACAACAAAATCCATCAAATGAGTGCCATTATTTAATACAGTCTTTTGGAGCTCCGGCAATTTTACGACTGGCTTTTTTACCCTCAAAATCAGCGGTCAAATCACAAGAAAACGCCGGAGTTGCCGCTAAATCGATACCGGTGACGGTCCAGTTACCTGCCGCATCCATAGTGGTGAAAGGTAAAGACTGACTGATAACAGCGCCTGTACCCAACTTGCCTTGAGTTAAATTGATGCTTAAGTCATTTCTATTCAGGAACTCAGCTTTTTCGGTTGCTGTCAGGATTTTATTCAGCACAACCTTGCCTTTAAGCTCCAGTTTTCCATCAGTCCACTTCGTCTTGGATACGATCAGTTTGCTAACAGATGCCTGATCTTTATCGCCTGCAGGCCAGACGCGAATTTTGGCCGTTACGGGTGAGGAGGTTTTGCCTTTGGCTTTGATTTCTTTGGCTTTGAACACTACTTTGTAGACTTTATTGGCTTGTAGTGCTGTGGGTGTCCATTCAAAGCCAACGGTGGGGAGGCCGTTACTGTCGGTGTATTCCGAAGAAAGAACGGCTTCAGCAGGTTTGCCGGTGATTTTAATCTGGAAATCATCTTGCTCGGCATCACTGACTGATAAAGGAATTGTCAGCTTTTCACCCGCGTCAACATCCCACTCCATAGCAATTGGACTTATGACAGGTTTGGTATTGGGTGTTACCGGATTGCCGCCGCCATTATTACCGGCAAGGTAAGTTTTCAGCCCATTGAGCCCACCTGAGTTATAGGCCGACTGTGCGGAACCCTTGACATTATTGCCGGTGCCATTGCTAGAAGTATGGCAAGACTCGCAACCCACGCCAAATTTGGCAGCCCATTCGGCTTTTGCATAAACATTGTTTGCCATACCAGTACCGGCAATGATTAAAACTGTTGAAGCGATTAGTTTATTTTTCATGGTTATTCCTTTTTAAAATAAGTATGAGATATGTTGTTTTTGAAACTTTATTAAATTAGCCCTATAGATAATTCTAATTAAATTTTAATAAAAATATTTTCATTAAATTAATAACAAAAGTCTATTGATGTTGAAATATATCACCTTGATGCTTAATTTTAATTAGAGTTAAATTAATTTTTATTAAATAAAATTTTAATTTATATTTAATAATGTTTTTAATTTTAAATTAATTTAAGCGATATCTTTAGTAATCAAGGCAAGCTAGTCATGATCTAATTAGCATTGTTTATGCCAAATTGTATGTATCTGATATAAATAGGATTTATATTTTTTACTTGAGATGTAAAGCGCGATTTTTTGCAGACAGTGCAAAAATTGCCTGCAATTTTGGTATGAAATTGGCAGCGATTTAGATGATTGGTTTAATTTTACTTTGTCAGATTAGAAGGCAGCCCGTCATGCCCGCAGGGCAGCGGGCATCCAGTGCCAGAGGTAAGCTTTGAACCGTCCCTGGAGCTTGGATTCCTACAATCCATGCTGGAATGACGGCCTTCGGTAAGGGAGATATGAAATCTGACAAAGAATTAAGCTTGACTACGGAATAGTCAGCAGCACTTTGACGCGATTATCGACTTTTTGTGTGCGTACATAGCCAATGGCACCGTGCGTCACACTCACAAAGCGCAAGACAGCTTCCTCTGAATTGACAACTTTAGGCGGGGAAATACCGTTGAAATATTGAATATTCCAATATTCTTCATGCTCTTCCGGTGATACTGAAAATAAAAATTGCGAAAAACGGCGTCGCAAAGGCTCTTCTAACGATAAATTGAGGGGAATCCAGCGGTTGCCTTCGTCATCCATGGGTTTTTTAAGCAAATAGATTTGCTTCAGGGTTTCGACCGAGAGTTTATTCAATGAGTTGTTGGCAGCAACAATGACTGCTAGCCCATCATCGGCCCAAACGACGGGTTGCCAAGTGGCCGTGATGAAGATGAAGATCAAAAACAAATGAACGATGCGCATGGCTTAGAACAAAACCGCAAAAGATGCTGCTAAACCATCCGGGGCAAGATTTTCATTATGTGCCCCCAAGCGATATTCCAGTTTCCAGACCACAGGCGGCAAAGGCCGGTAAGCAACGCCAATCAGGCCAAGTTGTCCCATAGGCTCGTTGGGCTGTTCAAAAAACTCGTAACGACCGATCAATGCCCAACGCTGGCTGATATGCCCAACGCCCTGCATATAGCCTTGCCAATTATTAGTGGGTTGCGCATTTTCGCTGTTGCGGTATGCAACTTCACTGTTAATTTCCAGTTTTTGATAGTTCCACGCGACATCCAGTCCCACCAATGAATCTCGACTATCTGGTAAATCTTTTAGGACAAAATTGGCAAAGGAAAAGCCGATTTGTAGCGTGTCAATAACCGAATAACGCAAACGCGCGCCGACTGCGTTATTGAAAGGGTTGTCCGATAAATGCGGGTCTAAATCCGAACTCAAATCGCCATACAGCGCATATTCAAGCGGATGTCCATTGATATCGATCGAACCATGCAGCATCACACCTGATGCATGGGTGGAAAATAGATTTTCGGTAGCGACCGGACGAAAAGTCGTCCAGACCAACGGCGCTGCGTGGATTAAATTCCATTGTCCGACCGGTGTTAAAAACTTACCCAGTCTGACGGACAAATTGTTATTGACCAGTCCATCCAGATAAAAGCGTTCAAATTCAAAATGTGCATCTTGCGTGGTGGGCCATTGATGTTCACCTGCGGTCAATAGATCACCGGCTTCCAGCTCTGAAAAAAACCGTAGCCTTGAGCCATTTTCCCAGCTTAAAAACAGACTTAAGTCGCTGATAGAAAAATTCCAAGGCAACTGGCGAGGCAATTCAATCTCCGTACTGGCATAACCGCCGATACGCCAGCCGGTTTCGCCTACCGCATAACCTCTGCCGAGCTGATAGGTATCATCGGGTAGATCGTCGGCTTTTGCAGGAGCTACGTCAGCCAAAAATCCAGCTAGTAATAAGATGATAGCGTGAGTTAATCGCAATTAATTTCTCATCATAATTTTGCGGGTTACACGGCGCGTTTGATATGGATTTTGAAGTATGGGTTTTCGAAACCAAGAGTAACGAAATTATCGGTATTAAGCTAGATACTCTACTTTGAGGTGGCTAAGGCAAAGCAGGCTTGTCCCTCCAGTAGCTGGAAACATGCTGTTTACAGTAGCATAAAATAATTTACATGACGGCCACTGCCAGTGGTTCTCATTCAAGGCAATCGCGCTATGCC
>CAZJYS010000181.1:0-3722 GCA_964550075.1 uncultured Methylomonas sp.
ACCACGATAGGTTTTCTTGGGGCTATTGTGCTGATAGCGCAGGCGGCATGGAAGATGCATTTGGCGAGACATTGAAACGCTGCTTAGGCCAGCTAGCGTCATTTGGCGAGTGGCTAAGGGCGATGAGTAACAGCCAATTCCGAGCGCTCAGAGCCCTACCCCGACCGGAAACGCCGCCTTATCCACCCGCCGCCGCGATACAAAGCGGTATGCACCATCGCTGCCCCCCCCCCGGAATGCCGGTGATGCGTTTCAGCAGCAACTCCTGGAAAGTATCCAGGTCCTTAATCGCCAGTTTGAACTGGTAGTCGGCGGCCTGGCCGGTGATCAACAGTCATTCCATCACTTCCGGAATCCCGGCAACCGCCGCTTCGAACACGCTGAAACGTTGTTGAGCATATTTTTATGTTTCTTTTATAAGCGTTGCAGGTATTTTTACGGCTTTTTTATCGATCGGTCTGTAGATTAAAGACCAAGCAATCCATGTCGATTGCCAAGTTGATTTTCTATTATTTCCAAGAGGTAATATCAATGGATATCCTGTATTTGCTATTAGCAGCAGCGTTCTTTGTGGGGATGGCATTATTGATCAAGGCTTGCGAAGCCTTGAGGGGGCAATCATGAACTGGATTTATTTACTAAGCGGCGGTTTAACGCTAGCGGTGTTGGTATATTTGATTGTGGCGTTGTTTTATCCGGAGAAGTTCTGATGAGCGGTCAAGGATTTTTACAAATTGCCATTTATCTATTCACCTTATTGACCCTGGCCAAACCCATGGGTATCTACATGGCTAGGGTTTATCAAGACGAGTCGGTGGGATTGAATCGCTGGTTCGCGAGCATTGAAAACCTGTTTTACCGCCTGAGTGGCATCAAGGCCGATCAAGAAATGCGCTGGAACCAATATGCCTTATCCGCCCTAATCTTTAATTTGCTAGGCTTGCTGGTAGTTTACGCCCTGCAACGCTTTCAGGACATCTTACCGTTAAATCCACAAGCACTGCCCGCCGTTACGCCTGACTCTGCATTCAACACCGCTATTAGCTTCGCTACTAACACCAACTGGCAAGGCTATAGCGGCGAAACGACGATGAGCTATTTAACCCAGATGTTGGGCTTGACCGTACAAAATTTCGTATCTGCCGCCAGCGGCATGGCTGTGTTGGTGGCGCTGATTCGCGGCTTTGTGCGACGTAACAGCAACAGCATTGGTAATTTTTGGGTAGACATGACCCGCAGCGTTTTATACATCCTGCTGCCTTTTTCATTAATTTTGGCGCTGGCGTTGGTTGGACAGGGCGTGGTGCAAACCTTTGAACCTTATCAGACGGTGAGTTTGCAAGAATCAATCAGTTATTTGGCACCGAAACTGGATGCTGACGGTAATGCCGTAGTAGATGCCGAGGGCAATCCAGTGACTGAAATGCTGCAAACACAACAGCAGACGCTGGCTATGGGGCCTGCCGCTTCGCAAATCGCCATCAAGCAATTAGGCACCAACGGTGGCGGCTTTTTTAATGTCAACTCTGCGCATCCATTTGAAAACCCCACCCCGTTGTCCAACTTTCTGGAAATGCTGGCGATTTTATTGATCCCAGCCGCGCTGTGCTACACCTTTGGCGTGATGGTGGGTGATACCCGTCAGGGCTGGACGATATTGGCGGCAATGACGCTGGTGTTTATCGTTTTGATATTCGTGACTGTTCCTGCTGAACAATCCGGTAATCCAGCGCTGACTGCTTTGGGGGTCGACCAATCGACTACCAATCAACAGCCCGGCGGCAATATGGAAGGCAAAGAAGCTCGCTTCGGCATCGTCAACTCCGGTTTATGGACAGTAGCCACCACCGCAGCCTCCAACGGTTCAGTCAACTCCATGCTTGATTCCTATACACCTATCGGCGGCATGGTACCGATGTGGCTGATGCAATTGGGTGAAGTGATTTTCGGCGGTGTCGGCTCAGGCTTATACGGCATGATCATCTTTGCGATTGTCGCGGTATTCATCGCAGGATTGATGATAGGTCGCACCCCGGAATATCTGGGTAAAAAAATTGAAGCCTATGAAATGAAAATGGCTGCCATCGTTATCCTGATTCCGCCTTTGCTGGTGCTGGGCGGCACGGCGCTGTCAGTGATGCTGGACATCGGCAAAGCCTCCATCTTCAACCCAGGTGCACACGGATTCAGCGAAGTGTTATATGCCTGGTCTTCAGCGGGGAATAACAATGGCAGTGCTTTTGGCGGCTTGTCAGCCAATGTACCGTTTTACAACCTCACGCTGGGACTAGCGATGCTGTTCTCCCGCTACAGCTTGATGATCCCAGTATTGGCGATTGCCGGTTCCTTGGCCGCCAAAAAGACTGTTCCGTTCAGCCACGGCAGCTTACCGACGCATACACCGCTATTCGCCGTGTTGTTGATTATCACCGTGTTGATGGTGGGTGCATTGACCTTTGTACCCGCACTGGCTTTGGGGCCTATCGTCGAGCATTTGCAGATGCTGGGTCACCACTAATTTATGGGAAGCAAAAACTATGACTAGCAAACCTGTCTCACCTTCTTTAATGGATCTGCAAATTCTGCAACAAGCCTGTTTCGATGCTTTTGCCAAACTCACACCCAGGCAACAATGGAAAAATCCTGTGATGTTTGTGGTTTACCTGGGCAGCCTGTTGACCAGCTTGTTGTGGCTGCAGGCACTGAACGGCAGTAGCGAAGAACCCGCTGGCTTTATTTTGGCGATAACCTTGTGGTTATGGTTCACCGTTCTGTTCGCCAACTTTGCAGAAGCGGTGGCAGAAGGCCGCAGTAAGGCACAAGCCGCCTTTTTACGTAGCGCCAAGCGCGACATCGCCGCCAAGAAACTCGATGAGCCCAAATACGGCAGTAATTACAGCAAAATCGCAGGCTCCAGCTTACGCAAAGGTGATGTGGTGTTAATCGAAGCAGGCGACTTTGTTCCCGGCGACGGTGAAGTCATTGAAGGCGTCGCCTCGGTAGACGAAAGCGCCATCACCGGCGAAAGCGCCCCGGTCATCCGTGAATCCGGCGGCGACTTTAGTTCCGTGACCGGCGGCACTCGCGTGCTGTCCGATTGGCTGGTCGTCCGCATCGCTACCAATCCTGGCGAAACCTTTCTGGATAGAATGATAGGCATGGTGGAAAGCGCCAAGCGCCAGAAAACCCCTAACGAAATCGCCTTGACCATTTTATTGGTGGCATTGACACTGGTATTTTTAATGGCAACAGTGACTTTACTGCCGTTTTCTCTATACAGCGTAGAAAATGCCGGCAGCGGCAGCCCGATCAGCTTAACCGTTTTAATCGCCTTGTTGGTCTGTCTGATACCCACCACCATAGGCGGTTTGTTGTCGGCGATTGGCGTCGCCGGGATTGGTCGCATGATGCAGAAAAATGTCATCGCCACTTCGGGCCGGGCCGTTGAAGCAGCTGGGGATGTTGACGTGTTACTGCTGGACAAAACCGGCACGATCACACTGGGGAATCGCCAAGCATCCGGCTTCTTTCCGGTCAAAGGCATCACAGAACGCGAATTGGCTGATGCTGCCCAACTGGCTTCCCTGGCCGATGAAACGCCGGAAGGCCGGAGTGTGGTGGTGCTGGCCAAACAAAAATACGGCATTCGCGAACGCGACATCCAGTCGTTGGGCGCTACTTTTGTGCATTTCAGCGCCCAAACCCGCATGAGCGGTGTCAAT
>CAZJYS010000182.1:0-3692 GCA_964550075.1 uncultured Methylomonas sp.
ATGGATCAACCCAGCCCTTTATTCGGCGCAACGCCATTTAGTGCCAGGCTAGTCTTGTTTGAGGAATTTGGCTTACAGGATTTCAATCGTCAGGAAGATCCTGCCAAGTTGACATTACCTGCGCCTGTCGATCCTGTTACCGGTTTGACCGATTGCCAAGGTAACCATGATGGCCACGGTCTGGATGCATTGATCCGTAATAACAGCTTGTATCCGTTACCCGGCGAATTCGCGCATTACGAGAAAGATGCCAATGGCAAATTCATTTATGCCAATGTCTGGGAAAAACAGGTTAAAGATTGCGGGGTAGTGGATGCCAACGCCAGTTTACCAATGGATGGCCGCCCACCCGAAGAAGATTTTGCCCACCAGCGCTGGAACGAAAAAAGCCCTTTGAATGGCGACTATGAATTCAGACCGAAAAAGTTTTTCCAATCTCTGTTGGCAGGCGCGCGCAGCAACGGTGGTGCAAGGGATCAGTTCCAGTTGCACGGCTATACACAACCGACAGTAGCCGGCAAATGGAGTGAATTTGGCCCAGGTGGTTTGTATTACAACACCGTCACCTCTCCGTATTCAGTCGGTGGCCCTTTAAACGCAGCCCTCACTGCAGCGGAAAAAACTAAAGAAGTCTCTGCCATTCCCTATGTCAAAGGCTTTGAAGGCACTTCCAATGGCATACCGGTACAAGTGCATCCTTATATGCCAGTACAAGACCGCAATGCAGTCTGGACTTTCGATGGCACTATCCCTGCCAAATTACTGATGGCGCGTTACGGTGAAACCATTCTATTCCGTAATCATAACGCCCTGCCTATTGATGTGGCGGCCAATTTTGGCTTTGGTACCCATACCATCAGCACTCACGAACACAACGGACATAACCCGGCGGAAAGTGACGGCTTTGCCGGTGCCTGGTTTTATCCAGGCCAGTTTTATGATTATCGCTGGCCCATGGCGTTGGCGGGACACGATACCATCAATACCAACGCATTAGACACCAGGGCCGCGATGCCTTGTGTGGCCGGTGAAATCATCAAAGGCGAGCTGGGTAATCGAGTCTGCCCAGCCAATGGCCGTTTAAATGTTCCGGGTGATTACCGCGAAACCATGAGTACCCATTGGTTTCATGATCACATGGAAGATTACACCGCCCAAAACGTCTACAAAGGCAACGCGGCGATGATGAACTATTACAGTGCCATCGATCGCGGTAATGAAGAGATCAATGACACCGTGAACTTGCGCTTCCCCAGTGGTAATGCCAAAAACTGGGGTAACCGGGATTATGACGTCAACCTGGTGGTAGCCGACAAGGCCTTTGATCAGTATGGCCAGTTGTTCTTCAACCCGTTGATTACCGATGGCTTTTTGGGGGACGTGATGACCGTGAACTGGGTCTACAAACCGTATATGGATACCCGCGCACGCCGTTATCGTTTTCGTATCTTGAACGGCAGTGTCGCGCGTTATATGAAAGTTGCCGTGGTGGATGAAAAAGGCGCGCAAGTGCCGTTTCATTTAGTTGCTAACGACGGCAATATCATGGAACACGCTGTCGCTTTCCCCAATGCAGCTGCCGGAGTCGGTTTGCCGGTGCAATCCATTGCCGAGCGTTATGACATCGTAGTGGATTTTGCCCCGCTGTATGCCAAAGGCATTCGTCGGGTGTATCTGGTCAATCTGATGGAACACGCCGATGGTGCAGGCCCCAAAGCCCCTGTGGCCTTGGCTGCGGGCTGGAATGCCTTTACTGCCGTCAAGACCGGTTACAAGGGTGCCGATCTGGCCGTGGGCAAATTTATGGAGTTTCGTCTGCGCCCATGTACCGGTACCAACAATTTCGACGCCACCAAGTTGCCTGCGACTGGACAATGCAAAGATCCCAGCATGAATCCGGCCGACTATGTAGCTGGCAAGAAAGTCATGCTGCCACTGCCGACCTTTACTCAGGCAGAATTGAAAGCTGCCAAGCATCGCACCTTTAAATACGGCAAAAAACCGGATGCGATTCAGGACGGCAAGCCATGGACAATTGCTACCGATAATGGTGAAGGTTTGACTGCTTCTTTGGATCGTATTTCGGCGGCCCCGACTAAAAACTCGGTGGAAATCTGGCATCTGACCTCTAGTGCAGGTGGTTGGTCGCATCCGGCGCATATTCACTTCGAAGAAGGCCAGATCATCAAACGTAACGGGATAGCACCACCAGTTTGGGAAAAATATGCCCGTAAGGACATGTTCCGCATCGGCCCGGCCATACAGGAATCGGCCAAAATGGATATCGCCATTCGCATCCGCGATTTCACCGGTACCTTTGTCCAGCATTGCCATAACACCCAACACGAAGACCACGCCATGTTGCTGCGTTGGGATAGTGAAAATGCCGATCACGCCAAATGGGTGCGTACCCCTTATCCACACTGGGATGGGGTGCATTACGACGTGCCAGCTGAAGGAGTGACGCATAAATTGCCGACCGCTGATACCGGCAGCAAAACCGTGACAGAGGCCCAGCAGTTTGTGCTCCCAGCTACATGGGGTCTGAAAGCAGCGGACGTACCGGTCACCGCAGCCCCTGCTATGCCATAGGCTAAAAAGGATCACTGACCATGCAATCGATACCCGCAAGTTACCTTCGTGTTAACCGATACACGGGATTGTTCCTGATCAGTCTGATGTTCAGCCTGCTGTCCAGCCCGGTCTGGGCAGCTAGGGCGGGCTCAGCCTGGGGCGAAAAGTATTTTCCCAACCTGGAACTGGTGACACAGGACGGCGAAAAGGTGCGGTTTTACGATGATCTGATCAAAGACAAAGTGTTTGCCATCAGTTTTATCTATACCCGCTGCACCGATAGCTGTCCGTTGGAAACCGCAGCCTTGCGCAAGTTGCAAAAAGCCTTGGGCGACAAGATGGGTAAAGACGTGGTGTTTTATTCCATCAGCATCGACGGGGATAGAGACAAGCCCGAAGAGCTGAAGGAATATGCCAAAAAGTTCAATGTCGGCCCTGGCTGGACTTTCTTAACCGGTCGCCCGGAGGATGTGAAGCTGCTGCGGCAAAAGATGGGTTTGTATCGTAACGACGGGCAAAACGAAGCGTTGAATGAGCATGGTATCAGTATCCTGATGGGCAATGAGCGGGCCGGGCAATGGATCAAAAGGTCACCGTTTGAAGAAACCGAAGCGTTGGTCAAGGTGTTAGGCACTCGCTTACAAAGTCATGCCTCAACCCAACTGGCCAGTCAGGTACCGGTAGATAGAAAAATCGCCACTTCTCACGGTGAAGCCATATTCAATACCCGTTGCGAGGCTTGTCATAGTCTCGGGTCGGAAGCTGGCGTAGGCCCTGGTCTTGCCGGTGTAGTGGCTAAACGCGATCCCAACTGGTTGAAGCAATGGATTAAAGAGCCAGACCGCTTGATCGCAGCAAACGATCCCACTGCAGTGGCGCTTTACCAGCAATACCAAAATCTGCCGATGCCAAATTTGCGCCTCAGCGATGTCGACGTGGACTCGGTTTTACAGTACCTGTCTGAACATGAAAAAGCCCAAGTGGCTGGAGGGACCGATGCGGTTCAATGATAGTCAGCGGATCTTTAAGGATGAAGATGGCTGCAAAGCCCAATTAGGCAAGTTAGCAGGCTAGAACACAGTTTAAAGATTTTCATCACGCCAGCCAACCAACTGCAG
>CAZJYS010000183.1:0-3679 GCA_964550075.1 uncultured Methylomonas sp.
GGCGCGGTTGTATTAGGAAACGGATACTTTAATTTTTGGCCAGAATTAAACAGTTTGTTTGAGGCTGCACCCGTCGTGGAAAAAGTTGCCACGGTGCCTGCTGAGCCCCCAAAAGTGGCCAGTAAACCCGCACCGGTTGTTGATGGCGCGGTTTTATTGGAGCGCTATGAAGCGTCTCAGCAACATCAGCCCAACCCCGAGGAAATTGCTGAGGAACAAGCTTTCGAAGCCGAACAGGTTGAGGAAGCTCAGCAATGGTTAAAAGATCTGGCCCCTGAACAAAGAGTGGCAGGTATTGAACAATTGGCTGCTTTTCCGTCCACCAAAGCAGAACAGTTGATGGTAGAAAGGCTCAAACAAGATGCTTCTGAAGATGTCAGGATTGCTGCGGCAGACAATTTGTCTTATATCGAAGTGCCTAGCACTGCTACACAGGATGCTTTGATCCTAGCCTTACAAGATAAGCATGAAGACGTGCGCAGCAGCGCTTTTAATACCTTGCAAGCTTTTGTAGCTTCACTGGAAGATGATGACCCCACGGCTAAGCGTATTGTCGGCTTGCTCAGAAAACAAGTAAAATCTCAACAAGTGCCTGCCGCCATGCGGGAAGAAATCAAGGAATATCTGACCGATCAATTCGAAAACTGATTTGCATCCAGCCGCATAACATAGTTTATTTCTGATCAACTGGATTTGTTGATCAGAATTTAAATCTCGAGATTATTTATTCTTGTAACCACAGGCAATTACCACCTGCCGCTTTGGCGATTTTTTGCAAGCGTTGCTGGTGCGCAGATAGTTCTTCCTCACTGCATTGCACAACCTTCAATCTTGGGCGATTGGCCGATAAACGTACGATAGCGGCAGGGCCGGTTTCACTGGTCGCTTCGGTATCCTCCAATAAGGACGATTGTCCGCCGGTCATGATCAAATAAACTTCGGCGAGTATCTCCGCGTCCAGCAACGCGCCGTGTAAATCCCGATGGCTGTTGTCTATGCCGTAGCGCTTGCACAAGGCATCGAGACTATTTCTGGCACCTGGATGTTTTTTGCGTGCATATGTCAAGGTGTCAAAAACCGTACTGTTGCTTTCTATCGTCCGCGTTTCCCGGTTTAACATGCCTAACTCATGATTTAAAAACCCGACGTCAAAAGGGGCGTTGTGGATGATGAGTTCAGCGTCTTTGGTGTAAGTGAGAAAATCTTCAACCACGTCGGCAAAGCGGGGTTTGTCTTGTAAAAACTGGTTGGTGATGCCGTGGACTTCGATGGCACCAGCGTCGATCTCCCTATCCGGGTTTAGATAAACATGGAAGCGGTTTTGGGTGAGTCTACGGTTAATTAATTCCACACAGCCAATTTCGATGATTTTGTGGCCTTCTTTAGGATTGATACCGGTAGTTTCGGTATCAAGCACTACTTGGCGTTGAAATTTTGCTGGATTAGTCATGTAAGGCTATTGGCTAAACGCTTTTAGAAGTTCACTTTGCACTTGGTATACGGGATTATTGCCCGGAGAAGCCTGCAAGTATTCACCGTTGGCCTGTAACAACCAGGCTTGGGAATTATCCTTGAGACTGGCATTCAAATCACCCAGGATGCGTTCACTGATTTTTTTATCGCTGATCGGGAAGCAGACCTCCACCCGCTTGAACAGGTTACGTGTCATCAAGTCCGCACTGGCTGCGTAAATCGCCCAGTCGCCACCATTCATAAAGGCATACACCCGGGCATGCTCCAGAAAACGACCGATGATGGAGCGTACTTCGATATTGTCTGAAATCCCTGGAATGCCGGGGCGCAAGCAACACATGCCGCGCACGATCATTTTGATTTCCACACCAGCTTGTGACGCCCGATACAGCGCCTGAATGGCCTGTTCTTCGACGACCGCATTAACCTTGATAATGATTTTTGCGGGCTTGCCTTTTTTGGCGTTTTCAATTTCTCGATCGATCATTTTCAGCAAGCCATGATGCAACGTAAACGGCGATTGCAATAATTTATTCAGTTTGCTGACCTTACCCAAGCTGGTCAATTGCATGAACACCCGGCGTACATCTTCGCAGAGTTCTTTTTCGCAGGTAAACAAGCCGTAATCGGTATATAGACGGGCGGTTTTGGGATGATAATTGCCAGTCCCCAAATGCACATAATTTCGCAAGCTGTTGCCTTCCTTACGCAACACCATACACATCTTGGCGTGGGTTTTATAACCCACTACGCCATAGACCACGTGAGCCGCCGCTTCCTGTAACTTGGCGGCCAGACCGATGTTGTCTTTTTCATCGAAACGCGCTCTAAGCTCTATCACCACAGTGACTTCCTTGCCCGCGCGGGCTGCCTTGATGAGTGCGCCCACTATAGGCGAATCCACTCCGGTTCGATACAGAGTCTGTTTGATGGCTAAAACATCCGGATCGGCAGCGGCTTGTTTTATAAACTCAACGACAGGTTGAAAAGATTCGTAAGGATGATGCAGCAAAATGTCCTGCTTTCTGATGCAGGAAAACATGCTTTTGTTGCGCCCTATCATGGAAGGTAGACTGGGCTTGAAGGGTGGAAACTTCAGTTCAGGGCGTTCGACCAGATTGTAAATGGCCTGCATACGACTTAAATTGACCGGGCCATCGGCAAGGAATAGTCGGGCAGGGGTGAGTTCAAAACGTGCCAATAAAAAACTGGCGGTTTCTTCAGGGCAGTTAGCGTCAATTTCTAGACGTACTTCGTCGCCATAATTGCGCATGGCCAGTTCGCCTTCTACTGCTAAGAGCAAGTCATCGATAGCATCATCGTCGACAAAAAAATCGCTGTTACGGGTTACTCTGAATTGGTAACAGCCTTTTACAGTCATGCCGTTAAATAGTTCGTTGACAAAAGCATGAATGATGGAAGATAGAAATACAAAATCGTGTGGGCCACTATCGGTTTCGCCGTGGGGTAATTGAATGATACGTGGTAAAGCACGAGGTGCCTGCAAAATCGCCCGGCCACTGTTGCGGCCAAACGCGTCTTTGCCGGTTAAAGAAATGATAAAATTTAAACTTTTATTGAGAATGCGTGGAAAGGGGTGAGCCGAATCCAGCCCGACCGGCGATAAAATCGGCATCAGCTCATCATTAAAATATCTTTCCAGCCAACTTTTTTGTTGGGCCGACCAGCGGTCACGACGTAAAAAACGAATGTTTTCAGCTTCCAACTTAGGAATCAGCACCTGATTCAGTACCCGGTATTGTTCCGCAACCAATTCATGAGCCTTGACAGAAATTTTGTCCAGCTGTTCGTGAATGCTCAAGCCATCAGTACTAATGACGCTGGCATCCATCTCCGCCATTTGTAGCAAACTGGCCACCCGTACTTCATAAAATTCATCCAGATTCGAGCAGGAAATACACAAATAATTAAGTCGTTCTAACAATGGCAGATTTTCATCCATTGCCTGAGCTAGTACGCGTACATTGAATTCCAATAAGCTTTGTTCACGATTGATGTAAAGGTCCGGGCTGTTTAATTCAGGGATATTCATTGCGTTGTTGTCCGTGGCTGGATGATGGCTGAGTCCGTGCGAGGATTATAGAGTAATTTGTTGGTTCTCAATGTTACGGTTTACAGGAATGCACTCAGCTTTTGATAACTTATCAAAGTTAAAATAAAGAAGGCGGATTGTATCGATCATGAT
>CAZJYS010000184.1:0-3672 GCA_964550075.1 uncultured Methylomonas sp.
GCCTTAATTTTTGGCTATCAAGAATTGCACAAACAGTTGTAAACGTCCAGCTGTAAGACTGATTTGTGAATTATGCTTGACTAAAACGCATTTAACCTGTTTAATGCGCGGCTCTTGACGAGCCCAGGTAGCTCAGTCGGTAGAGCAGAGGACTGAAAATCCTCGTGTCGACAGTTCGATTCTGTCCCTGGGCACCATTCATTATTTCGGCATTGCAAATCTGCAATCACCGAACATATACATTACGATAAATTCAATTGTTTAGTTTGATTCCGAACTAAATTCCGGCACCAAGTTTTTAAGCAAGTTTAAAATGCTTTGCTGATCTTGACCCTGACAAGCGATCGCTAACGCCTGAATTTGCTTTAACCAAAGGTCATTATTGTACACTCGGGCTTTGGCAAGACTTAATTTGCTGAATCCAGTCTTGATTAACTGCTCTTCATCATGAAACAGCTCTTCGTATAATTTTTCGCCGGGCCGCAAACCAACAAATTCAATCGCGATATCCTTGCCCGGCACCTTGCCGCTCAAGCGGATCATCTGCTCGGCCAAGTAGACTATTTTGACGGGTTCCCCCATATCCAACACAAAAACTTCGCCCCCCTCTCCCACCGTTTCGGCCTGCATAATCAACTGGCAAGCTTCGGGAATAGTCATGAAGTAACGCGTAATATCCGGATGAGTGACTGTGACCGGACCACCGTTGCGAATTTGCTCCCGAAACAGTGGCACTACACTCCCTGCTGAATCCAATACATTACCAAATCGCACCGTCATAAAACGGGTTGCTCCGGATTGATTGAGGTTTTGGCAGAGAATTTCAGCAGCACGCTTGGTCGCCCCCATTACATTACTAGGGTTAACAGCCTTATCAGTGGAAATCAGCACAAACCGTTCAACGCCACCGGCAATAGCGGCTTCAGCGACGATCTTGGTACCTATCAGATTATTGTGTACAGCTTCCCGCACCTGACCTTCCAACAAAGGCACATGCTTGTAGGCTGCTGCATGAAAAATCACATCCGGTTTTTGATTGTTGATGAGCTGTTGCACAGCTAATGAGTCGACCACATCGCCCAATATCGCCACATGTTCAAATGCACTGTTCAGTCTAGCCAAATCCGCATCGATCTTATAAAGATTGAATTCGCATTGATCAAAAACAATGAGTTTGCGAGGCTGTAATTTCGCCAACTGTTTGCACAACTCCGAGCCGATTGAACCACCACCGCCAGTTACCAAGATGGTCTTATCATTCAAACTGGATTTAATACGTTGCCAATCCAGGCGAACCGGATCGCGCCCCAGAATATCCATGATTGATACATTTCTGAGATTGGCATTGGTCACTGCACCACTGAGTAATTCCTTCACAGAAGGCAAGGTCTGAAATGGCACATCACAACGCTCGCAAATCTCCACGATACGGCGCATTTGCACATCGCTGGCCGAAGGTACAGCAATCAGCACCACTTCGATGTCCCATTGTCGAATTAATTCGGGTAGTTGTTCAACCTGACCCGCTACCCGAATACCACGAATTTCCCGTCGGTACTTACCGGGTTGGTCATCTGCAAAAATAACGGGCACATACCCACTATCAGGATTTGACAAAAAATCCCGCACCAGCATTTCCCCGGCAGAACCGGCACCAATAATCAAAGCGCGTTGCCCCATACGCTCGATAAAGCCGTGTTCTTTCCAAAAGCGGTAAACAAAACGCGGAATGCTGAGCAAGGCCAGTAAAATCAGTGTATACAACAGCGGCACTGAACGAGGCACGCCGCTCAGTCTGTTATAAAAAAACAACGCCAAGGTTATTAAAAAGATCCCGGTCAATACTGCTTTGCTGATGCGGATCAAATCGGGCATGGAGGAAAATCTCCAAACGCCGCGATGCAAACCAAACATCCAGTAAGCCGAAACCTGAATACCTATTACACTAGGCAAAAACAACAAAGCCTTATAAAAAAATTCATCGGGAATCTGTCCCAAATTAAAACGCAACCAATAGGCACCAAACCAAGCAAATGGCACCATGACTAAATCATGAATAAAAATCGAAGTGCGCGAACGTATTTTGAAGGTCATTTATATGCCCAATCAGCGTGACCCGCTTTGAAATGAAATACCAGATACCACAATGGCAAAAACGCCAACAAGACCCCAAAAAGCGCATAGGCCGGGTGCAGGAACACCAATAACGAAATCGGCAACAGCCAAAATAAGTTAATCAGCCAGCAACCACATAACACTTTAAAATGCCCATATCGTTTTGCGGCGTGTTGATAAGCATGTGAGCAATGAGCCTCATGCCAGTTTTGCCTGGACAAAAAGCGGTAAACCAATGTGTAAGTGGCATCCACTAGAAAAACACCAAATAAAATCAGGCCACAATACAGCATCACCGCCGCCTGCCTTGCAGCCAGCAGCATCAATACACCCAACAGCAATCCCAAAAATCCGCTTCCCACATCACCCATAAAAATACTGGCTTTAGGCCAATTCCATACCAAAAACCCCACAGAAGCAGCTGCCAGACCAATACACACAAAAAACAGGCCCTGATCGATATGATATGAATAACCAGCCAATGCGGAAGCTATAAATAAAGATTCCGATGCCGCAATCCCATCTATACCATCCATAAAATTAAACAAGTTTAAGAACCACACCAACAGCAGCACACCTAGCGGATATCCCAACCAATCCAGATGTACTATCCAACGATGCAGTAATCCATCCAGCGGTGTCGGTATCAATAACAACGGCATACCCTGTAGAAAAAATAGCGCTGAGGATGCCGCCAGTATGTGCGTGATAAAACGCCAACGGGCTGCAATAGGTGCATGATCATCAAAAAAACCGATAGCAGCTACCGGCAAACTGCAGCTTAACGCCGCTAATTCAAAAAAATTGATCTGATTTTTAATATATAAAATGGTAATAGCGCATGTAAAAACCAGAACAATAGCTAAACCGCCGCCACGCGGTGTAGGCACACTATGGGAGCTACGTTGATTAGGTATATCCAGAACGTTGCGCATCAAGGCGTAATGACGAATCAACCCCGTCAAGATCGTTGATCCGATCATTAGTAAAACAAAATACAAACTCACGTTATTTCAGATTCAGAAAGCGAACGATGTCCGGCAAGGACTTCTGAAGAGTATGTTCAGCTCGAAACCCCAGCTCTGTTTCAATTTTTGCCGAGGAATACCAGGCAGAACCTATCAATTTGCCAAGCGCAGCAGAATCAAATGGAAAACGCCGACCAAGCAAATAACTCATAACATCCCCAATCCGAGCCAAGCTTTTGAGCAATCCCAGAGGTAAAGACCAACCAACCGGTGGCAAATTTAACGCTTCTCTGATCCAATCGTAAATTTGTCGCGTTGAGTAGGAAACGCTATCGGTCACAATGTATATCTGCCCTGCTGCTTCCGGCCTTTCTGCAGCCAAAATAGCAGCTTTGACAATATCTTCGACATGCACCATAGAACGGTGATTGTGGACTTCAGGCAAAGGTGGAAAAAAACCCTGTTTAATCGCTCTAATCATGCGTGGCAAATTGCCCTTTTTTGCCAACCCATAAACCATGCTCGGGCGAATTACCACAGAATGAGGCACATAGCCACTATTTAAAACCAATTGCTCAGCTTCAAACTT
>CAZJYS010000185.1:0-3648 GCA_964550075.1 uncultured Methylomonas sp.
GTGGGATTGATCTGCATACGCAAATTATCTGTATAGCGCTCGTTTGCATCAAAATCCGGCTGAAACAGCCAATCAAAAGCTTGACTGTTAGTGCTGAACAGTAGCATGGCTGGCAGTAAGAACTCCGTCTTTATATTCATAGATAGTTAAGTCTACCTATAGATTCAAGGTACTGTGATGGTATCACCCGGTTCCAGCAGAATGTTTTGCTCAAGATCTTCGCCATCAATTACGTTGTCGTAATCAAACGGAAAAACCTTGATTTCGTTGCCAACCCGGCGTTGAATGCTGATATTGTCATCATCAGCAAACACCGTTAAGCCGCCAGCCATACTAAGCGCCTGTAATACATCAAGACGTCTGCCTGAGAAAATTTGTCCGGGCTTGTTGACTTTACCAATCACAAAAATCGAGTTGCCTTGATTATTCAGTAACTTGACGCTGATGGACGGTTCGGCAATGTAGTCAGCCATCTTGACTGTCAACAATTCTTTAAGATCGTTGATGGTTCTGCCAGCCGCTGTAAGCGTGCCAATCAAGGGATAGATGATGTTGCCATCAGGCCCAATCAAAAATTGCAATTGTTGCAAGCCTTCTTCTTTCCACACAGTCACTTCAATAGCATCACCCGGTGATAGTAGATATGAAACTAAATTTTCAGGGTCTTTTAAAACAACGACATCAGTGTTAGTTGCAGGCTGGGTAGTTAAAACTTCAGTTTCAGCAAAAGCTTGGGTCAGAATTAAAAAGAAAAATACTAAGAATTTAAATAGCTGTTTCAAAACTTATTCCTTTAGAGGCTGTTGATTTTTTGATCCGTACAAACTGAACACGTGATCATTTGAATATGCACAGTGTAACGACCGAATGTAACAGTAATTTTAAAGTGATGACACCAAAGGTGCTGGGTTCCTATTCTCTCGAGCCTTTCCTTGTGATTAGGACTTATTATATATAATAACACGTCAAGTATAAGCCACAAGGCCTTATAAACAAACCTATTTTGGAGTTATTACATGTTAGAACAAGCCTTTATTGAGTCGGTGAGAGCCGGACAACCTGTTAGTTTTCAGGACACTATGAACGTGATTAGCGTGCATTATGATTATTTTCCCACCGAGTTCAGTAACGGTCTTAATCCGGTTTTAATTAATGAAGCGGGTCGTAATGAAGGCTCATGCAAAATCTTTGCCTTTGCAAAATTACACGGATTAAACCCATCTCAAACTTTAGCCTTGTTTGGGGATTATTACCTCATTGATGTGTTGGGAAATCCGAATGGACAAGATCATCAGAATATACGCAATTTTATGCGAGATGGATGGGATGGAATTCATTTTCAAGGCGAGGCTTTAAAATCCCGTCATGCCGATTGATGTTCTGATCGTTGGCCAGGGATTGGCAGGTAGTTTGCTGGCCTGGGAATTGTTGCAGCAAGACATGAGAGTTTTGGTTGTTGATCCAGGCGAAGAGAATGCGTCAAAAGTCGCCGCGGGTTTGATCAATCCTGTTACCGGGCAGCGTTTGGTCAAAACTGCCGGAGTAGACTATCTTCTGCCTGCTGCAGTGAAGTGTTATCAAGCTTTAACAAGGCAATTTAAAAAAGACTTTTTTGTACCGATGGATATGCTGCGAGTTTTAAAAACTCCTCGCGAACAACACTATGCCCAGCAGCGTTTGCAGCAAATCGATTATCAAGATTTTCTCAGCAAATCAGCCATTCAACACACTTTAATTCAGCAAGATTATGCGGTTTTGTTGCAACAACAAACAGGATATTTAAAAACACGACTTTTACTGACACAACTTCGTGAATACCTGATAGCCAAAGGCTGTTACCGGCAAACCAAGCTGCAATATACCGATATCCGTCTGCAACCCCAATTGCATTGGCAGGATTTACAACCCCGGCAAATTGTTTTTTGCGAAGGCCATCAGGGACATCAAAATCCCTGGTTTGGCAACTTACCTTTCCAACTTGCCAAGGGTGAAATCCTGACCGGTCAAGCTTCATCGCTGCTCCCAAAACAGATTCTGAATTTTGGGTATTGGCTTATTCCTCTGAGTGATCATTCATTTCGAGTCGGAGCAACTTTTGAACCGGGGGCGACTGACATAAACACCTCAATCAAAGCAAAACATCTGCTATTGGAGGGGTTGACTGAAACTTGCCCCTCTTTACAATCCATTCAAGTGACGGAACATCAGGTTGGTATTCGTCCCGCCACGCTTGATAAACAGCCGTTTATTGGACGGCATCCTCGCTACAGCCACTTACATATTTTCAATGGATTTGGTGCAAAAGGCAGCCTGATGATTCCCTGGTACGCGCGTCAATTCGCATTAGCCTTAAAGCAACAAACTGAATTCACAAACACTGGCCACGTTCAACGTTATCATGAAACGCATTTCCCTCACTGAGTCCGCACATATCAGCATTCGAGAGCATTTATTGACGGGTGACGTGGCTATTGATGCCACTTTAGGTAACGGTTACGACACTGTGTTTTTAGCCGGATTAGTAGGCCCAAGCGGCCATGTTTATGGCTTTGATGTTCAAGCCACTGCTTTGGAAATAACATCACAGCGCCTGCAACAACAAAACCTACAAAATAGAGTGACTTTGTTTCAAACCAGTCATGCCAACATGCGTGACTGGATACCAGCTAAATTACTGGGTGGCATAAAGGCTATCATGTTCAACCTGGGCTATTTGCCGGGTGCCGATAAAAGCATCATGACCCAAGCTGAAAGCACCCTGCAAGCTTTGTCTTTAGCCTGTGAGTTTTTGTCTGAACAAGGTGTTATGACAGTACTAGCCTATCCAGGACATGCCGGCGGCGATCTGGAAACACGCTCAGTCGAAGAGTGGTTTTCACGTCTTGATGCCGATCGGTATTATGTGGAGTTAATTTTAAGCCATCAAAATCAAGCCTCTTCACCTCGACTTTTTGTGATTCGAAAACAGGCCTGATCTGCTATCATGCGCCACTTTTTAGCAAGTGGAAGGTCTTCATGTCAGAATTTAACAACGTTACCATCGTCAAACAAGCTAACGTCTATTTCGACGGCAAGGTTAACAGCCGTACCATTTTATTTGCTGACGGTAGCAAAAAGACCTTGGGATTTATGCAACCCGGTGAATACACCTTCAACACAGCGGAACCTGAATTAATGGAGATTCTGGCAGGCGAACTGGAACTGCAATTACCCAATAGTGATTGGAAAACCATCAAGGGTGGCGAATCATTCAACGTACCGGGTAATGCTGCATTTACCATGAAAGTCAAAGTGGCCAGCGATTATTGCTGTTCCTTCCTGAAATAACAGAGTTATGCAAAAGGTAGCGATTTTTGTTGATGTGCAGAATATTTATTACACCTGTCGTGATCGCTACCAAAAGCACTTCAATTACAGCGCTTTCTGGCAGCAAGCAACTGCCAATCGCCAAGTCGTTGCGGCTTTTGCTTATGCGATAGAAAAGGGCGACCTCAAACAACGTGGTTTCCAGAAAATCCTTAAAGACATCGGTTTTCAAGTCAAGCTCAAACCCTACATTCAGCGTAGTGATGGCTCGGCCAAGGGTGATTGGGATGTAGGGATAACCATCGATGTGCTTGAATACTCCGAACAAGCTGATGTGATCAT
>CAZJYS010000186.1:0-3633 GCA_964550075.1 uncultured Methylomonas sp.
TGAATCCTGCATGCTATCTGCTGATCTGCTAACATCAATAATCGCCAGGTCGACCTTAATGGAGACTGTCGTAAAAGGTAGGATGCAATAGTGCCCAACCCTCTGATTTATTCGATTTATCTGGACTAACTCAGCCTACATTTTGCCTTTTCGACATCCTAAAAGGTGAATGGTTGTTCCTGGAATTGCAGCGATTTTTATCCTTAAGCCAATGCTTTACTCTTGACCCAAACTTAGCACACTGGTCACTTTGAGGGTTCCCTGGGCTTTTGCCGAACCGCCTCAGTCACTACGAAAACGGGTTTACAGGACATTGGCTTCCCAACCTCATTAGGCCAATTATGAAAACTCTAACCTTAATCACCTCTGCCGTAGTGCTGGCCTTACAAGGCTGCGCCACGGCACCAGAAAACAAAACCGCAGCTACGGGTGCTGATTTGAGTCAAAGCTTGCCAGCGCCCGCAGCAGGCATCCCGGCCGCGCCGTTACATTACTCCTCTGCTCAGGAAGCCGCAAAAGCTCTACAGGGTTATAACTACGCATTAACCACTCAAGCGGATGGCAGCGTGGAAGCGATTGTAACCGGCTTGGTCGGCTCCGGAGCCGAAAATACCATCACCCAATTACCTGACGCTAAGGCCACAGCTTCGAGCAACTTAATGGCCGAAATGGCTACAGAAGACAACGAAATGACGTTTCCTGAAGTGAGTTTGACCGAAAAGAAAAATGGCCAGGCCGCCATCGACGCCCTTGGCGATAAACTACCGGCCGTAGCCCAGTCTTATGGCATGAGCCCCGAACGTTTGGAAACTATTTTGCGCACCGACTCAACCGCCTGGTTGGATACCAAAGGCCGCTTGTTGTACATCGACACCGAAAATACCGCACCCAATCCACCGCAAGAAGCCCCGACACCCGTCACCGCCAGCATCACGACCGCTACTCCGGTCGACACCACTGATGCCTTTGCCTTGCATAGCAAGCCAGGTTCAAATCGACTGATTTATCTGGACTTTAATGGTCACACTGCGATCAATACCGCCTGGTATGCCGGAGCCTTAAATGCCCAAGCTTATGATACCGATAGCAACCCAGCCACATTCAGCAATACCGAGTTGAGTAATATCAAACAAATCTGGCAGCGTGTCAGTGAAGATTTTGCGCCATTTGATGTTGATGTGACAACCCAGGAACCGACTGCGGCTGCGTTACAACGCACCAGCAGCACCGATCTGCAATACGGCACTCGCGCCGTGATTACGCGTTCCATGCCGAATTTATGCAGTCAAACCTGTGGAGGTGTGGCTTATGTAGGTATCTACTCTTTTTACTCAGCCTCTACCCCGGATTATTACCAACCCGCCTGGGTATTTTTTGACAAGTTAGGTGGCGGTAATCCTAAATATGTCGCCGAAGCGGCTTCTCACGAAATTGGTCATAACCTAAATCTCAATCATGATGGCAACGCTTCAACCGGATATTACACAGGCCATGGCAAGTGGGCACCTATCATGGGTGTAGGCTATTACCAGCCGTTAACCCAATGGAGCAAAGGCGAATACCCCGGCGCTAATAACTTGCAGGACGACGTAGCGGTTATCCATGCTGCCGGAGCAGCTTTACGTGCAGATGATTATGCCAACACCAGCAGCGGTGCTGCAGTTTTGGGCAATACCAATGGCATTATTGCTCAAACCGGATTGATCGAAACCAGAACGGATGTGGATGCTTTTGCATTCAGCACCGCCGGTGGCGTTGCTCAAATCACAGTCAGCCCGGATACATTGTCGCCGAATCTGGATGTGCAAATTAAAGTCACGGACGCCAACGGAACAGTAGTCGCTGTTGCCAATCCTCTGGATAGCTTTGCCGCGACTCTCAATGTCACGCTGACCGGTGGACAGTATTTTCTAATCGTTGATGGCGTGGGCGCTGGCGATTTAACCACCGGATATTCAGATTATGGCAGCTTGGGTCAATATCAAGTTAGCGGTAATTTTGTTCCCGGTGGCACCACGGCGTTACCCCCTTCTGCAATTGTTTCTGCTTTACCTTCAACAGGAAACGCGCCACTCACTGTGCAGTTAAATGGCGGCAATTCCAGCGATAGCGATGGTACGATTACCGCTTACAAATGGACTTTTGGTGACGGCACAACAGGGAGCGGCAGTGCAATTTCACATATTTATCAAACAGCGGGAAATTACACCGCTACATTGTCGGTAACCGATAACAGCGGCTTAATCAGCAGCGCGACACAGGCCATTCAAGTTACACAAAGTCCTGTTTCAACCAGTATGAAAGCCAGCAGCACCACGCTGACTCGTAAAGTAAGCAGAACCAGCTCTAACTGTTTGGCTTATGTAACCCTGAAATATGGCGCATCCACTGTCCCTAGTGCAACCGTATCCGGTACCTGGAGTGGCTCGTTCACCTCAGGCACCAAAACCACCACGCTATCAGGAACTGGCAAAGTGCTTACCAATAAAAGCGGGGTCGCTAGCTTCAACAGCCCAGCCATTCCTAAAACCTCCCAAGGCACTTGTACTTTTACGGTGACTGGTGCCACCAAAACAGGCTATACCTATGAAGGTAATGGTGCAATCACCGGCAGCTATAGCTGGTAATTGTGAGAATTATGTCGTATCAATCCATGCTTATTTAGAATGATCTGATTAAAATAAACTCAACCTTTGAAACTCAGCCGCCGAATCCCATAGGATCGGCGGCTTTTTAGTGCTTGAAATATTTGACTCAGCGAAAAAAGCACTTGCCGTAATGTAATACCCAACTCGCGCCGCCACCATTCGACCACTTCCCGAAACCTCGAGACAATCCAAGTTTTTCGAGTCGATCGGCCAATTGCCTGCTTATACTATTCTGAATCGCTACCCCCTCATTTTGTATTCAAGTCGACACTACGCAGAAGGAGCTGTGCTTAAAGTTGGGTTTTGGTATTCACTGCACGGAATTTATAAACCATATCCATAAACTGACACTCGTCAGAAAAAAAGGAATTGTTCGTAGTCAGGCGCTTACAGATTGTCAGCAAAAAAAGCCTTTCTTCACAAAAGGACAATAACAATGTTTTCAGCCTGTCGGATAATGCTTTCGGCAAAATATAATTAAAAATCTAGAGGTAAAGTGTCATGATGAAAAAAAGCTTATACATAGCAGGAATGGTACTTCTGGCAGTGCCCGCAGTACTTTATTTAAACGGACATTTGCAAGAAGATTTAACTTCATTGATTAATGAGGAAATTGAACAAGCACCACCAGCCGCTGGTCCAGTTGCACACACCTGGAGAGCAGGACAAATCTTGGTTAAACCTAAAGCAGGCTTAACCGATGATCAATTTGACAACATTTTAAAAGGCAATCAAGGCAAAAGGCTGGAGAAAATCGGCTCATTACCCATCCACGTCATTAGCGTACCTGAAAAGGCCGAAGAAGCGGTTGTCAGAGCTTTGTCGAAAAACCCGCATATTGAATTCGCTGAACTGGACATGGTTTCTCCGCTAACGACGACAACCGTCAACGATCCGCAATTCGCCAGTGCCTGGCATTTACCTAAAATCCAAACCCCTACCGCCTGGGATGTTTCCAAAGGCACAGGGATTACCATTGCAATTC
>CAZJYS010000187.1:0-3609 GCA_964550075.1 uncultured Methylomonas sp.
GCACTCAAATCAACAGGCAAAGATTTGAGGCGTTGCGATTGCTGGTTTGTTAACATCACTGCAGCCAGCCATTTTGGCTGCATCTCTCCACGTGCGTAAATCTCGGCGCGAATCCCTTGTTCAGCCAATTGATTTTTAAATACAGTGGCCCGTTGTCTGTCACTGAATACTCCCAATGAATAGCTACCTTGCAAATCGCCACTGGCGATTTTCCATATGCCTTGCTGGCCTTTGGCAGTCAACAACATTTTATCGATCCGTGACTGCTCCGGGGTTTTTGCGGCTGGATAATAGACCTGAAAATCCTTGGCAGGCACTCCGCCTTCCTGCCACAGTTTTCGATGACTCAATCCATGCTTGTTTAGCCATTGCCTGAGTTGCACTTCGCTAGCAAAAGAACCTATTTGGTAACATTGCTTAGCCGACTCTGGTTCTGTGGGTACAACTTCCCGAGCTTTGACAGGCTCTGTCTGCGTTTTAATTTGCTGGGGTTTGGTCGATAAAGCGAGTAGTTTGGAAAAGTCATGTTGTGGTTTTAAATCGGCCAGCATCCCATCCAGTTCTGTCTGTCTTTCAACATGAATCGACTGATCCAGCACACTGGAAATCAACGCCCCTCGATTTGCCCTCAAGTATTCGCTAACCAGCAAAATGGCCGAAGCCTGTGGATCCGCTGGTTCAATCAGGTTAATCCTGCCGCTATGGAACTGCCAGAAGAAATAGCCGACATTGAGTAAGCACAGCAGATAACAAAGCCGTTTCATCATCACCAAGCTGCCTGACAATAGATAGACAAACCTTTTAACACCAACTCAACATCAGTGGTTGACGGTATCGATAGCGCGCTGGCAATCACATCTGCATCGCCCCCTGTCATGAGCAACTGAAACTCGCCATCCAGCTGTTGGCAGATAGTTTCGATTGCCCCCACTGCCGCAGCCAATACTCCATTAGCGATTCCAGCATCGGTATGCTGCGCTAAAGCAATTTGATGCGCTTGCCGATTAAATCCCAAATCAGCCGTATTTGTCGCCAAAGCCTGCTGCATCAGTCGCAAACCCGGCACGATGACGCCCCCCCGATGTACACCATCAAAATTTAAAACATCGATGGTAATAGCCGTACCGCAATCCACTACACAGGTAAATCCAGGATAAATATGATGGGCAGCAATCAAGGCCAACCAGCGGTCGATCCCCAGTTTTTCGGGTTGGTGATAAGCATTGCTAACCCCAAAAGCAGAGTCCGTCGATTCGGGTAAGACATATTGAGCCTGAGGCCAAAGCTGCTGACTCAGTTGCAATAAATCTTGCTGTAACTGCCGACCGGCCACAGTAGCAATTCCCACCACATCAGGCGGTGGCAGAGTCTTCCAGAGTTGAATGATATTTTGCAGAAAACCGGGCTGACGATAATCCATCGCCGTGACCGAACTGATTTGCGCCTGGGTTTCCGTAGCCCATTTCAAACGCGTATTGCCTAAATCCACCAACAGTTTCATGAGGCTCTAAAACTGACTTCACCCGATGCAAAAGTTCGCAAGTTGCCAGCAGCATCTTCCAGGAGCAACAACCCCTGATTATCAACACCTCTAACGATTCCGGCAAAAACCTGTTCACCCATAAAAATATTAACCGCCTGTCCTGACATACAGTCGTAGTTTCGCCATTCGTTAACGTAATCAGACAATTTGCGGGTTTGATAATCGGCCACCACAGGCACGATTTCATTCAACAACAAAGCCACCCAGCGATTGCGCTGTAAGGCGATTTGCTCCCCCACAATCTGCTGCAAATCCACCCAGGCTTGCTCGATAGCCTCAGCCTGAACGGGGGGTAAATACAGATTCAAACCCAAACCGATCACCGCATGACAAGGGCCACTGCTTTCCCCTGACACTTCGATCAAAATGCCCGCCAGTTTACGGCCACGCCAATAAATATCGTTCGGCCATTTCAAGCCTACCTCGGTAATGCCGGCCTGACGTAAAGCTCGAATTACAGCAACGCCAATGGCCAAGCTTAATCCGGCAATCGCAGCTGGCCCATCCTGAAATCGCCAGAGCAATGACAAGTAAATGTTATGCCCGAAGGGTGAAACCCAGGTCCGCCCTCGCCTGCCTTTACCGGCGGTTTGATATTCCGCCAGACAAACCCAGGCGCTTGCCGGTTGTTGCTGGGCGATATCCAACAGATAACTGTTGGTTGAGGCTAATTCATCATGAACTTCCAGGCGCTGAACCAATGCGGCAACTGCGGGTAACAATGCCGACTCGATTTGCGCTTGATCCAGTAATTGCATAGGCCGCTGCAATTTATAGCCTTTACCGGTGACGGCGACGATTTCGATACCCCAGGCTTCCAGACATTGCAGTTGTTTCCAGACGGCGGAACGGCTAACAGCCAGTAAATGGGCTAATGTGGTTCCGGAATGAAACTCACCATCAGCCAGCAAGGCCAACAGCTGTTTAAGGGTATTGGACATCATTCAGCCGGGTTGAGAATAGCCCATATAGCTAAAACCCGATTAACCAATGTGCTTGTCACGCAATTGTTGCATTTGTTTTTTGATGACATGCTTGATCAATAATTCTCGATCTTCATCGTTGATGTTGATGTATTCAGCGCAAATCGCATAAGGATGTTCAGGATTGAGCTCGGTTTCATCCTTGGTTTGCACCACCCGGGCATACACCACAATCACCGCCAGACAGGAAGTCAGCAACATGCGCAGTTCCAATAAAGTCCCAACCGGAATCGGCGCATCATTGTTAAAAGCCACGCCAGCGGCGCTCAAACTGACATCGCGCTTGTCATGTTCGGAAAACTCATTACCTTGATCAGAACTCAAAGCTTGCGCAATCAGATTGAGTTTGCTGTCGATAATTTTCAGATACTCAAACATCTCCGGATCGCGACGTTCCAGGCGAGGTGCTAATGAACCGGCTTCCTGGTTCAGTACATCCAGAGCTACCGTTAAACTGCAACTGCCCAACACATCATTGGACACATGACTGCCGGTTTTAATCTTATTGGCATCGATGACCCGATGCAGTAAATTGATGGTGTCGCTCACTCGAAAAAAGCGTCTTTTTTCTGTAATTTCCTCTGCCATGCTTTGCATCCTGAAAAAATAGTATTAGCGGGGAATTCTAGTCGATTCGCTCAAAAAACCACGAAAAATTGCACCGTCAATCCGGTATGACAATGTCATGTTGTTGAATCAGTCCATTTACTGCGGTTCTCGGCAGCAATTGCACCGGCATAATCAAATCATCCTGCGCCAATCCGCGGGCTTTCAGAGACTCGGTTTCAACATAAACCTGGGTAATGCCATAAAGCTCCAAAGACAGGAACATGGCTGCGGTATTTTTCATGACCATGAATTCAGAAGCCTGAGCCGATTTCAGTTGAAAGACACCGTCATCCATAAACAACAACGACACAGACTGATCGAAAGCCGCTGTGGTTAACAGTTGATCCAGGGTTTCCTGGACTCGGCTGCTATTGTGCGGCAGCTGCCGCATCACAAATAAATAACGCTTCATGGCATTCAAGCAAAAACCAGACAGCGATCGGCAAGCAAACTGGCCTCCAGCCATTGCCCCAA
>CAZJYS010000188.1:0-3602 GCA_964550075.1 uncultured Methylomonas sp.
TCCACCCGCTTCAACAACCCAAACAATTCACTGTTCGTCGATAGCACGATACTGGCATCACTATTGATGACTTTGCGGTAGGTTTCCATGCTTTTGGTAAATTTATAAAACTTGGCCGCTTCCGGTTTTTGTCCATAGGCTTTCGCGTAAATTTCGGTGGCTTTGGCGTCGGCTGCGCCTTGAATTTCTTGTACCTGTTTATAGGCAGTAGACTGGATTTCGTTGAGATCACGTTCCTTGTTGCCATTAATACGGGCGGCTTCGCCCTCGCCTTCCGATCTGAAGCGTTGAGCAATTTGCAGGCGTTCGCTGATCATGCGCTGGTAAATCCGTTCCAAGACCTGTTGATTGTAATTGATGCGTTTGAAACGCACGTCCAGTAATTCGATACCAAACTCCTCCAGTTTGGGCGCTGCAGCATCGAAAACGTTTTTTTCAATTGCCACCCGTCCAACCCGAATCGGCCGCAATTGTCCCAGGGTGCTTTCACCCGCTAAATCGCCCAAACTTTCATCGACGAAGGGTTTGCGATCCTTATCCGTGCGCACCACTTCGATCAGTTCATGCCTGGCAATGGCTGTACGGGTCTCACTGCCTAAAATATCTTCCAGTCTGGATTGGGCGCTACGTTCGTCGCGTAAACGCAGGTAATATCGCATCGGATCGGTAATCCGCCAGCGGGCAAAAGTATCGACCTGCACATAGGTTTTATCTTTAGTGGACATTTCCACCATAGGACCATCCCAAGCCAGATAACGTTTATCAAAACTGTTGACCTGCTGTACAAACGGCAATTTGAAATGTAAACCCGGCTCTGTTACCGGGTCACCGACAGGTCGACCGAATTGGGTCACAATCACTTGTTCGGCTTGGTTGACGGTATAAGCCGATAAATAAAAAGTCAGGATGATCAGACCTAACAGCCAACCGGTTTTCCAGGATAGACTCATGGCGCAGCCTCCAACAGCTTGGAATTTAACGGCAGCATAGGCATGATTTGTTGCACGGTGTCGTCGACAATGATTTGCTGTCTGGCTTGTGGCAACACATCACCCAACGTTTCCAGATAAATACGAGCACGGGTCACGTCGGGGGCTTTTAAATACTGTTCCAAAACCTGATTAAATGCGGCGACATCCCCTTCCGCTTCGTTGATGCGTTTAAAGCGATAGCCCTCGGCCGCGCGAATTTTCTGATCGGCCTCACCTCGAGCCCTAGGTACGGCTTTGTTGTATTCGCCATTTGCGATATTGATGACGTTTTCCCTGTCTTGTTGCGCCCGGTTTACTTCATTAAAGGAAGGCTGCACCGGCAGCGGCGGATTAATGTTTTTCAGCTGCACCTGATTGATGGACACACCCAGATTGTAGCGTTGCGCCAGTTCACGGGTGCGAGCCAAGACCGTATCCTCGATTTCCTGTCGGCCAATCGTAATAATTTCATCGACAGTACGATCACCCACAACCTCACGCATCACCGCTTCGGAAATATCCCGCAAAGTAATGCCGGGATCACGCACATCAAACAAATATTTTTCCGGATCGGTAATCCGGTACTGCACTATCCATTCAACCAGCGCAGCATTCAAATCACCTGTGACCATGGATTTTTCCAGGGCCGGATCATCACCAATTTGATCTGGGTTGGTAAAACCGGGCGTGGCAAAACCAAATTCCAGTTTTTGTTGGCGTTGAGTCGGTACTTCAATCACTTCATCAACGCCAAAGGGGATTTTGCTATGCAGGCCGGAGGACACCTTGTCGATGTATTTGCCAAATCGCAATATGATGCCTTCCGACTCAGCCGGAATGGTATAAAAGGACATGTTGACACCCGTCAAGAGCAGTATCCCGACAACTATTAACCTGGGCGATAGCGGCAGGGACACCGAAAAGCGTTCAAATCTTGTTTTTGATTCATCCATGCAAACCTCCGTAGCTACAAAAGCCGGTTAAACCCAACTATTTCAGTTCTTACCATCAGCTTTATGAATGAAAACAGCTCTCCATCCCTGCTCACAAACCAGTATTAATGATTGCAACCAGCACCGTGCACATGGCCATGAGCCAATTCATCCGCCGTAGCCGGTCTGACATCGATCACTTCGACATCAAAAATCAAAGTTTCACCAGCCAAAGGATGGTTGCCATCGACAGTGACATCATCGCCATCGATTTCTGTCACGGTGATAATGCCGGAACCATGACTGACATCGGCATGAAACTGCATGCCAACTTCCAGATCCATATCTTCGAACATGCGTTTTGAAACCACCTGCACCATTTCGGGATCAATTTCACCATAGGCTTGCGCGGGTTCGATGGAAACATTGAATTTATCACCCACCGATTTTCCGACTAATGCAGCTTCCAGACCTGGAATGATGTTGCCCATCCCATGTAAATACAGCAACGGCTCTTCACCGATAGAGCTGTCCAGTTGCTCCCCGCCTGGGGTGGTTAAGGTATAATGAATGGAAACGGCTGCCTTATCAGTAATTTGCATAAATATTTGAGTCTTAAAATAAAATTGCCATTATAACCTTTTCCCAGTCAATTCATGTCACGTTGGAGACCTCCCCGCCCAAAATCGTCGCCGTATATTACGGCTGACGGCTACAAAACTTTGGAATCAGAGTTAAAAGCCTTATGGGATAGACGCAAACACGTCACCGCCGCTTTGTCTGCCGCTGCCGCAGAAGGTGATCGTTCTGAAAATGCGGAATACATTTACCGTAAAAAAGAGCTGCGCGAAATCGATCGCCGCATTCATTATCTGCAAAAACGCTTACCGTCTTTAACCGTGGTTTCAGAAAAGCCCGGCAACCAGAATCAGGTATTTTTCGGTGCCTGGGTGACATTGGAAAATATGCAAGGCGAAGAAATCACTTATCGCATTGTCGGCGCCGACGAAATCGACACCAGCGGCGGCCTGATCAGCCTGGACTCCCCCATGGCCCGCGCATTATTGAAAAAAAATCTGGATGATGAAGTGGTGTTAGGTTTGGGCGATCAGCAACAGCATTACTACATCACGGCCATTCACTACTAATCCAGGATTCCATAATGCTGGAATACCTGTTTGTTTACGGCACACTGCGTAAAGCCCAAAATGGCAGCCAACATCCGGATTTAAAACAAGCCGTTTTTTTGAGCGACGCCCACGTTAACGGCAAACTTTTTCTAATCGCCCACTACCCCGGTGTCGTTCTAGGTGATGATGGTCATCATCAAACTGTCCACGGTGAGATTTATCATTTGCCTGATCCCGTCAAACAATTGCAAAAGCTGGATGATTACGAAGAGTGCTCGCCACAATTTCCGTTTCCGCATGAATATCAACGCACCACCTGTATAGCTGCCCTAACCGACGGCAGTACCCTCAGAACATGGATCTATACTTTTCAATACGCTACTGACAAACTGACCCATTTAAGCAATGGGGATTTTTGGGCGTATTTACCGGCCAGTTACGACTAGTCCAATACCTCGGATCAGCACTGGGGGCACAGAAATAATTAAGTTGTTGCATAAGATCGATTTTGAGCTGTTTGCATACTACGATAGAAATTCATGCCATTCCCAAAAAAAGAGATTGATTCG
>CAZJYS010000189.1:0-3575 GCA_964550075.1 uncultured Methylomonas sp.
AGTTAACGCTGGCATCGAAGCTGGGTTCAATCGTCTCCGGTACGCGACAATAGCGACAATCGCTGTGGCTGGTTTTAGTTGAATCGGTGGCTTCAGCACTGGACTTTTTTGCCATGACAAGCTCCTCATTTAAGAATTAAAGAAATGATTGTGTGATTTTGTGTTTGCCTGGAAACTGAAACAATTGGGTCAACGAGCATGGATCAATGTAATCATGGGCGCCTAAATTAAAGAATTCGCTTATTCATCAAGGATAAGGTTGAGAGAAGGCCTTAAATCAGTAACTTACGCCCAACCCCTTCCTGGATATTTAGAGGCCTATCAAGCCGCAAGCTCAATAAAAAACAGCCCTATAGCAATGTCTAACCGACAAACTTGACCTAATCAGAACATCCTTGCCTTATTTACTAAATCTTTCAACTTTAAATTTCTTACCATCCGCCCTGATGAAAATACCCGAGTTATAAGCGTTATCATCAAAAATAAATTGATCCCTGCCCTTGCCTAAATCTTTGGATATAAAAATGGTTTTGCCATCAGGCGTTGTGGTGTCAAAGAAAAAATGCATAACGCCTCGTCCTTTTTTCCATTTCACTTCGAAAGCCATTTTGACGGGAACAACAGAACAGCTTGTTTTACCAACTTTATAACGTCCCTCAAATTCGGCTTCCGAAACACTGGTTTCAGATGAATCCTGATATGGTGAATCCAAAATCGGCAATGATTGTTTGGCCTCATTTTTAGATGACTCTTCTGCCCAGCCTGTCCCAATGGACGCCAGATAGATGAGGATGCTTGTTCGCAAAACATAGAATAAAAATGATTGTTGCATATCCTAATACTCGGAAAAATGCTCTGGGGGATTAACTTGGCTATAGGTAGCGACTGCAAAAATCATGACGCCTCATTCCAACCTAACTACAGATTGGCAAGATGCTTTTTCGCTAGCGCGGCGATTTCCACTTGCTTGTCCTTCCCATTAATGCAGCGACGTGCATTTAGGAAATCTGTTTCATGAGCGTTGATGTAATCGGCTATTTTTCTCCCGGTAAATGCGCCGGTTTTAAAGCCATGTACCAATACAAACAACGAAATTTCCGGTTCTAATGCCAACTCAGGATGCTTGAGCAAATCTTTACCAAGTAATTTGCCATATTTTTCATAGTTATAATCCCAAGTCAGTTGAACATAGCCGCGCCCATAGTAGGGATAATAATCGGCATGGTGTTTTTTTAGATAGGCATCAGGATCAGGTAACCAGTAGGCTTCGGTGACCGGTTTGAAGGTGTGGTTGGTTTCATGATCAGCGGTGGCTAGCACATAAGCGATTTGAGTTTTCAGGCCGATACCTTGCAAAGTACATTCACTTTTTATGGCCTCGATAGTTCCGGTTTTGCTAGTGAAATCATAAGAGGCATCAGGCTTTGCATGGTCGAGCTTTTGCTGCAGCGCAGTAAGTGTCTGGTTATCAATCGTGCCAGCTTCATTATTCAAGTCAGCATCATCCATAAACTCCGCCCAGGCATTCCGGGTATTGTGACCGTATTTACCATCGATTATTCCTGCCGGATAACCGAGTTTAACTAAGGCAGTCTGTAATTCGGACAATTGGGCAGCATTAAGTTCATTGATGGGAGTAGCTTTATCTTTAGAAATAGTCGTCAATGCGTTCAGTTGTTTCATGGCTGTTCTCCAAAAATTTTGAACTTATACGGATTCAATAAAAACAATGGATTGATCAGTTTTTGTACCAAATTTGAACCTAGGCAAAGTAATTTTCACCCGAAGCCTTTCTCGACCTAAGCTCGGCAAGCATATTTTTCTCTGTGAGCTCTTTTGCCCAATTTGGGCGCAATTGAAAGTGAGGCTGGTCAGTAATCGTTTTCCAATTTCCACCCCATTCCAACCCTAGATCAACACCCAAAATACCCACTGTCTTATATTTTGGTGAATCTGATAAATATTTATTTCCTTCAAATACGCCAATATCAAAAGCGATACCAAAGTTGTGATTGGATTGGCCTCCTTTAGCATTCGTCACCTTGTCTCCAGGTGTAGTGCGGCCTTGAGCATATAAAGCATCTTGTTCTTGATAAGTTCTTAGACCACTAATGATCTTAATGGTGACGCCCGCGTCTGCTGCCTTATGTACCAAGGCTCTTGCATAAGATTGAACTTCAGGTAACAAAGAGGCAATCACCTTTTCACTTCTGGCATCCACCGTGTCAATATCCGAAAGCGGCTGAGAATTTGTATCAGGAACTGAGACTATCTTGTTATAAATTGCGCCCCATGTTTCCGGCCCAGCCTTACCATCGGCTTCAATACCAAGAGCAGTCTGAACAGCTGAAATCATTTCATTAATTTTCACTAAACTCTCCTTAATATATTTAAAATGATTTAAGGTGTTGAATATATTTAATAACCGCTATTCATTGGCTTTTTGAAAAGTTAATAACATGCCTGGCGGCGAAGTTGAAGGAATGGCAGTAGCACTGACCAACTCCCACCCTTCTCGCCCAAAATCTCGGGTCATTTGAATTGAAAGGTTATTTGCCGAGTTTGTGTTAGTCGGAATTTCGTTAATCACTACAAATTTTACATTATATTTATCCATATTAATTTCTCAATTAATCAATTCTTTGTGCAAAGCTTTGTGTAATTCGATGGAGTAATTCATTTTATCCATTCCAGTAATACGCAGGATATTTTCATAATCTTGATCGGATAAGGTGCCAAAATCCTTTGCTGTGATTGTTTTAAGAATATTCCGATCGGCATCATTTTTTAAGTCGCTTAGAATTGACTTGACGGTTTCACTTGTAGTTTCATCTGTACCAGTGGTTTTAATACCATCGAGACTGATTGCCAGCGCAGCAGCACCAGCGGTTTGAGGCGTATTCAGCCTGGCAGCAGCATCACCAGTGATAAAAGCCGTTTTAATCAATACTGGATTAAAGGGTGTTCCGGACTTGGGAAAAATATTGAAACTGAAACTGCTGATGGAGGAAACAGCATCATTATTTCTACCTTTGGGCGCTATTAATACAACGCGCTGCTTGATGCCTAGACTGCCTTGCACGGGCTGTGATGAATCGGGACGTGCTTCGGCGGTTAAGGATATTTTCTCGGTTTCGTAAAAATATAAGGCATTGCTACATCCAGTCAGGAAGGTAAGCAAAACCCAGCAAAGCGAATTGTTCACTATTATTTGGGGTCGCATGGGTCATCTCCTCCTTGAATGGCCTGATTAATTTGTTTTAATGCGTCCGGGTCTTGCGCCATATTGATCGCAGCATCACCACTAGACACGAAATGCTTAAATTGGACATCATCCAAGCCACTGGCATAAATGCATCCCAGCGAAGTTAAAGTCATGGCGTCCTGGCCTTCGGCTTTACGCGGCACAATCGCATAAGTATCCCTGTCATAACCAAACACCAAACGCCCGGTTCCTTCGGTGCTGACGGCAACATCGAGCCCTAGCGAGGTTTCGTGAACATAGACAAGATGCGTTGCTTCACAGCCGCAAAGCAAGAGACTTAGCCAACCTATCATCTTAATATTGACTCTTC
>CAZJYS010000190.1:0-3556 GCA_964550075.1 uncultured Methylomonas sp.
CGGTTGTCCAGCATGTGCATTTCATCCGCTATGATTTCAGTGGTATAGCGATCCTGACCATCCTGGCCTTGCCATTTGTTAGTACGGATCCGCCCCTCGACATAAACCTGACTACCTTTTTTCAGGTATTCACCAGCCACTTTTGCCAAACCGGCAAAAAACACCACGCGATGCCACTCAGTCTCTTCCTTGCGTTCGCCGGTGTTACGATCTTTCCAACGCCGACTGGTCGCCAGACGAATATTGGTGATGGCATCACCACTGGGCATATATCTTACTTCCGGGTCTGCACCCAAGCGACCTATCAGCATCACTTTATTTAACATGAATATCTCCGTGAATTATGCGTCGAATGGGCTACTGCCATTCTTTTAAAAAAAGGTTTAACTGGTTTTTATCCAGTTTCTGGTTGTCCACTTTAAGGTAAGCAGTGGTTTCTTCAAAATGCAACCGAACTTCTTCGATACCTGTGATGGCCAGTAATAGCCTGGAAAATTCTTCGCCTCGCTCCGGCGCTATAGACTCCAGAGACAACAATAAATTGGCCAGGTAGCGTGGCGGCGACATGAACAGTGCAATCAACGCCCAACTCGCGGCGATGCCAGCAGAGAAGATAAACACTGCAGTAGCGCCGTATTCGCCGTACAACCAGCCGCCGCAAGCACCACCGATAAAAGCGCCGATAAATTGCGCGCTGGAATAAATGCCCATGGCCGTGCCTTTCAAATCACCCGGCGCAGTTTTGGAAATCAATGATGGCAAGGTCGCTTCAAGCAGATTAAAGCCGCAAAAGAACACCCAAAGACAAGCAATCAGTCCGACTAATTGCCCGTGCAACAGCACAAAACCCAGATTAGCCAAAATCAGCGTGATAATTGCCGCAACAAAGACTTTTTTCATCTGGCGTTTTTTTTCGGCGATGATGACAAACGGAATAATCGCCGCCATCGAAGTCACCAAAACAGGTAAATAAACCGCCCAATGACTGCCACTTTGCAAACCGGCATCCCGCATTAATAGAGGTACAACCACGAAGCTGGCCATCAAGATCAGATGCAGGGCAAAAATGCCGTAGTTCAATCTCAACAAATCAGCATTTTTGATCACCGAGCTCAACTCGGATGGCACGTATTCAGCATCACGATGTAAGGTGATTTTTTCTGGGTTGGGTACGACCAATAAAATCACCACAATTGCCAGCAAGGACAAAATCGCAATCAACCAGAAAATGCCGCTGATGCCAAAATGATGAGCAATCACCGGACCCAGCGTCATGGCTACCCCAAACGAAACCCCAATACTCGCACCGATGGTGGCCATGGCTTTGGTTCGATTGACTTCCTGAGTCAGGTCAGCCAACAAGGCCATAACAGCCGCAGATACAGCTCCGCAACCCTGCAACGCACGCCCGATCAGCACACCATAGATATCGGTAGCCAGCGCGGCCACCACACTACCGGCAAAAAACAACAACAAACCGATAACGATAATACTTTTACGATTAAATCGATCGGACAACAAACCAAAAGGAATCTGTAAAACCGCTTGTGTCAACCCATAGACGCCTATCGTCAAGCCAACCAATTTTGGGGTAGAGCCCGGCATCTGTTCAGTAAATAACGACAAAACCGGTAACAGCATAAACAAACCCAACATCCTGAGCGAATAGATACTGGCCAACGAAACGGTCGCCCGCCTTTCCATGCTGGTCATTGCACCCGATACATCCTGAACCTTTGTCAAACCAAAACTCCTGTATTTGCCGTGAATTTCATAAAGACTCTATAGTACCAGTTTCGCTCAAATGCCGCGATACCGGGCACTGCAATCAGATGAATGATGGCATTGATTTAGATATTTTGGCGCAGCCAATGCTCAAAATAACTTATTAGTAAAACACCCTGAATAAGCGCTGAATTTGCTCAAATTCGTATAAATAAGGCTTGGCAACATCATGGTTGGCCGCGACGACTATCAAATCATGCGAAAACACCGAGGTGTTGTACCAGTTAAAACTGCCTTCGATGACAATGTAATCATCTATCACACAATACTTGGAGTGTATGGGTGAATAAGGCACCGGATGATCGTCCTGACCATAGATCAACCCCACTCTGATACCTCCCCACTTCAACCGCTGCACTGCAGGTAACAGTGGCCGATTCAACTCTTCGTGCATGGGTCGTTCAACGCCTATCCGTCCCTGCCTGGCCAAATGGCCGTTAAACAAAATCTGTACATCCACCCCACGTTCTTTGGCATGTATCAAAGCATTCACCACACTATCATGATGATCACCCAGCAAATCGCCAATTAAAAACAGACAGATTTTAATCGAGTGTCTGGCACGGTGAATCTCGGCCAGAATCGCATGATGCGGTCGATAGATCTGTCCATTTGCCATGGTGTGGCGACCAAAGGTATACAGCAGATTAAATGGACTCAATGGGTCGATGCCATATTTTTGAATCACGCCGCCGCGCTGGCTTTGGAAAATATTATCCAACAGGCGACATACACCCTTGGAATGAAAAGTCATCCCGGATTCCCAGTTGGCCCACCAACGATCAAAAGTAATATTGAAAGACCCTAGAATGCAGTCTTCATTATTAAAAATAATGAATTTGGTATGCATATCCGGTTCAACTTCGATCAGATGATGCTTGGGCGTACAAAACACGCCGATCAGTTCAATCCCGGAGCGTTTCAAATTGGCGTAATTATGGCTATTGGTCAGCGTCATCTTGCGCCAATCGACCAAACATTGCACCCAGACCCCTTGGTGACTGGCGTGGATCAAGTGATTGATAAAGTCAGTATCATCAATACAATCCACACTGACCTTGATGGTGCAAAGTCGGTTTGGATTGTCGCGCTTGCTAATAATCACCTTGTCAATATGATCATGAATAAAGCGCTTGGGATGATAAGGATGATATTGCTGGCCTTTGGTAAATTTGGGCACCAGATTCAACGAATCAAAATGATGGCTATACCAATCGACATCCGCCTGCAACTCACCCGCGTTTAACTCGTAAGTCCGATAATGGTTAGTTGTAGCATGATCATCGGTGATGGTGCGTTGCTGATGATTGCCGTCCTGCAACTGATACCAATCCATAAAAATGTATTCGTTACGCGAGGGTATCGAATGCTCACCTAAATGAACAATGAATGAAAACTTGATGCAGTTGATTTTGCCGAAATGGGTTGAATAGGGATAAATAAAAAAATCCCGGGTGCCACGCTTATGCCTGTCCCATTGCACATCAAAGGCATCGGTATCGACGACATAGGTTTCACAAATGGTGTCCCGATAAACCTTCAAAATCACTTTCAGGTTGGCTGACATACCGTGAAACATATCAAATTCAATTCTGCCCCAACGCAGATTGAACGTATCTTTAAAGTCATTGACCCGCTGAAAAAACCCACCGAGTTTGCCAAACACCGGTTTTGCGTAGTGTTCTGCTATTTGCATTAGCTTATCCAAAATGAAACCAGGTCAGATTATGCACCAAATGACAGTTTGATTCAGCGTTGCTGTTGAAAGTGT
>CAZJYS010000191.1:0-3535 GCA_964550075.1 uncultured Methylomonas sp.
AAACTCGTATCTTTTTAAGGGGGAGGAAAGCGACCGTGTATACGGTACAACAATAATAAGAGCGCAAGCTATTAACCTGCTGTCTTTGATGGTAGGCGTCCACAAAAACTATTAAAAATAAACCGGACGAGAGCCCACTTTATGTGGGCTTTTTTATGTCTGAAATTTTCATCATTACCCAGCAGAGCTGCCAATAGTTTTTAGGCTTTGTTCTAATTGGTGGCTTGCACAATCAGCCAAATTCGGTTTCAAGCTCTGGCAGACCGGCTGACAGAGTGGCGGTGATTTCAGCCCAGCGGATCAGTTCAAGCCGACCATCGAAATGCTCGACAATCGCGGTGCAGCTCTCGACAAAATCACCGGTATTGATATACCAGAAGCCTTCGATTTGCTTGATTTCAGCGTGATGAATATGCCCGCAAATCACGCCGTCAAGACCTTCGTTGCGCAGGGTGCTGACAATGCTTTCTTCATAATCGGACATAAATTGCACCACATTTTTGACTTTAAACTTGATGTAGCCTGCCAGCGAAAAATGTGAGGGCATGTTGAACAAGCGTCGAAAAAACCGCAGTACCCGGTTGATCTCGATCAACCAGTCGTAACCCACGCTGCCTATTTTGGCGATCCAGCGGTGATGTCGGGCAATAGTGTCGTATTCATCACCATGCACGATCAAAAATCGCTGACCTTGCGCGGTGGTGTGAATATCGCTGGTTTTCACCAGAATATCGCCAAAAACGTATTGATCATAGTCGCGCACGTTTTCGTCATGATTGCCCGGCACGTAAATGATTTGCGTACCATGCCGGGCTTTACGCAGCAGTTTTTGAATGATGGTGTTGTGTTCGCGAGGCCAGTACATTTTCTTGGATAAGGCCCAAAAATCGATAATGTCACCGACCAGATATAGCTTTTCACTTTCGGTGTGTTTGAGGAAATCCAGCAGGGCGTCAGCCTGGCATTGGGTGGAGCCGATGTGTAAATCGGAGATCCAGATAGTGCGGTACAGAGGTTGGGTCATGTTGTCAAAACGGTAAGTGGCAAATCAACATGTCACCATTCTCAGTGCTGAATATGACAAGGCTATGACAAATGGAATCGATGCTTTTGTCATATTATTGAAATATTGCCTGCCTAGACTTTGGGTATTGAATATTTCAGCTAGGACATTTTTTATGATCGATGCCCAACGCATCCTGCAAGAAACCTATCCCGATTTAAAATTAACCCAGCAAAACCCGCTCGCCATCAAAGCCTTAAAAAAGTTGCTGCATGAAGATGATTTCAACGACGTCATTCACAAGAATCAGCATTTACGCGGTTACGCCTTTCTCGACAAACTGTTGAGCTATTTCAGGTTCAATTATCAAGTCAGTAATGCTTCTTACAACAACATTCCTTCCGAGGGACGGCTGTTGGTGGTGGCCAATCATCCGATTGGGACTCTGGATGGCTTGGCGCTGGTCAAGTTGATCCGTTCTGTGCGACCCGATGTGCGCATTGTCGCCAATCGGGTGCTGTCGCATATGGAACCGTTACAGTCGATTTTCTTGCCGGTGGATGTGTTAACCGATAAAAAACAGCTCAAAGACAGCTATCAGGCCATGCTGGCTGCTTTGGAAAATGAAGAAGCCGTGATCATTTTTCCGGCGGGTGAAGTTTCGCGCATCACGCCCAAAGGCATCCGTGATGGCAAGTGGCAGACGGGTTTTATAAAACTGGCCAAAAAAGCCCGTTGTCCGATTTTACCTATTTATATCAAGGCTAAAAACTCGGCACTGTTTTATAGCTTGTCTACCTTATACAAGCCTTTGGGCACCATCATGCTGGTGAAGGAGATGTTCAATAAAAAGGGCCAGGAAATCAAATTTAAAGTGGGTGCGCCCATACCATTGTCGGCCTTTGCCACTTCTCTGGAAAATAACAAGCAATTGGCGCAGCGATTTCGCAAGCATGTGCAAAATCTGGGTAAAAAAGACAAGCCTTCACTGTTTGAAACCCTGGAAACCGTGGTGCATCCCATTGATATCAAGGCGGTCAAAAAGGCTTTGTACCAATCGCAACTGCTGGGCGAAACCCGCGATGGCAAAAAGATTTTCTTGTATCAAAGTCAGGATGATTGCCCGGTCATGCAAGAAATTGCCCGATTACGGGAATTGACCTTTCGAACCGTTGAAGAGGGAACAGGATTAGCTTTGGACTTGGATAAGTTTGATATGTATTACAGCCATATCGTGTTATGGGACGATATGGATCTGGAAATTGTCGGTGCTTACCGGGTGGGTTATGGCCCAAGCATCCTGGCCACCCAGGGTGTTGAGGGATTCTATACCCATACCTTATTTGATTTGCGTGGCAACTTTGCCGAGTATCTGCCCGAAAGTATCGAGTTAGGACGCAGTTTCGTGCAGCCGCGTTACTGGGGGCAACATAGCCTGGAGTATTTGTGGTTTGGTATCGGCGCTTACTTGCGGGAACATCCTGAAATCAAATACCTGTTTGGACCGGTGAGCATCAGTAATGCCTATCCCGACGAAGCCAAGGAACTGATTGTGAGTTTTTATCAACGCCAATTTGGCAGCTTGGTGCCCCCGGCTAAAGCCCGTGAGCCGTTTGTGATTTCACAACAAAGTCAGCAATTTGCTGTCGAATCGTTCAGTGAAGACTATTCGACCAGCTATAAAATTCTCAACAGCGAATTAAGAAAGCTGGGTGTCAAAGTCCCCACGCTTTACAAGCAGTATGTGGAATTATGTGTGGATAACGGCTGTCATTTCATCGATTTCAATGTCGATCCTGCGTTCAATCAATGCATTGACGGATTGATCATGGTGGAAATCGACAAAATCACCCCTAAAAAACGCCAGCGTTATATCGAGCACTCCTTTGGTTTGGCTTCCTGAGCGATGATATATCCAGATTTTCCAGAATTAACCCAGTTACAGGCTTTACTCGGTGAATTAGAGGCTCATGCCAACATAGAAATCGTCGAGCAAATCAATTTCCAGGAACTGACATTCCCGATTCACTGTATTTCTGTTGGGTCCACGGCAGCCGACGTACCGGTGATTGCTTATTTTGGCGGCGTGCACGGTTTGGAAAAAATCGGTACGGAGATTCTACTGGCCTATCTGCAAACCCTGCTGCAGTTATTAAGTTGGGATGGCGAATGGGTTTCGCGCCTAGAGAGGATGCGCTTGATCTTTATGCCCATCGTCAATCCGGTTGGGGTATTTCGGGGGACGCGTTGCAATGGCAATGGAGTGGATTTAATGCGCAATGCGCCCATTGAAGGCAACGGAAAAACCAAACTTTACAGCGGACATAGGATTAGTCCCAGCTTGCCCTGGTTTCGCGGTAGCGAATCCAGCATGGAGCCTGAAGCGCAGGCTTTATGTCGGGTGGTTAGGGAGCAATTGGCACAGTCACCCTTGGTCATTGCAGTAGACTTGCATTCCGGATTCGGTATCAAGGATCGATTGTGGTTTCCCTACGCCGGTCGTCAGCAACCCTTTGCTGCTTTGCCCGAGGC
>CAZJYS010000192.1:0-3481 GCA_964550075.1 uncultured Methylomonas sp.
TCAGCTGCGGCACTTGTCTGGATCAGTTGCTGGATTATGAATTCGACAAGATTTTCCCCGGTTGCCGTTTGATTGACATCCACGAATATCTCCTCGAAAAAGGGGTCAAACTGGAAGGCGTCAGTGGTCAACAATATCTGTATCACGACCCCTGCCACACGCCGATGAAGCTGCAGGATCCGATGAAAACCGTGAATGCGCTGATCGGCGGCAGTGTCAGCAAATCCGAACGCTGCTGCGGTGAATCCGGCACCTTGGCGGTGGCACGTCCGGATATTTCGACACAGGTGCGATACCGCAAAGCGGTGGAATTGCGGGAAGATGCCGCCAAACTGCAAGCAGCAGGCAATAGCGGCCCCATCAAAATGCTGACCTCCTGCCCGTCCTGCATGCAAGGTTTACAACGCTATCAAGGTGAAGTGGATCAGCTGGAAGTCGATTACATCGTGGTGGAAATCGCCCGGCATGTATTGGGCCAGGACTGGATGAAAAACTATATCAAACAGGCTTCGAATGGTGGGATTGAGCGGGTTTTGGTTTAACAACCCCATTTAAGTATCTTGCCCCCGACTATCGGGGGCAGGGCAAAACCAGAGCAGATTGTACTTAAATTTAGATAGGCTTGCTGGCTGTGAATATCAGGTACTCAGTCAGTTTTTCAGTGAATAATTGATGCTGGGCCAAGCCGACCAGGTAATTGGCAGTCTGCGCCTGGGTACGTAATCCCAGCCACTGGCTGATTTTTTGCACTGGTTGTAATCGCTTGGCGACCTTGTACATATAATCCGCAGAGGCCATGGTCTGAGCGGTAATATCGTGGCATTGAATATCAGCAAATCCCTGTTGTTGCAGCAATTGATCAAATTCGTCTCTGGCGCATAAATTCGGCACCGCCCAACCGTTTAAACAAGTCACCACGGCTTGCCATTGATTGGAATTGAATTCGCGTTGTAACAAAAAGCCATCGCACACCACCAAGCGACCACCGGGCTTTAGCACACGCCAGGCTTCACGTAAAAAATCGGCCTTATTCAGGGCATGACAGGAGCTTTCCAATGCCCAAACCGCATCAAAACTTGCATCGGCAAACGGCATCTGGCAAAAATCCGCCACTTCAAAATTCACCCGTTCCGAAACCCCATGCCGACGCGCATGTTGCCGGGCATATTCGGCTTGTTTGGCACTAATAGTGATGCCGGTCACCTGGTTGCCATGCTGTTTGGCCATCCAGATACTGCTGCCACCGATGCCACAACCCGCATCCAGAACTTTATCGCCAGCTTGGATACCGGCTGTTTCATACAACACCTGATTTTTATTCAGCAAGGCCTGATGTTGCTGGTATGGTTTGGCTTCATCCCAATAACCGTAATGCAAAGCCAAATTGTCGCTATTACACCAGGCAAATAAATAATCCCGATAACATTCATCGTAATGTTTGGTTGCATCGGCTTTAAGGGCTTGCTGATCATCCATCGGGCTTTGGTCTCGATAATCACGATTAGGCTCTAGGAAGTAGGTGATCGGCTGAGTATTGGAATTTGCTACAGAAGACATGCTTAAGCGAAGTTATTGTGAAGGTTGGCCATTATAAGTCAGTTCCAGGATGCGCTTCATTTCCCCGCGCGCTTGAGTCAACTGCGGATCCTCGATTTTTAACAACCGAATGATCTGCCTGATGGGTAATTGCTTGATTTGCTCCAGTTCCATGCCATAACGGATTTTGAACAAGCTACGCTGCTTTCCGGGCGGCAAACCGGCCAAAATGGCGTTTAACTGCTGATCGATAATCTGCTGAGCAATCGAAAATTCGCTACTCTGTGGTTTGATTTGCGGCTGGTGCAATGCTTTGGCCGGCGCTGTCTGATTCAGGTTTTTGTTACGCATTTCCTGCAAGCGACTGCTTTTGCCTATTACCAGCAAACTGGCATCGGAAGTGCCGGATTTAGGTTTATTCATGGTGTTCATCGTGATGTTCGGCATGCGCAGGATCATGAATCAGGTTACGGATCACCACCGATGCACAAACCCCACCAAACGCCGCGGGTAAATAAGAAATCGTACCGTAAGCCGATTTTTTGTAGTTGCTGCCATCGGTAAACATCAAGGAATCCTTAATCACCACTTCCGGAGAGAACACCACTTTGACGCCACGATGTATGCCGTGTTTGCGTAAACGAATCCGAATGAATTGCGCAAACGGGCAATTGTAGGTTTTGGAAATATCCACCACTTTCAAATGCGTAGGATCCAGTTTACCGCCAGCCCCCATCGAGCTGATGATTTTCATCTTGCTGGCTTTGGCCGCACGGATCAGGTGAATTTTCGGTGTCAGGCTATCAATGGCATCGACAACGTAATCGTAATGTACGGTTAGTAATTCGGCGGCGGTATCCGGGGTGATGAATTCGTGTTTGATATGCAGTTTTAAATCCGGATTGATCGCCAGCAAGCGCTCGCCCATCACATCGGCTTTGGATTGCCCGTGGGTCGTCGACAAAGCCGGTAATTGCCGGTTACGGTTGCTGGGATCGACCACATCGCCGTCAACGATGGTCATCTCCCCTACCCCGGCCCGGCAAATGAATTCGGCAGCAAACGAGCCGACCCCGCCCATCCCCACCACCAATACATGGGCGTTTTGTAATCGGTCGAGTTTGGGCTTGCCGATCAGCAATTCGGTTCGGGATAGCCAGCTTAAATCAGTCATGCAGAAACACTCGTTTAAAATTATGAAATATCTGTTGTTGCAGGTCTTCGATGGATAAGTCGACAATTTTAGCCGCTGCCGCATAAATATCGCTAATCAATATATCTTCCGCCGCATCGGTTTCCAGAAACAGCTGCGGCAGTGGCATGATTTGCAGGGTTTTTGCGGCGTTGCTTTGCGGGTTTAACAAGGCTTTGCCCATAGATAGGTAAAAACCTTGTTTTAATAACGACTCGGCTAAAACCGGTTTGCTATTGAAGCCATGTATGATCCAAGCGATATCGGCAACACTGGATTTTTTTAATTGCAGCAATTCATTAAAAGCTCGAACACAATGGATGATCAAGGGTTTCTGACATCGCTCTGCCAGTTGAATCTGTAATTCAAAAACCTCGATTTGCTTAGGTAAAGACGTGGATTGCAATTTGTCCAAACCACATTCGCCGATCGCCAACAGCTTGGGATCGTTCATGGATAACACTATTTTTTCGATGGCATATTCAACGTCCTGCCGCTCGATGAACCAAGGATGCAAACCTAAACTGTAAAAGCTGCCAATTGATTGGCCCGGTTGAAAATCCTGGGTATCGATACTGACGATACATGGATTGCCCTTGTTTGTGGCGTGACAATGGATATCGATATTTTCACTCGGCATATGAATCCGGTGCTGCTTACAAATCAAGCCGTCCTCCAAGATCAATATCGAAAAATGCCAACTTGCTATTTACGGTTGCACGGTATAATGCCACTTTCTTTTCTTAGACAGAA
>CAZJYS010000193.1:0-3462 GCA_964550075.1 uncultured Methylomonas sp.
GATAAAAATTTCGGTAAAACCGCACCATCCGAAAATGAGATTATCCAGCATTTTAAATCACCAGAGTCGCAAGCAACACCCACACCCGATAGCAGCGACGATTATCAGGATGTCTCGGAAGGTGATTTAAAAAACGTTCGTGGCTTGAAAAAAATCGATAGCGTTGATCAAAAAACCGGTCGTAAACGACAATTGCCAACCACAATTGCAGAGAAAGCTATTTCGCTACAAATTTTGTTTGACTATAACTCTGCCACATTGACCGAATCGGCCAAGGCTCAATTGGAACCAGTGGGCCGGGCTTTGGCATCGGGTGACTTGAGTGGCATGAAGTTCAGAATCGAAGGTCATACGGATGTAATAGGTGGTGATGAATTCAATATCGAATTGTCCCGTCGTCGTGCCGAAGCAGTTAAACAATACCTAACTCAACAGTTTGGTGTGGCTTCAGCCGCGATTCAAATTCAAGGCAAAGGTAAAAGTGATTTGGCGGATGCTGCCAATCCGACCAGTGAAGCTAATCGTCGGGTGAGAATCGTCAGTTTAGGTAAATAAAGTGCCGATACTGAGTGACTCAATCTGGTCTTATTGACATACACCTCATGGAATGGACAGGCTTGAACCTGAATCCCAAGTCTCATGAGGTGTATAACAAGACTATGATTTTTCAATTTAACACCATTTATTAACGAATAATGGCCATTCAGGAAGAGGATAAAACCACATTACAGGTCAAAGTTGAGACAGGAATGAATGACTTGGATCCTGACCAGACCCGCTTTGAAGTGCTTTCTTCCACGCCTGAATCACTTTTTGGGGCGCAGCCTTCAGAAATCTTATCGAATCACTCGCTTGAAGCCTACACAGACCTATCCCCAACCGGATTGACAAGCCGATTGACTCACCTGGGACTAAACGTGGGTGATGTATTAAAGAATCGCTTTAAAATTGTCGAATGCCTGGGTCAGGGCGGTATGGGAATGGTGTTTAAGGCCCAGGATATCCGCAAAATAGAGGCCAAATCGCATAATCCCTATGTTGCCATCAAAGTACTAAATCCTGAGTTGGCGCAAAACCAATTATTGGTTGCAGGTTTACAGCGGGAATGTGAAAAAGCCCAGGAATTGTCCCATCCCAACATTATCACGGTTTATGATTTCGATCGTGATGGTGATTTGGTTTATATGTCCATGGAATATCTGGCTGGACAATCACTCAATGAACTGATCAGCGAAGCTGGGGGTGGTATTAGTTTGCAGCGTGCCTGGCCGCTGATACTCGATATGGGCACCGCTTTGGCTTATGCGCATCGTAAAGGCATTGTGCATAGCGATTTTAAACCGGCCAATGTATTCATCACTCAAGATCATAAAGTCAAAGTACTGGATTTTGGGATTGCTGCACGCACTGAAAATAACCGGGATAATGATGCGACGATTTTTAATGCTAGAGTCGAAGGCGGACATACCCCTGCTTATGCCAGCTTTGAAATGATGAACGGTGCCAAAGCCGATCCGCGTGATGACATTTATGCTTTTGGTTTGGTCGTTTACGAATTGTTGACTGGCAAACATCCTTATCACCGTAAATCAGCATCCGATGTTTTTATCGATCAGCAAAAAAACCACAGAACCGCTGTGCCGCGTGTCAAAGGGCTGAGTCGACGACAATGGCAAGCCCTGAAATCGGCTATTGAATTATTGCAGGATAAACGCCCCAATACACTCGATGACTGGCTGGAACAATTTAACCCCAAAGCCAATCGCTGGCCTCCTCAATTATTGGGTGGCATGGTTGCGGCTGTTTTATTGATAAGTAGCATTATCGTGAATCGTTGGCTGGCTACACCCGCTGAACAGACTTCTATTCAAGATTCCAAGCAAGATGTTGAGGCAGTTGCTAACAGCGTCACCACAAACACTCAAAAAGTACCTGTTGCAGTTGCCGGGACAGATCAAACCGGTCAAGTGGGCGAAACCTTGGTTCTCAATGGCAGTATGTCGCAATCAGGCGACGGCGAAACTTTGCAATATGACTGGCGATTACTGCAAACTCCGCCGGGTAGCAAGACCAGCTTACAAAACCCCAACACAGTTAATCCGCAGATGACTCCGGATAAAGCCGGTGAATACCTTGTCGAGCTGTCCGTCAAAGATCATCACAATAGTTCATTGCCGGTTAACGTAAAGATTACAGCGCTTGAACCAGCTAAACCAGCTACTTTGCATCAGGCTATCAGTCAGGATGGCATTTTGAGCTTGGCGGCCAGCAAGGCCCAATATCGGATTGGTGAACAACTTAAGCTTAACTTGCAAGTTAAGAAATCTGGTTATCTCAGAGTGGTTTATGTGGGAGCGGCTGGCGAAATCAGTGAATTGCTGCCCAATCAATTCCAGGCCAGTAAAGTCAAGGCTGATACCGAGTATGCCATTCCACCCAAAGGCAAGTTCAAACTACAAATTACCGGGCCGGTAGGGATTGATAAAATCATCGCTGTTTATGGCGATACACCGATACCCAATTTGGAAAAAATCATCAATGCTGGCGGCAAAATCGATGAGCAAGGTTTACAAAACCTCACCGTAACTACCATTCAATACGATGTAGTCAAATAACACTATTCATCCGGGAATATTTTATGGGCTCTAAAATTTACGAATACCCTGTGTTCAAAATTGCTTTTGGCGCAGTTCTGGTTTCGCATTCCGCTTTCACGGTGGCTAATCCGGATATTGTGGTGGACAATCGCATCAGACCCCCTGCCTCGGCTGTTGATTTATCCGGTAGCGAAGCCCTGATCAAGGGTGAGGATCACGGTGTGAGAGCCAGTTCAAACTTGTTTTTCAGCTTTCAAAGATTCAATTTAAACGCTTCCACTGATAAAGCTACTTTCAGTTGTGCAGGTGCTTGTAATACCGGCGGCAATATCCAGAACGTGATCAGCCGGATCAATTCGTTCGGTGACCAGGGGGCTTCGACGATCAACGGTAAAATCGGTTTCAGCGGTGCCAACCTATCCGCAGCCAATCTATGGATGTTCAATCCGCAAGGCGTGGTGATCGGCAGCGGTGCGGTCATCAATGTGCCGGGGGCTTTCCATGTTGGTAACGCCACGCAGATCACGGGGACCAATTTCGACTTGTCGACGGACAGTGCGACGACAGATATCAGCACGTTGACTACTGCACCCAGCGGATTCGGCTTTGTCCCGGTTGATCCCGATGGCTCAGGTGCTGTGAGTCCAAGCGGAAACGTTAGCCTGAACGGCGGTACGATTGCAGGTCAGATCAACGTCGACGCAATGAATGTCAACCTGAATAGCGGCACAACCTCGACCACAAACGGACAGATCATAGTCAATGGCAGGACGACAGTGACTGCTAACGGATCAACCTTGACTGCCGGTGGTGCGAGCGGAAGCATCAGTATTACCGGTACCGACCTGGTGGTGCAAGATGGCAC
>CAZJYS010000194.1:0-3431 GCA_964550075.1 uncultured Methylomonas sp.
TATCTGTCAGATAGCGAAATTTGTTACGCAACATAAAGCCACGCTTTTCCATGTAACGTGGCGTAATGATATCGTCAACATTGGGTGCGATATTCCAATAAAAAGGCGCAGTCATATCAAAACCGTTGCGTTGGGTTGATCCCCAAGTGGGCGCTAATAAACCACTGGTACGTCTATCGTCCACTGGAAAAGAGATGTACGGCAGGTACATGACAGGGGCACCTTTGAATTCCAGCCAAGCATTTTTGGCAGAACCCAAGCCGGATTCGCGATTGATTTTTAACCGCTCGGCATGGGCCACCCAGTCCTGATTGCCAGGAGGGCAACTGGTGAAGGTGGCTTCGTGATAACGGGACAGGCTTTTGCTGTCCCGATACATGACGTCAGCACTGCCACGTAATGGAGCTTCGGCGGCAATGAACTGGGCTTTTCTCAAGCGAGCCTCATCCTTGCCCATACTTAACGAGGCGGTGTCGCTGGATAAGGCCAGGGTGTCTTCGCTGTAAATCACGTTGCCCTGAGCGTCCATGGTCTCGGCTACGGTGTCGTAGCTAGCTTTGTCGGAAATCAAGTGCTGATCAGCTCTGGTTAAATCAATATTGCCGGCAAAGTTTAGAATCTCGCCATCGTAAACCTCGGAGAAGTCCGCAGTGATATCGGTATTGGCCGTTTCACGAGCGCCTTTGGGGGTTGATTTGAGTTTGGGCTTCTGGGCTGACCAAGACGAGCAATTTTGCCAGGGGTCTTGTTCAAATTCACCCCGTAAAGCCTGAAAAGTTTGTTCTTGCTGACGGTTATAAGCCGGGTCAAACCAAAAGGCATTCGATTCTGAGGCTTCCACAACTTTAGCCTGACCTTTGGGGTCGGGACCAACCAGATTGCAGTTCCAGTTATTCGTTTCATCGCCGGAATTACAAGCCCAACCGGTATTTTTGCTGGTTTGAGCAGGGGATTCTGTTCTTGCGGGCGCTTTTTCTATTACCGGGACTTGGTTTTCAGCGATTCTGGCATGCAGCGTTTTGCGAGAGGTTGTATTGGTCGCTGTTATATCGCTGGCTTGTGGTGGTGATTCGCTAGCAACTTCAGCCTTGATAGCGTTTTCTGCAGTTGGTTGTGCTAAGGCTTTTGGTGCTTCTGCCTGGATAGGGGTTGGTTGTGTTTCCGGTATCGATTGTTCGGCAACCGGTTGAGACTCAGGCTCAGGGTTTATGCTCGGAATACTAGCTTCAGAAGGCGCAACAGGGGCGATGGGGGTTGCTGCTAGGGGAGCTGGTTTTATGGGCTCAGGTGTTTTAGTTGGTTGTGTGCTGATAACTTTGGGTTGCGCTTGTTCCGCTGTGGCCGGTTTTTGATTCAAACATGTCCACTCGCCATTCTGACCTTGCTCGCAATTCCAGGCATTATCTGCTGCAACCGCAACATCCGTAACAATTAACAATGCTAAATATTTTTTGAAAAACCTTTGATTCATAGCGAGGCTGGCGGCTAAATTAACTTAGCAGATTGAAAATCGAATAAAATATGCGGCTATTTTACCTTAGGTTGCTTCCCGTTAATAAATAATGTGTTATTCCAGTTTAGACCCGCGAACCAGTTTGTTGTTGAGATGGTTGACTGACGATCTTGGTTTGCAAATTCTCGATATCACTCCTGCTTCCAGTGATGCCAGTTTTAGACGCTATTTTCGCGTCAATCTGGTTGATGGTAGCAAAGTGGTGATGGATGCGCCGCCAGAAAAAGAAACTACCGATCCATTCATCAAAATAGCAGCGTTGCTAAAAAATGCCGGCTTACATGTTCCTTATATTTATCAGCAAAATCAGGCACAAGGTTTTTTGTTGTTGGAAGACTTGGGTAATGTCAGTTATCTGGATCGTTTAAACATTGAGAATGCGGAAGCTTTATATGCCGCAGCAATGGATAGTTTATTCAATTTACAAAGCCGAGTCGTTATCGAAAACTGCCAGTTGCCGCACTATGATCAGGTCTTATTGAATCGGGAGCTGGGTATTTTTTATGAATGGTTTCTGGAAAAGCTGTTGGGTATCGTTTTACCGGTTTCAATCAGGCAAGCCGTCGATGCGTTTTTAATTGACTCGGCACTGCAACAGCCGAGAGTCTGTGTTCACCGTGATTACCACTCTAGAAACCTGATGTATCTGGATGATCGTTCGCCTGGGGTGATTGATTTTCAGGATGCGGTCATCGGGCCGATTACTTACGATTTGGTATCCTTGTTGCGGGATTGTTATATCCGATGGCCGGAGGCGTTGGTTCAGGGGGGGCTAGCACAATACCATCAACGCTTGATTCAAGCTGATTTGTTGGCGGTGGATCTTACACAATTCAAACGCTGGTTTGATTTGATGGGGCTCCAGCGTCATTTGAAAGCTGTGGGCATTTTTTCCAGATTGCATTTGCGGGATAACAAATCGACTTATCTGGCGGATATCCCACTGACTATGGGATATATCGTTGATGTGTGTGAAGCTTATCCTGAACTGCAGTCCTTAAGCTATTTTTTGCAACAGCAAGTGTTGCCTGTTTACCGTAGCTATTTATGAAAGCCATGATACTGGCCGCAGGTCGCGGCGAGCGTATGGGGGCATTGACCGATTTCACCCCAAAACCCTTGTTGTCTTTGGCTGGCAAGGCCTTGATCGAATATAGCCTGGAAAGTCTTTCCCAAGCTGGATTTAAGGATATTGTCATCAATGTGGCTTATCGAGGGCAACAAATTATGGATTATTGCGGCGATGGTCGTCGCTGGCAGGTCTCGTTGCAATATTCCGACGAAGGTAATGCCGCACTGGAAACGGCTGGTGGTATTGCCAGAGCTCTACCATTGTTGGGGACACAGCCTTTTTTGGTTGTGAATGCCGATATTGTTTTTGATTATCCTTTGGCTGATTTGCGTTGCAGGTCTGTGGAATTGGCGCACTTGGTATTGATCAAAAATCCTCCCCATCATCCTGGTGGGGATTTTCACTTAGATAAACATGCCAGGGTTTCTGAACATGGCCTGGATAAACTGACATTCAGTGGTATCGGTATTTATCATCCGGATTTGTTTGCCGATGTCGATCCCTGTCAGCCGCTAAAATTGCGGCCAGTTTTAAATCAAGCCATGCAGCAAGGCAAGGTTAGTGGTGAGCTGTTTACCGGGTTGTGGCAAGACATTGGAACGCCGGAACGTCTGCAGGAAATTGCTGAGACATTTTGCCAGTCGGTTTAACCAAGGGAGCGGCGCATTAAAACCTTATAGTTTTAATGGAAACTTAACTTGATTTTTTCTTTCTCTAATGTAGATAATTAGAACTTACTAAAACTCTGCTGGAGAACAATATGGAACGTTTGCGCGCCATCCCCCCGATAATCCATTTTTTATGGCTGATGTTTTTGAGCATTGGACTGGCTCAAGCCGCTACGCC
>CAZJYS010000195.1:0-3422 GCA_964550075.1 uncultured Methylomonas sp.
CCGTATTTGATCAAGCGAGCCGCATCGCCGATATTGTGCGTACCGGTCGTACAAGCCGTGACAATGGCAAAATTAGGGCCTTTCAAACCATATTTTATGGAGAGATTGCCTGAGATCATGTTGGTAATGTTACCTGGAACGAAAAAAGGCGAAATCTTTCTCGCTCCACCCGCCACATAAGTGGCATAGCATTCTTCAATACCGGTAATACCGCCAATGCCTGCACCTATGGCAACACCAATTCGCTCGGCATTTTCTTCCGTCACTTCGATTCCGGCATCTTCAAAGGCCTGACAGCCAGCAGCAATACCGTAATGCATGAATCCATCCATACGCTTGGCATCTTTTTCAGGAATGTAATCGCCAATATTGAAATTTCTGATCACACCGCCAAAGGTGGTGGCAAAACTGGAGATATCAAACGAATCAATAGGGCCAATACCGCTTCTACCGTTGATGATGCCATCCCAGGTATCAGGAACATTGTTGGCTAAAGGCGTAACAGCGCCCAAGCCTGTTATAACAACTCGACGTGTACTCACACTCAACTACCGTAAAAATTTAGAAGCAATGCTGCGGGGAGGTAACAAGACTGGCTAGTGGATAAACCACTAGCCAATTGGATTTTATTGCAGGTTGGCGTTGATGTAATCAATGGCCAATTGTACGGTGGTGATTTTTTCAGCTTCTTCGTCAGGAATCTCGCACTCGAATTCTTCTTCCAGAGCCATGACGAGTTCAACTGTGTCTAAAGAATCCGCACCAAGATCATCAACAAAAGACGCATCGTTTGCGATTTCTTCTTTCACGCCTAATTGTTCTGCGACAATCTTTTTTACTCGTTCTTCGATATTACTCATATTATATTCCTCGAACAATGCAGATGCTCAACTACACAGCATCCACCTTATCTTTAGTGTTGTATTGTTAATTTGAAATCTCGTCACCGGCCTTGCCTACGACTTAAAAGATTATACTTGATGTTCTGAAAAATTCACAACATTAGCGGTGACTGGTGTAAACCACTGATTGCTATTACGATTTTGAACTCAAATTTTTGATAATTTCTTCCAATGGCACCAGATTCAATTTAATTCTGAATAAAATCGCCCGATTTTCCAGCACGCCATAACACTCATAAGTGCGCAGAAGGATGCTGGTATGGTTGAGTGTGTTGGTTTTGGATTCGGGTAATTGCTTGACCAGGATATGGAGTTTATCGTTGTTTTTGACCTGCCTCAAATGCACCCTGTCCACGGAAAAATCGTGTGAGGTATACACCATAGGATTGCGCTTGAAATCGTGATTTTCCAATTGGGCTTTTTCCAACAGAGCACCGGAGGTCAAGCTACAGGGAAAGACTTCCGGATAATGGGCGATATGCGCCAACTCATCAAAATAATCCGACTGCTCGGCCAATGATCCGGACAAGAAGTTTTTGACATTGCCATTCGTCATCCATTTCCGCTTCAGAAAAAACTCGGTGCCCGGCACCACGGTTTTATCTGCAATCTCATTCAAATCAGGCAACGTACTCAAATCGGTATCCGCTAGAAACAACGGCGTTTTGGTTTCCTTTTTATGCCCTAACAACAAGGTCTTGCCTTGTGACTTGATGGCTACCCGATTACTTAAGCTCAATTCAGGGATGGTGGTAATCAAGGTTTTCTTGATCTCCAGAGAAAACTCCTGCCTGGGCCGCAACGCATTTACAAAGGTAATCTGATAATTGCTAAATCGCAGTTGATTTTCTTCAATAATATCGTCCTCGTGCTGCGCCTCCCGATACAAGCTCATTTGATGCTCGATCAAGGTATTGAGCTGAAAACCCAGCACGATAGGCCCTTTGAAAGGATTATGGGTGACCAGTAACCATTTGTGCTTGTCATGAAAAAGGTTGAAATCGTCAGATGCCGCTCGGGCAACCTCGATATGGATTTGTTCAAAGGTAAATGTATTGTCTTTTTTTGTCATAGCCAAGCTAAACGAGATATTTTGATATGCATATTTTCACTTACTACGAACATTGTGCGTAAGTATATTTTTATTAAAAAAACTTGTGATCTAAGTTACACTTTAGCCGCTAGTATTGTGGCAAACCAACACCCAACAAGACTACAGCCATTTTTTTAAATTTTGAGGATATTTTGCTGTTACTTTGGAGAATCCCATGAAACACCAATCAACTGAAAAAACTGCCTGGATCAGGCTAAAACAGCTACTTCCTTTCTCAAAACTGATTCAGCTAGCCAGCTTAACTATCGCCATATTTTCTCCGACGACCAGCCAGGCAATCACTTCGACCCAACAACAACTGGAATTGGAAAAGCGAATTGAAGCTGTCAGGGACAATGCCCAATTAGTTGACGCTGAAGTCAATAAAGCCCAGGAAGATAAATTGGCACAATGGCCTAATTGGCCAAACTGGCCGAATTGGGGTAACTGGCCCAACTGGCCTAATTGGTATAACTACTAAAGTCATTCCGAATAAATACGATTCCGGCGAGAGGCTTACCCATGATTGACCAAGCCCTCCACTGGTTAAAAAAATCCTTCGCCAACCATTCTAGTCTGGTTTTTGACCTAAAAGACTTCGACCCGCCACCATCAACCCAGCTACTCATCCTGCAACCTACCCCCTTCTGTAACCTGGATTGCGATTACTGTTATCTACCAAATCGCGACTCTCAAGCCCGAATGCCGCTCGACACCGTTCGCAAAGTCGCTGAACGGCTAAAACAAGATCAATTACTGGGACCTATGCTCACAGTCGTTTGGCACGCTGGGGAACCTTTGGTAATGCCACTTGAGTTTTACCAAAGCGCATTTGAAATTTTTACTGAAGTGCTCGGGGATACTTGCCAAGTTTTTCATTCAATCCAAACCAACGCCACGCTGATCGACGCTGACTGGTGTAAGCTTTTCAAAAGCTATCAGGTCAGGATAGGCGTCAGTATTGACGGCCCAGAGTTTCTGCACGACAAACACCGCAAAACCCGCCAGGGCAAAGGTAGTTTTAACCAAGTCATTAAAGGTATACAAACGCTTCAGAGCCAGCTGATACCTTTTCACGTGATTAGCGTGATTACCGCAGACACCTTGCCTCACGCAGACGAACTTCACAACTTCTTGATAGAACATCAAATCAGAGAAGTTGGTTTTAATTTTGACGAAGCTGAAGGTTTACATGCTACTTCCAGTCTGGCAGACCAGGAACAGGCACATAATCAGTTTTATCAACAGATGTTGAACAACGAAAGCAAAGCCGCTGGCCGCTACCAAATCAGGGAACTAGCCACTGCCCGACGCCTAATCCACCAAGGCCTGCCCACTTACCGCTGGCAGGATCAACAATGGCCATTTAATTCCCAAACCCAACCGTTTGCCATTATCACCGTAGCCTGGAATGGTGACTTTTCCAC
>CAZJYS010000196.1:0-3405 GCA_964550075.1 uncultured Methylomonas sp.
ATAAAAAAACCGCCGACCCTGACGGGCTCGGCGGCTGAATGTCTAAACTTGAGTTAATTTGATACATGTATTACGTTTCACAAAACATTAACTGAATAATCATCAGTTCATCACAAAAATTCCCTAATCTGAGTTTGCGTTTCAGTATCGCAACCGAAATTTCATAACTCAAGATCAAGGGCAATTCTATGTTTCGCAAAATTTTAGCCGCAGCCATTTTGGTTGGTTTAACAGCGGAAGCTAACGCCGCATTATCAACCGGTGATCTGGCTTTTACCGCCTTTAATGCCGATGAAGACGGCTGGGTATTAACCACTTTTAAAGACATCGACGCCAATACCACGATTTACTTCAGCGACAACACCTGGAATGGCAGTGCGTTTAATGCAGGGGAATCTTTCCACACCTGGAATACCGGCGCGTCATCGATTGCCGCTGGCACGGTGATTCGTTTCAGCCAGATTGATGCAGACACCAGGTCGGCATCGATTGGTAGCTTTTCCGGAAACGGCGGCAATTTTGGCATGAACGCAACCGCTGAAACCATCTATGCCTATCTGGGTTCCAGCCAAAATGCACCCACTACCTTTTTGACCGCTGTTTCATCAGAAAGCGATACGACCAGCTTAAACAATGCCGGTCTGTCAGCTGGTGTCAATGCTATCAAACTGACTAACAGCACTGACTATGCTGAATACATTGGCACCCGAAGTGGTTTGACCAGTTTCCTGGGTTACCAAGCATTGGTTAATAACCCTAGCAACTGGAATATTTTGGTCGGTGGTGATCAAAGCTTAAAAGTGCCAAATACCGATAATTTTTCCGCTGTTCCACTTCCTGGTGCAGCCTGGTTATTCAGCAGCGTAGTCGCTGGTTTTACTTTGATTAGACGTCGAGAAAACCAACACGGTTAATTTTTTTCGCCTGCCTAAAGTCGATGGGTATTGATTCGGCGGCAGGCGAGCTGGTTTATTGAACTGTTCGCCTGAGTTTTAGAACTGCTCAGGAAACCGTGCAAACGGCTTGGCTTTCGACAAGCTCATGGCGAATGGAAAGCAGACTATTAATGGCTGGCTCTGCACTGCTGCAGAATAGCAACCCTCTTTCGGAGTCTTTATGATTAAAAAAGCTTTTTTCTCCATCGCATTACTTGCCCTGGCTTCTCAAGCCCAGGCCGCCACTTTGAACGTCGATGGAGTATGGAATACCTTTGATGTCGATAGCAGTCTTTCCAATTCCGGCAACCTGGAATGGATAGCTCTGGATGGCAGCCCCTTAAGTTTTGACTTCACTCTTTCGCAATCCGCTTATTTAAGAGTCGTGGACGGCGGCTTTGCCGGTGATCGTTTTCAAATTTTCGACAACGGCAATACGCTGGGTACAACCTCAAATACTACGAATAACTATCCCAATAGCTTAGGTCTGGATTTTGATCTGGCTTTGGCTGATTCAAGTTATAGCCAAGGCATTTATTTATTAAGCGCCGGTCAACACAGCATTACCGGTTTACTCAGTCTTTCCGCTTTGGATGATAGCAATACTCCCATCAACGCAACGGTGGGTGCAGTCAGTTTGACGGCTGTGCCATTGCCTGCAGCTGCTTGGCTGTATGCCACAGGCGCCGCTTTGATCGGTGCTGTTTCCCGTCGTCGTTCAGCAAATGTTTAGGAGTTACGCTAATGAAAATGCATAAACTGGCTATTGGCGTTGCGCTGGGCTTAAGCCTATCGTGCGGAGCATCCGCCGTTACAACATCAAAAACCACCATCAAAATCGTGGCCTTCAATGATTTTCACGGTCAACTGGAATCACCGGGCAGCTTCAGACAAACCCCAAGCAGCGCAGCATCGACCAATATTCCTGTAGGCGGTGTTGATTGGATGGCCGGTTATGTCGCCAACTTAAAAAATCAAAACCCTAGCACGATAGTCGTATCGGCAGGCGACATCATCGGCGCTACACCATTGGTTTCTGCGCTGTTCCATGATGAACCCACCATCGAAGTGATGAATCGTCTTGGCCTGGAATTCAACGCGGTGGGCAACCATGAGTTCGACGAGGGTAAAGACGAGCTGAAGCGCATGCAAACCGGTGGTTGCCACCCGACGGATCCTAACTCTTGCCAGGGCGCTTCCGTTGGCACACCGGTTCCCTTCGAAGGCGCAGACTTCAAATTTCTGGCCGCCAACGTAGTGGATACCGCAAATGGTAAAACCCTATTCCCGCAATACGCCATCAAAACCATCGGCGGTGTGCGTGTGGGCTTTATCGGCATGACCTTGAAAGAAACCCCAACCATCGTCACCCCGAGTGGCGTAGCGGGTCTGAAATTTACCGATGAAGCCGCTACCGTGAACGCATTGATTCCCAAATTGCGTGCTCGCGGCGTCGAAGCTGTGGTGGTATTGATTCATCAAGGCGGTACCATCCCCGTTACACAAAGTGCCGCCACTATCAATCACTGCGATGGCGGATTGAACGGTTCACCGATCAAAACCATCGTCAATCAGCTGGATAACGAAGTGGACTTGGTCATCTCCGGTCATACGCACCAGGCTTACAATTGCCAGATCGCCAATAAATCCGGCCGGTTGATTTCGGTCACCAGCGCCAACTCACAGGGGCGGGTTTTGACCAACATTGATGTTGAAATCAATCGATCCAATGGTGAAGTCAGCAACGTCAGTGCCACGAATATCGTAGTGGATCGGACCAATACCGCCATCACTCCCAACGCACCGATCAAAGCGATTGTGGATAATTACAAAACCATCGCCACCCCGATTGCCAATCGAGTCATTGGTTCAATCGACGCAGCCATCACCCGAACAGCAACTGCTGCTGGCGAATCGGCGCTGGGGGATGTGATTGCCGATGCGCAATTACTAGCAACCAGTCCGGTTGGTTTTGGTGAAGCGGTAGCAGCGTTCATGAATCCGGGCGGTATCCGGGCTGATTTGACATTCCCAGCCTCTGCTGGCGAAGGCGATGGCAAAGTGACTTATGCAGAAGCCTTTACTGTGCAACCGTTTGGCAACACGCTGGTGACTTTAACTCTGACTGGTGCGCAAATCCATACCTTGCTGGAACAGCAATTTACGGGTTGTACTGAGGGCTATCCAGCCTCTGCCCCCACGACAGGCCAACCTTTCAATCGCATTCTGCAAGTCTCTGAGGGCTTCAGTTACGAGTGGCAGGAAAAGGGCACCGCTTGTGACAATGTGGATCCGAGCAGCATTAAAATCGATGGTGTCACCGTCGATCCGGCTGCCAGCTATCGCATTACGGTCAACAATTTTATGGCGGATGGTGGCGATCAACTGTACGTCTTGACTCAAGGTACTGATCGATTGGGTGGTGCTCTGGATCTGGATGCACTGGAAAATTATTTCCTGGCAAACGGGG
>CAZJYS010000197.1:0-1309 GCA_964550075.1 uncultured Methylomonas sp.
GTTTGTTCGTTGCTCGGAAAAATTCCGACGGTTGAGGAATACATGCATTACGCCGCCACGCTGGATGAAACCAGCGCCGATACCTATCGTTATCTGAATTTCAATCAGATTCAAAGCTATCAAGCCAAGGCCGATCAAGTCGCCTGATCACCAGCCCGATTCCCGGATAGCCGGGAGTCGGGCAATATTCCAGATTGCTGCTAGTCTTATCCGACTGCTAATTTCCCCGCTGAGACTGAAACTTGGAAGACGATATCACGACTGGACTGACTGTTTTGCAGAGCCATCTGGATGGCATGCTGGATAGGGTGCAGCAAAATAGTTTGACTTTAAGGCGGTTGCAACAGTTTGAAATGCGCTTATTGGCGCTGAATACGTTAACTGAAGTGATTGAATTCATTCTGATTGGTATCAAGGATTTATTCAATCTGGATGTGGTGAGTCTGAGTCTGCTGGACCCTAAGCAGGATATTCTGGCTTGTCTGCTGGATGATAATAATCAATATCAAACCTGGGAAGGATTGCTGTTGACCCAGGACGAAAGCCTGTTTAAACATCACTTTGGCTTTACTAATAAACCCTCATTGGGTTTGTATCACATCGAAAAGCACGAAAAATTCTTTGCTTCTCAATCCAATCCGGCTTCAGTGATACTGGCACCCATTATCAGACGCGACAAATGTCTGGGCTCCCTGAATTTGGGCAGTTTTAATTCGGATCGATTTCTATGCAATATGTCCACCGATTTTGTCGAGCACTTGGCCTCGGTGGTGGGTATTTGTCTGGAAAATATTTTCAATTACGAAACCATGCGCAAGACCAGTCTGGTCGATCCCTTAACGGGAGTGAACAATCGGCGGTTTTTGGAACAGCGTATTGAAGAAGAGCTGGATCGTTGTCAGCGTAGCCGCGAGCCCTTGAGTTGTCTGTTTCTGGATATCGATTTCTTCAAACGAATTAATGATGGTCATGGCCATCAAGCTGGTGATTTTGTGCTGGCGGAAGTGGCGGGCACCATCAAAAAGCAGTTGCGCAGCAATGATGTGTTGTCGCGGTATGGTGGGGAGGAGTTTGTCGCTTTGTTATCGCAAAGTGATGAGAGGCAGGCTAGGGATATTGCGGAAAGAATCCGCCGTGCCGTCGAAGATTTACCCATCGGCTTCAATGAGTGCGAAATAGCTGTGACTATCTCGATAGGTGCAGCGACCTTTATACCCAGATCCGGAAAGATTAGGGTGAATGACGTTGCTGGACAGTTAATTCAGGCTGCGGACACCGCTTTGTATCAAGCCAAACATCATGGCAGAAA
>CAZJYS010000197.1:1409-3389 GCA_964550075.1 uncultured Methylomonas sp.
TAATGACTTTTAAAATTGGCTTGATGCTCGATAAACCATTGATAAGTCAATTCCAGGCCTTTGGCCAAGTCGATGGTTGGTTGCCAGCCCATAGAACGTAATTTGGCGTTATCCATGAGTTTGCGGGGAGTACCGTCAGGTTTGGTGCTGTCCCAGATAATTTCGCCAGCAAAACCGACCACTTTTTGTATCGTTTCAGCCAGTTCCTTGATAGTGACATCCACCCCGGTACCGACATTAATATGTGACAACATCGGCTCGGTGACGTCTTGATAGTTCGGCTTGGGTAGATTCATCACATGCAAACACGCTGCCGCCATATCATCCACATGCAAGAACTCCCGCATCGCTTTGCCGGTTCCCCACAACGTCACAGTAGCCGAGCCTGCGACTTTGGCATCATGAAACTTGCGTATCATCGCGGGAATGACATGGCTGTTTTCCAGATGAAAATTATCGTTTTCGCCGTATAAATTAGTCGGCATCACCGAACGATAATCCGTGCCATATTGACGATTATAGGATTCGCACAGCTTGATTCCGGCGATCTTGGCAATCGCATACGGCTCGTTAGTGGGCTCCAAAATGCCGGTCAACAACGCCGACTCCTGCATTGGTTGTTCGGCAAATTTAGGATAAATGCAAGAACTGCCCAGGAACAATAACTGCTGGCAACCCACTGCCCAAGCCTGATGGATGATATTGGCTTCCATCATCAGGTTTTGATAAATAAACTCGGCAGGGTATTCGTTGTTGGCGTGGATACCGCCAACTTTGGCAGCCGCCAAAATCACCTGATCGGGTTTTTCGGTTTGCATGAAGGCTTTGACCGCAGATTGATCAGTCAAATCCAGCTCGTGATGTGTGCGGACTACAATATTATCGTGACCGCTCGCCTGCAGCTGTCGTAGCACAGCCGAACCCACCATGCCACGATGTCCGGCCAAATAAATTTTTTGCTTGCTCATGCGATTATTCCTTGCTCACCGACACGTGATAACCTTCGTTATGCAGCAAGGCGTGCTTTTGGGCTTGTAATAAATCGTAAGCCACCATTTCGCTGACCATTTCTTGCAAAGTGATTTGTGGCACCCAGCCCAGCTTTTCCTTGGCTTTGGTTGGATCACCCAACAAAGTCTCAACTTCTGCAGGACGGAAATAGCGCGGATCGATAGCGACGATTTGTTGGCCCACTTGGGCTTTAGGCGCTTTATCGCCTGAGATGGAGGCAATATAGCCTTTTTCATCCACCCCGGTACCTTCCCATCTCATGGTAATGCCCAGTTCCAATGCAGACATTTCGATGAATTGACGTACCGAATATTGCACCCCGGTCGCAATCACAAAATCCTCGGGCTGCTCTTGCTGCAGCATCATCCATTGCATACGTACATAGTCTTTGGCGTGGCCCCAATCGCGCAAAGAATCCATATTGCCCATATACAGACATTGCTCCAGGCCCATGGCGATATTGCTCAGTCCGCGAGTAATTTTACGTGTCACAAAGGTTTCGCCGCGACGCGGTGACTCGTGATTGAACAAAATACCGTTACAGGCATACATGCCATAGGCTTCACGGTAATTCACCGTAATCCAGTAAGCATACAATTTGGCTACAGCATAAGGTGAACGCGGATAAAACGGCGTGGTTTCCTTTTGCGGGATTTCCTGAACCAGACCGTACAACTCGGACGTCGAAGCCTGATAAAAACGCGCAGTTTTTTCCATACCTAAAAAGCGCATGGCTTCAAGCAAACGCAACGTACCGATGGCGTCCACATCCGCCGTGTACTCAGGGGACTCGAAAGATACGGCCACATGACTCATCGCCCCCAGGTTGTAAACCTCGGACGGATTGGTTTCTTTTAATATCCGTGTCAGGTTGGAACTATCGGTTAAATCGCCATAGTGCAGATAAAACTTGGGGTTCTTGACGTGTGGGTCTTGATAAATATGATCCACCCGTTCGGTATTAAACAA
>CAZJYS010000198.1:0-3388 GCA_964550075.1 uncultured Methylomonas sp.
CAACTTGCTATTTACGGTTGCACGGTATAATGCCACTTTCTTTTCTTAGACAGAAAAACAATGGCGCAATATATTTTCTCCATGCATCGGGTTGGCAAAATCGTACCGCCCAAAAAACATATTCTTAAAGACATTTCCTTATCGTTTTTTCCGGGTGCCAAAATCGGCGTGCTGGGTCTGAATGGCTCGGGTAAGTCTACTCTGCTGCGCATCATGGCCGGTATTGACAAGGAAATTGAAGGCGAGGCGGTGCCGCTGAAAGGCATCAAAATCGGTTATCTGCCGCAAGAACCACAGCTCGATCCCAATAAAACCGTCCGCGGCAATATTGAAGAAGCCGTGGTTGAAATCAAGGAGGCTCTGGCTAAATTGGATGCCGTCTATGCCGCATATGCTGATGCCGATGCAGATTTCGATGCGCTGGCTGCTGAACAGGCTAGATTGGAAGATGTGATTAACGCTTGCGACGGGCACAATCTGGATCGCACCCTGGAAATTGCCGCAGATGCTCTGCGCTTACCGGACTGGGATGCTGATGTCACTAAATTATCCGGCGGTGAGAAGCGCCGGGTCGCTCTATGCCGTTTATTGCTGTCCAAACCCGACATGCTGTTGCTTGACGAGCCTACCAACCATCTGGACGCCGAATCGGTGGCCTGGCTGGAACGCTTCTTACATGATTACACCGGCACCGTGGTCGCTGTCACCCATGACCGTTACTTCCTGGACAATGTGGCGGGCTGGATTCTGGAGCTGGATAGAGGCATGGGTATTCCATGGGAAGGAAACTATTCTTCCTGGCTGGAACAAAAAGAAAAACGTCTGGAATTAGAAGACAAGCAAGAGTCTTCCCGACAAAAAGCCATGAAAGCCGAGCTGGAGTGGGTACGCTCTAATCAAAAAGGCCGCCACGCCAAAAGCAAAGCGCGTTTGGCACGATTTGAAGAATTGTCTTCCGTGGAAGTGCAAAAACGTAACGAAACCCAGGAAATTTATATTCCACCCGGACCACGTCTTGGCGATGTGGTGATTGAAGCCGACAACATCAATAAAGGCTTTGGCGATCGTTTATTGATCAACAACTTAAGCTTCAAACTCCCCCCCGGCGGCATTGTCGGCATTATCGGCCCGAACGGCGCTGGTAAAACCACACTGTTCCGCATGATGGCGGGATTTGAACAACCGGACTCCGGCGCCATCACCATTGGTCAAACCGTGCAACTATCGTATGTCGATCAGCTACGCGACGACATGAACGACAATAATACCGTTTGGCACGAAGTGTCTGACGGCCTGGATATGATCACAGTCGGCAAATACGAAACACCATCGCGGGCTTATTTGGGACGCTTTAATTTCAAAGGCGGGGATCAGCAAAAACGCATTGGCGAATTATCCGGTGGTGAACGCAATCGGGTGCATTTAGCCAAATTGTTGAAAAGCGGCGGCAATGTATTATTGCTTGACGAACCAACCAACGATTTGGATGTCGAAACCTTGCGAGCGCTGGAAGAGGCACTATTAGCCTTCCCAGGCTGTGCAGTGGTCATTTCGCATGACCGCTGGTTTTTAGACCGTATCGCCACCCATATATTGGCATTCGAAGGCGATAGTGAAGTGGTGTGGTTTGAAGGTAACTATGCGGATTACGAAGAAGATCGTCATCGCCGCCTGGGTACAGATGCCGATAACCCACACCGCATCAAGTATAAAAAGATCGTTTAGGTATTTTTAAACACTTAGTGATGGCAGGTTATTTTTTATTATTTGGGATTTACCCGGCTTTGGTAGAATATTCAAGTATTGAAATAACCAAGTCCTGCCCAATTAAACCTGTCATCATAAGTTTAATCAACAGGCTTAGCCCATATTGCAGCCTGAACAATAATAAGGAGAAAGAGGATGTCGAAAGCCCAAAATTTGCAGGATAATTTTTTAAATGCTCTGAGAAAAGAGCATACCCCTGTATCCATTTTTTTGGTGAATGGTATTAAATTGCAAGGCCGGGTTGATTCATTCGATCAATACGTGGTCATGCTGAAAAATACTGTCAACCAAATGGTCTACAAACACGCCATTTCAACGATCGTACCCAGCAAAAATGTCACGATGCATCGGGATACCGATACCAGTGAAGAAAGCTAAGAGGTCTTTGTTTGTTTGAACGTCCTGATGCGGGTGAGCGAGCTGTTCTCGTTCACCTGAACCTGCAAGTCGGACAAGAAGATCTTGACGAACTTAAAGAACTAACCAAATCGGCAGGCGCCCAACCTATTCATGTGGTGACCGGCAGTCGGCAAAGACCTGATCCCAAATTTTTTGTCGGCACCGGCAAAGTGGATGAGTTGAGACTAGCCATTGCAGAACATGAAGCCGACATCGTCATTGTCAATCACCCTCTGACCCCCAGCCAGGAACGCAACCTGGAAAAAGCCCTGGAAGTCAGAGTGGTGGACAGAAACGGTCTGATCCTGGATATTTTTGCCCAACGCGCCCAAACCTTTGAAGGCAAACTGCAGGTTGAGTTGGCCCAACTCAAACATTTATCCACCCGATTGATACGCGGCTGGACACATTTGGAGCGCCAAAAGGGCGGTATTGGCTTACGCGGACCGGGTGAAACTCAGCTGGAAACCGACCGTCGACTATTGGCGGTACGCATCAAACAAATCCAACAGCGCCTGGAAAAAGTTGAAAAGCAACGCCATCAAGGCCGAAGCAAGCGCAAAAAAGCCGAAGTACCTACGGTTTCGCTAGTCGGCTACACCAATGCCGGTAAATCCACCTTATTCAACACTTTGACCGGCGCAGGCATTTATGCAGCGGATCAATTATTTGCCACGCTCGACCCTACCCTACGGCAATTGCAGTTAAACAATGGCGGTGAAGTAGTGTTAGCCGATACAGTAGGCTTTATCCGTCACCTGCCTCATGAACTGGTAGCGGCTTTTAAGTCGACTTTACAGGAAGCTGCCGAAGCGGATTTATTGCTGCATGTCATTGATGCTCACGCAGAAGATCGTGACGATACTATCTTTCATGTCAATCAGGTTTTGGATGACATTGGCGCCAGCAAAATTCCGCAATTAAAAGTATTCAATAAAATCGACCTGCTCGACTCGGCTCTACCCCATACCGATTATGACGCCGAAGGTAGACCCGTTGCTGTCTGGATATCCGCACAAAATGGCTTGGGCTGTGATGCCTTACATCAGGCGTTGAGCGAAATTTTTGCCAATACCAAAGTCACGCGAAAATGCTATCTATCAGCACAACAAGCCGGTTTAAAAGCCAAATGGTTTGGTCAGGTGCGTATCATCAACGAAACCATCGACGAACATGGCGATTGTGAAGTGACCATTGAACTCGATAGAAAGCATCTGGGCTT
>CAZJYS010000199.1:0-3366 GCA_964550075.1 uncultured Methylomonas sp.
GGTCAGTGCTTTTACAAAATCATAAATAAAATAAAGCTGGAGGACATAATTCATGCCCCCAAGCTTTGCTCACAGATTGAAAATTCTGATAGGCAAGCTGGGACGTTGTTCGGTCCCAGCTTGCACAATTGAATTATTGAATGACGCCGCCAATAACTTGAGGCGGTTCGTTGATGACTGGCTCGTTTGGCAAATTAGGATTGACCCAATCTTTTTTAATATCCAGCCATTGGTTGCTCATGTCCACTGGCTCGAGGTCGTTGCAAGAACCGGGGGATTTTGACATCCGCTGCTCAATATCAAGGGCTTTGGTTAAATATTCAGCGGCGTTCATCGTCACAATAGATCCGGTAGGTATCATGAACTCGGGTACCCAACGCAGACCGGGTTTAGAACAGTCGGTAACCGATTGGCTGGGATCGTTGGGGTTGACACATTTGCCGGGTATCCCTTGCAGGTTGCCGAAACCACTGTATTGCAAGAAGAATTTTGTACCGCTGTATTTATCATCCATTTCCGGACTGTTGATGCCATTGGTTCCGTCAATCGGATAGGTAAAAGCGACCTGCCAGGGTGGGTCCAGATTTACGATTTGGTCATTGGCATCCTGAATGGCCGTATATTTGTTCCAGGCATTAGGACCGGTCTCCCAGGTGAAAAACTCATCCAGCACATTCCAGGCCTTCCAGCCACAGGTTTGCGTACTATCCCAATCGCAGGCCAATTTTGTTTTGTTTGTCTGACTTGGATCAAACAGAGGGCCGCTGTTATAACCCCAGGGCCTATCGGTTGGTGCAGTCAACAGTTCAACATTGAAACCCGTCGCACTATCTTTGAGCATCATGTTGCTAAAACTATAATCGTGTTGATTATCGCTGCCTGGCGCAAATTGCTGAGGATAAGTCATCGTTTGTTGGTTGGTTCCATCCATCCCTTCATCCGTTTCAGCCTTAGGACAATTTTCATAGCAGGTTAAAAGCGAGGGGATAGTGTCAGCGGGCGTTACCATGCTTTCTTTATAAAACACGACGGTTGTTGCCGCGTTAGGCGTATCGCACTTGAAGCCGGAGCCGGGATTATTCAACTCAACCGGGCTGCAGTTTTGCAACTGTATGTTTAACTGCCCGCCCAGCGATTGTGAATACATGCCTAGATTGCTGAATGGTAGGACGTATTGATCGTCTATTAACTTGGTTGGCAACATTTCGGTCCATGCGGGTGGCCCATTGGGATTCATCACGGCCGATGCCCGAATTGCCAGCGAGTTACCATCCCAAGTCAATCTATACATGGTATTTCCGCCACCCATGTTGCCTGGAGTGGGAATAGAGCCTTCAAGGGGGATGTTTTTAATGTCATCCAACGTGATCAAAGAACGAGTATGACGCTTGAGTTTGCCGTTCTTGATCGCCAACGTATAGGAAGTGCTTGTGTGTGAGCCATTTTTCCATTCGCCTTTATAAACTAAATCCCCATCGTCCAATGCCGGAGTGTTCGGTGGAAAATGCAATCCGTAATAGCTCAAATAACCGTCTATGCCGCTACCATCGGCTTTGGTATTGATTGGAAAACCACCATTAAGATTTGCCCTGTTGCCGGAGGGCGAGCTATAAAGCCCGTAACGCCAGGCACTTGTCTCAAATTTTTTCCGATCCAGACACATTTCTTGAGCATTTGAAGCATCGACGCGCTCAAAAAAGTTTTGGTTATACGCAAAATCGATAGTGCCTTCCTTTATACCACCGGATTGGGGATCGTTTCTTTCGAGTTGATAAGCACTGCCATTACCGGTGTCTGCTGTGGCATCGCGAGTAAATGCTGCTTTGGCAATACGAAATGGCGCAATATCTGGACCTTCTTGTTCTGCATACCTGATCAGCACCTTACCGTTGACAAGTTCGGTTTTCAAAATGCCTTTCATCAGGATTTGACTGGGATTATCGTCCATCGTGCCTTTGTAATTCATCCGAAATAGGCCCAGCGGGTTCGTCTCTGTGGCAGCTTCACTTACTTCCACTTTGGCTTGTATGGTTATTGCCTTATCATCAGATTCGCCGTCGCCCTTGTTGGTATGCACATAGGCAGTGAGAATGTGATTACTGTTTTCGCTGCTACGTTCTGATTTGGCGATCCAGGTGTCATAAGTCGGGGCCGCATTCGCGCTCGTGCCTGCCTGAGCGCTGTTACCTGAGTTTTCGGCGCTATCATTACCTTCGCAGCGATCGGAATCGACCATGGCCTTAAAATATCCCTGATTGACAAACTGACTATCACTATATTTTGTTTGCTCAATCATGCAGAGGATAGAGTTGACAGTTTCGAATGCTTCCCCTGCTTTTTCATGCACATAGATATTGGTTTTATCTTTATTGTAATCAGAGTCATCGGGAACGATGACTTCATTTGGCAGTTGCACATCGACCACGCTGATTTGATTGCCTACCGCCAACCCCTTCACCGAATTAGTCGTTTTCAGACGGAAGGTGGCCGCAATTTCAGTATTTGCAGTGACCGATGTCAGTTTCAGCTTGTATGAGCCGCTGGATGGCAATCCGGTTTGAGCTGAGCCATTCACGGTGACGCTGTCGATTTGATAGCCTGAATCAGGTTTTATGGTAAAGGTCTTGCTGCCATTGTGTTTGATATTGGCTTGTGTGGGTGCTATTGACCCATTTCCACCGGAATTACTGGTGATGGCGTAGGTTTTGATGGCGAACTTGGCTTTGATACTATGTTTGCTGGTGACGTTGGTAAATTCCTGGGTGGTCACTGGACCTTTAGCAATCCCGTCCACAATGACATCCTTTAATTCGTAACCTTCATTTGCAGAGATGGTATATCCCTGTGAGCCACCATAGACAACCGAGTTTTTACCTTTTGGGGTTATCAGTCCCCCTTTTTCGGCACTGGCTGTGATTACCGGATTTAAAGCGAAAATGGCAGCAATCCGGTGTTTGGCTAATATGTTGTCAAACGTATAGCTGGCCGCAGTACGATCGGCGAGTTGAGTTGGTATACCATCGACACTCAGTTTGCTCAGGTAATAACCACTGGATGCAGTAGCCGTATATGTTTGGCTACTACCTTGATTGAGTTTGATTTTACCCAATGGTTGTATCGTCCCCCCTTTGGTTTTGCTAGATGTAATCGTAAAGTCACTCGCCAAGGCAATGCCTACATGAAAAGCGAGCGAAAGCGTGATAATGGTGATGAGATTTTTCATGGCTTTCCTCTTCCCGAGATAGTTAGATTTGGCCCATCCACACCGTGTTGAAACCACCATTGATCTGTCGGCTTCGCTTCGATTTGAATGGAGAAGGCGGGTTATTCCTTGATACATCGTTATTTGATGATTCTGAATCCGTC
>CAZJYS010000200.1:0-3365 GCA_964550075.1 uncultured Methylomonas sp.
GCATAGCCATTAAACCGACTGGCTTTGATCAGGCTGTAGGCACCCACATCTGCAAATACTAATTTTTCACCCACTTCGGGTAACTGTTTGAAGCGGTACTCACCGAACAAATCACCTGCCAGACAAGTCGATCCAGCCAGGATGGCTGATTGGCTGCCTTGAGGGTCTTCGTCCAGTAACGCAGGTTTACGCTGGTATTCAAACACTTCCGGATGATGATTGACCGAAGTATCCAGGATCAACACGGTTTTGCCATCGCTCAGAAATCGATCCAGCACGGTGGTTAACAAATACCCGGCATTTCCAACCAGAGCTTTTCCCGGCTCCAGATAAATGTCGGGTATGCATTGCTGATTCAATTGTTGAATCAACGTTATCAAGGGTGTTAAATCGGCAATACTGTGAAACAGATAACCGCCCCCCAGATTCAGCCATTTCAAATGGGTTTGCCGACTCAACAAGGGGTGCAAAGCATTGAGAGTTTGTTGCAACGGCTTGAAGTCGGTTTGGCTGAATACGGTGTGTAGATGCAGGCCCTCAACATCAGTTGGCAAACCAGCTGATAGCTCATGAATATTCACCCCTAACTTCGAATATTTGCGGCAAGGATCGTAACGTTCGTCATCAGCAAACGATAGTTTGGGATTAATACGCAACCCCTTTGAGGCATTGAGGGTTTGATCTTTAAAGCGCTGATATTGCGACAGTGAATTGAAACTGATATGGCTACATAACCCATCGATTTGTTTAAACTCATCCGGTCGCAAACCCGGCGTGGTGAGATGCAGACTGGCTGGATCGGCAAACACTTCTCTGGCCAGCCGCGCTTCATTTAAAGAACTGACTGAAATACCGTCCACCTGCCCGACCAGCGCTTTTAATAATCCTGATAATGGCAAGGCTTTCATTGAATACAGCACTTTGCAATCCGTGGCCTGACGCAAATGCTTTAAAGGCTGCAGGTTGGCATTGACCTGATCCAGATCCAGTATAAACGCCGGGGTATTGGAAATACTGGCTTTGAGTTTATGCATGATCCCGGCAATAACTCAGAGCCTGTTCCAACAAATCCGGTGCTTCGCTGATCAATTCACAAGCATTTTGCTCCTTGCGCAACCAGGTAAATTGGCGTTTGGCCAGTTGCCGGGTGGCTGCAATGGCTTTGTCCTGCAAGGTCGCTAAATCGTATTCTCCATTGAGATATGACCAAGCTTGTCGATAACCCACGCAACGAATCGAGGGCAGGCTTTCATCCAGATCGCCACGCACCCGCAAAGCTTCAACTTCATCTAAAAAGCCCTGTTCCAGCATGGCTTGAAAGCGAATGGCAATTTTGTCGTGCAGGGTTTGTCTTTGTTGTGGTGCGACAATGAGCTTAATGAAGCGATGCGATTGATCGGTTTGCTGTTCAGTTTGAAAAAAGCTGGATAATGGCTGGCCGCTGATCTCATAAACTTCCAGCGCCCGCTGTATACGTTGTGGGTCGTTGACATGAATCCGCGCCGCAGCCGCCGGATCAATTGCTGCCAAACGGGCATGCAAGGCTTCTTTGCCGAGCGAGGCTAATTCTGCATCCAGTCGGGCACGAATCTGCGGATCGGCTTCTGGCAGCTTGGCCAGACCTTGAGTCAGGGCGCTGAAATACAACATGGTGCCACCGACCAGCAACGGCAGTTTTCCGCGACGGGTGATGTCCGCCATCAACTCCAGTGCTGACGCGCGAAACTGGCCGGTGGAAAAAGCTTCGCTCGGATCAAGAATATCAATCAAATGATGAGGTACCCCACCGCGTTCTGCCATTGTCGGTTTCGCGGTACCAATATCCATACCTTTGAAAACCAAAGCAGAATCGACGCTGATGATTTCCGCATTCAAAGCCTGCGCCATAGCCACCGACAAGCCGGTTTTGCCAGCACATGTTGGCCCCATCAACAGTATGGCAGGTGGTTTTTCTAAAACCTGCATCATTGCCCACGCATAAAAAACCGATCCAGATCCTGATGGCTCAACGAAACCCAGGTCGGGCGACCGTGATTACATTGACCTATGCGTTCTGTTTGTTCCATATCACGCAACAAGGCATTCATTTCTTCGATACTCAGTTTGCGTTTTGCCCGTACCGAGCTGTGACAGGCCATGCTCGCCAATATGGCATTGATAGTTTCTTCGGCTTTATGACTAAAACCGTTATTCAGCATATCGGCCAAAATGTCGCGGATTAACTGATCCATATCGGTTTTGACCAACAAAGCTGGTGTAGCGCGTAACACGATGGTTTCCGGGCCAGCCCGATTGATTTCAAAACCCAGACTCATAAAAAATGCCTGCTCCTGCTCTGCCAAATCCGCTTCGGCCGCAGCAACCTGAATCTTGATCGGCAACAGCAAAGGCTGGGAAACCATGGCGGCTTGCTGGTAACTTTTTTTCAGCCGCTCGTAAGTAACTCGCTCATGCGCCGCATGGGCATCAACCAGAATGATGCCGTTGGCAGTTTCAGCCAAGATGTAAATATTATGGATATGCGCTAGCGCAAAGCCCAACGGCGGTGTCGCTTGAGTCGTTGGCTGGTTATCCGAATTAGGATACAACTTGGCATAAGCTTGAATCTGCTCGGCTACATTTATTGGTGCTGGCGACTGCCGGGAATACAGTTCGCTGCGATGCTCTTGCGGACGACTGATCGTTACCGATGAAACGGGTTTAGGGCTATTCGGAAAAACCGCAGGCTCCGCTTCCGGAAAGCTCAACGGTAAGGTTTCTTGTTCCGTCAAAGCTGGCTTGGCAGCAACCAACACAGGCTCATCGATGATAGTGATGGGCAGAGCACCCGGTCTTTGCTCAGCCAGACTGCGATGCAGGGCTTGAAACAAAAAATCATGCACCATGCGGCCTTCCCGAAATCGCACTTCCAGTTTGGTCGGATGCGCATTCACATCCACCAAAGTCGGATCCAGGGTCAGATACAGCACAAACACCGGGTGGCGACCGTGATACAACACATCCTGATAAGCCTGCTTGACCGCATGTGCCACCAGCCTGTCCTTGATCAAGCGCCCGTTGACGTAAAAAAACTGCATATCCTGTTGGCTACGGGAAAAAGTCGGCAGCCCCACCCAACCGTGCAGTTGTAATCCGGAAGCGGCATAGTCGATCTTGACGGCGTTTTCGACGAAAGCCGAGCCACAAATCGCCGCAATCCGTTTTTCCTGTTCCGGCAAAGTCGCTGCAGGCTTGAGATTTAACACTTCACGCTGATTATGTTGCAGCAAAAAACCCACATCAAAACGACTCAACGCCAGCTTTTGAATCAGGTTCTCGATATGAGCAAACTCGGTTTTTTCTGCTTTCAGAAACTTACGCCGCGC
>CAZJYS010000201.1:0-3349 GCA_964550075.1 uncultured Methylomonas sp.
TTTTTTCCAGTTCGACAATGGCCCGCTTAGCCTGATCGATTTGGCCTTGGTCATGCAGCAAATCACGCTGCGACAAAGCCAGCTGATACTGCAAAGCCGATTCATAGGCGGTATTGGCCTGATCGACCAGTCTTTCAACCCGTTCCAGCCGCAGCACATTGTCTTTCAGGCGATCCCCTTCCTGGCGCAGATTGTGCACTTGGCGCATCAATTCGCTGATCTGTCCAATACGTTGCGGCAATTGCTGAGTATCGTTTTCCAGAATCTGGGTTTTAACCAAGTCGTCGACACTGCCAATGGGTTTGTGGGCAATCGATTGACTCCAGGCTTTAGCCGCTAATTCGGCTTCCTGAAAGGATACTGTGCGTTGACCGCGAAACCTGCCATATAACTGGCACAGGTATTCGCGCTTGGCATCGCGCAGATTCAACACCTGCGGATATTTGGCTTTTAAATGGGTTTCGATTTTCTCGACCTCAACCACACACAGATGTTCGCCACCGTCGATGCTGACCAAATCCTGTAAGCTCAATACCGCATCATCGATCAGCAACAAGGCTAAACGTTCCTGCACCGCCTGTCGACGTTCGCCCGAACCATCGACCCGCGCTGCCGCTGCAATCAAAGCCGTGAATGGCTTGCCGTCTTCACCGGCATCGGGTTTGAACACTCCCGCCACATAGCCGTGCGCACCATTGGGTCGGGCAAACAGATTGTCCTCGGCACCGACGATGTAAGACCATAACGTCCGCTTGCTCTTGCTGCTGCGCGAAGTTTGCGTGGTTTCGTCTTGGCCGGGGTTGTAGCTGTAGATGTTTTGGTGTGCAGCGGTCATCACGGTTTGCAAGGCATCCAGCAGCGTGGATTTGCCAGAGCCGGTTGGACCGGTCAGCAAGGTCATATTGCCCATCGGATATTCATCGCTGCGCAATGAACCCCAGTTGACCAAAATTAATTTTTCCAGCTTCATGCCTGATCTCCGCTGCCATCCGGCTCACTGGGAACTTCAATCTGACCTTCGGCTTCCAAAGCGGCTGCCAGCACGTCCTCACTGATAATACCCAATATGGTCGGCCTAATGGCAATCAGGGCATCTTCATCATGCATCGAAAACAAGGCGTTGTACTGAATCAAACGGTGGCGTTTCAAGTCTTTCAGCAAGCGCTCGCGGTCGCCCAGATTGTCGGGCAAGGTCCGTTTGATCTGGGTTTGCAGAGTGGTCGCCAGTTCGTCGAAACGAATCAGAATTTCACCGGCATCGCTCAATCGACTGCCACCTTCGACCAAGCCTTGTTGATACAAAAATCGCAAGGCCAAAGCCGCAGCGACAAAATCTGCCGATAAACGCGCACGTAACGAGGCTACGGCATCGACATCGTCTTCGACCATACCGGGAATTTGCGCACCGGGCGCATACAATCGGAAGAATTCGTTTTGCAGATCGTGGATCAAACGAAAACCGGCTAAGGCAAAGTATTCAACCAACAGGTTTTCGATGCGGCAGGCATCGTCGTAACAGCGCTGTTCCACGCCGTCTTCGTCGCGTACGATAATGCCCCAGGCAAACAAACGTGCGACGATTTCCTGAAAGCGTTGCAGTTTAAGATTTTCCGGCTGCAATCGATCAAGCAGGCTTTGAGTCAGAGTCATGGTTCAATTGGATTTGGTAGTCACTACCGGTGTAGTAAGGGTTTTGCAGTTGGCTGGGCAATTGCGTTGCAGTGAGACTTTCATCGCGAGCGGCACGCACCGCTTCCACCATTTGCATGTTTTGTAATAAATCGGTGACGGTTTCGACCGGTAGACTGGACAAGCGAATGGGCCGTTGACGCAAGCGCAATTCACCGCGTATGAAATCCACCACATCCTGGTTGGACAAGGTAAACGCCGCCGCTTCAGCGCGTTGTAAGGCCGCATTCAATCGCGCATCACGACTGATTTTCGGCAATGCGGTCACAGTTAAGGCCTTGCGGCGCTGCGAAGCACTGCGTAATTTAAAGGCCGCCGGGTCCAATAAACGCACTTCGCTGGCGGCAATCGAAGCTCCCAAGTTTTGTAAAAACTGCGTTTGATCATCGCCTTCCAGTGCGGCAATTCGGGCAATGGCTCGACTAAAACCCTGTCTGCTTTGACCGCCTTGCAGCATCAAGGCTTGTTGCACAATACTGGCAGCCCGGCGCATATAGATATTCATGGCCTTGATCAGTTCAGGATGTTTGCCGGTACAGGCCACTTCTACCCGATCTTCAATCCGATCCAGCAGCCAGTCAAAAATGCTGTTATCACCGCGTTCGGCATCCGCCCAACTGGCGATATCCTGTAACTGATTTTCAAAGGCCTGGAATTTGTTGCTATCCAAATTACGCAAGCGGCTCAAGTTATCGAGGATGGCCTGACGATGGCGATCCACGTTGTCGGCGGTAAGCTGCTTTTTGAACTCTTTTTCAAAGCGATCCAAAAATTCTATGAATTCGTCCCATGGTGTCTTGGATGCTTCGCTCATCAAACGCCGCACCAACTCCTGAAAATAATCCACGCCTTCCGATAAGTCACTGATGATTTTTTCCGCGTAGTCATAGGCATCAATCAAATCATATGCGTCGATGTTTTTTCGCGCGGCTTCCAGGGCATTGCGACAACTGCGCACATTGCGCTGACGGCTCCGGGCGCGCATTCGATCCAGCGACCACAAAGCTTCGGCAAACAATTTGCCCGCGCGACTGAAGCGATAAGCCGTGACTAATCCAGAACGGTCACCAAAGGTTTCCAGCCAGCCATCTTTTAATAAGGTACGAATCAGTACCGTGGTTAGCTGCTGGTCATCAGCACTATCCAGTGAAGACAATTCATCGTTTTCCAGAATAGGGTCAACGGCCAATTCATTCATCAAGCCCTGTATGGTGGGACTGAGTAATTCCTTTAAGCTGTCGCGGGTCAGGTTTTGTGAATAATCGGCACTTGGGCCGTGCAAGCGCTCATACAGCACACGTAGGCAGGCGACCACCAACTCGCGGCGTTTGCCGGTTAAAGGTCGAAAAAAATTTTGACGCTCGGACTCGAAAAACACGGCGTTTTAAAAGGAAGTCACTAAATGGGAAATGGTAATTTTATAGCGGGTCCTTGTTAATAGACTAATTATTATTCTGCTCAGGAATTTATGACATCAAAGATCGCGTTATACATGGTTCAAAACTCTAAAAGCATTAGATGTCTTTTGTCGATTTCACTAACTGTTTTGAAGTCCCATCGTTCAAACCGCTTTTTATGCTTGGTACTGACCAGGCAGCGGCCTCGATTAAAGTTATCCCGTATCCACTTTATCCGGATAGCTTCCAAATCAGTACCGATA
>CAZJYS010000202.1:0-3317 GCA_964550075.1 uncultured Methylomonas sp.
GGGGTTTGAGGCGCAGTGGAACGAAAAACCGAGTTAACGTCTATTATGATGCGCTTTTAGACGAATTCATAAGAAACCAGTGTTTATCAGTTTTCAGTTATCTTTGCCTTCCTGATCGCGTAACGGTCTTAACTCGCCCTTCGCCACTGATTCCGGCACCAAAAACGAATACCGTCCCATCATGTTGATGTGCTCATAAATTAATGGGGACAATCGGCTTATGTCTTCGTCGTTAACTGGATAGCCATCGATTCGAAGTTGGTTCAATGCGGCCTCCATATAAATGGTGTTCCACAAAACAATCATATTGAGCACAAGGCCGAGCGCTCCCAGTTGATCTTCTTGGCCTTCGCGATAATGCTGACGCATCTCACCTCGCCTGCCGTGGAATACGGCACGAGCCACACTGTGGCGGCCCTCTCCACGATTTAACTGGGTAAGAGTGCTCCGGCGCATGGCCTCGTCATCAATATACATAAGCGTATGCAGAGTCTTTTCAATACGCCCGAATTCGGCGATAGCCTGCGCCAATCGAGTTGGTCTGTCGCCTACTTGAAGTGTACGCATAATGCCGGAAGCGGGAACTCTGCCCAGCTTAAGAGAGCCCGCCAAACGTAACATATCGTCCCAATGTGGCGTTATTTTCTTTAAGCTGAGCTGATGCTTGGATATCGAATTGAGTAAACCATAGTCAGCTTTGGAATCAATCCTCCAAAAGCGGGTACCTCCGACATCGGCTAAACGTGGACAGAAACGATAACCGAGCAATCGAAACAGACCAAACACCACATCGCTGTATGCGCCGGTGTCAGTCATGATTTGCGTCGGTTGTAGATCGGTTTGCTGCTCAAGAACAACCGCTAACAGGATTAAGCTGTCCCGTAATGTGCCCGGCACAGCGATAGCATTTAGGCCAGAGAACTGGTTTGACAGAAGATTGTACCAAGTTAACCCGCGACCGATACCGAAATATATAGGATTGGGGCCAGCGTGTACAGTACGCACAGGAACAACCAAGCGCATGCCATCCGCCGATGCTACCTCGCCACCGCCCCATGCATTCGCCAAAGGAATCCGGCTTTGTGCAGCCACCAACATGGCGTTGGCGGCTGTTAAGGTTTCTTGTCGAATATAGTTCTGGTCTACCCAAGATAATCGGTCGCGCTTGAGTGCGGCTACGTCCCCGCGAATCAGAGGTTCTAAGCCGGTATTGCAGGCTTCAGCCATCAGCACCGCACACAAACTGACTTGCAGATCGGCAGCACGGGCCGTACGTTCTGATATGTGAGTAAAAGCATCGGTGAAATTCGTTCGCGCGGCAATCTCCAGCATGAGTTCCGGCAACTCTACTCGCGGTAACATATTGGCAACTTTATCGCGTAGCGCGATCAGTGAGGCCGGTTCGTCCAATTTGTCCAGCGGACTCAGTACCAGCTCTTGTTTGTCACCGATCGTATCGAAACGCACTGCTTGATTGTCAGGCAGTCTGGCGGCAACGGCTCGGTAAGTAAGATCGAGTTCAGTGGCCATGGCCGTGAGCGTTGGCTCAGGACTAGCTGATAATCCGAGCGTTCGGCAGATAAGTGGCCGCGTAGTTTCCCATTCTTCGCCTTTGAGTAGGCCAGCACGCGGATCGGCATAACGCCAGCTGGGCTCTACGAACACATCGCGCCGGCGCAGAGCGGTTTGCAATTTCTCAAGCACACAAAAGGTGTAGGCGTGTAAATCGAAAGAATTGTCATCGCCCTGTACATGTTTTTGCCAAGACTTATCGGCCAATTCGAGTGGCGCATCGTTGCCGGGTTTCTTCAACGTGCTATTGGAGCGTAGCCAATCAAAAGCAGCTACGACCGGCTTACCGTCTGAATTCGCTCCAAAACGCACATGCTCAAGTAGTGCGGGCAAAAAGCGACGTACCGTTCTGTATTTGGTATCCAACTCATGATAGTAAACGTTCTCAGCGGGTCGAATTAGGGCAATGACGCCATCAACCGCAAGAGTAAGTGTGTCACGCGGAATTTTTTCAAACAATTGGCTACGCAGATCAACATCGGGGAAGCCGGTATCCAACAGAATTTGGCAAGCGTTGGCTAAGGTCGCCGCCGCTTTATCAAGGTCTTTCAACGTGCGAAGCCGCGCTTTTTTATCGGCTCTGATAGCGGCATTAAACAGGTCGCGTAATAGCGCTTCCAATACTTCCAGCGCATCGTCTTGCGCCGTGGCCTCCAGGCAGTGTACAAATGCAACCAGTGTCGCCAGGCGGCGCTGAGGCGGCAAGCGCAAAATCGCACTCACCTTGGCGGTACTCGCGTACCTAGCCAAGGCCGCCAGACGAGTCGTTGGAATGTGCACCGCCGGCAACTTGATGCCCAATTCGCGTACTGAGTGCAGTCGAAGCAGGGCCTGTACCAACGATGGGCCGCTGATCATCACTGGCCCGGTACGCAAACGATCCAATAGCGAATTGCGACTGCCGTCTGCTATTACCAAAAGTTTTTCAAGCCTTTCTTGCTGTTCACTGTTGATGCCACGACAGAGAGATCGCCATAACCGCTTCTCCACTCGATTGCGCAGGCTGGCTATGTAACGTTCGAGAGTGCTATAACCGGGCAGCAACACCTTATGCGTTACCAGCCAGGTAGTCGCCCGTTCGAACAGCACACTGGGCCGGTCAGTTCCCGTCCAGCACAACGAATACAACCAGCGGGTGAGACGAAAACTGATTTTGTGCTCGGTAATTTCGACATAGCCGTAGCGGGTGCGGATTTCTGCCGCATGTTGCCATCGCTGTTCACCGATGCTGTAGGCCCGCAGACTATCCGCGACCTCGATATTTAGTTGCTTGGCTAGCGTATGTATTACCAGATCAGGTACGCTCAAAGGATCATTCAGAAAAGTGCCCAAGTAGCGAACGGTGCAAAGCTGAACAGCAAAACCAATCCGGTTGTAATCACCGCGTTTCTTGGCGATCAGCGCATGATCCGCGTCATCAAGATGAAAATAGCGGGCTAAGTCATCAGGTGATATAGCCACGGTGTAGCAGCCGTAGCTTTCACGCTGTTCGTTAGGCAGGAAACCGACAGGCATATGATTTTTTTAATATTAGGCGCGAGCCTTATGATCTGCCCATATTCGCTTGACTTGACTTTCGCTACATCCGGCCAACTCTGCAGTCCGTTTGATAGTATGACCCGCTCCACGTAGCGCAACGATACGCTGATGGGTTGTGGTATCAGGTATGCGACCAGCATACTTGCCAGCGATCTTGGCGAGCTGAACACCCTGGCGTTGTCGTTCGCGGCGTGTCTCATAGTCAT
>CAZJYS010000203.1:0-3310 GCA_964550075.1 uncultured Methylomonas sp.
CATATTGGCCCGGATCAGGTTTTATCCATCCTGACCGAATTGGTGGATGCCGGTGCGGTGTTTGCTGTGGACGCCAATGGCAAAATTCTGTTCTGGAGCAAAGGTGCGGAAAAATTGTTTGAGCTATCCGCTGAAGACGTCATAGGAAAGGCCTGTACCGAAGCCTTGGGCTGCGAGAATGAACGCGACCCTTGCGGCCTGGCTGAGCAGGGATCGATCAAAGCGCAAATGGTGACATTGCGTCGTCCCAGTGGGGACAACCTGATTTGCTACCGAACCGCCAGGGCTTTTTTTAGTGCTGATGGTCAATTCGCTGGCGCACTGGAGTTTTTGCAACCCCAATCAACCATCGCTCCGATTGCCAATCCGCCCACCGAACCACAAAGTTTTCACGGCATTTTGTCTCGCGATCCCATCATGCGCGAGGCGATTAAAATCATTCGCAATGTGGCCGAAACCGAGGCCACCGTTCTGATTCGCGGCGAATCCGGCACCGGTAAGGAATTGGTTGCCCATGCCCTGCATATGGAAAGTGTCCGTCACGACAAAGCCTTTCTGGCGATTAACTGCGCGGCGTTGACGCCCAACTTGCTGGAAAGCGAATTGTTCGGCCACGTCAAAGGCGCTTTTACCGGCGCAGTCCGCCAGCATGCCGGGCTGTTTCAGCGCGCCCATGGCGGCACCTTGTTTCTGGATGAAGTCGCTGAATTGCCGCTGGAACTGCAAGCCAAACTGCTCAGGGTTATCCAGGAACAGAGTTTTATCCCGGTAGGTGGTGACACAGCTATCAAGGTGGATGTGCGCATCATTGCCGCCACCCACCGCTCGTTGCGTGAGGAAGTCAAAGCCGGACGTTTTCGGGAAGATTTGATGTATCGCTTGCGGGTGGTGCCGATTTTTCTGCCGCCGCTGCGTGAACGCCGTCAGGATGTCAATTTGTTGCTATGGCAATGCATTCAACATCACAACCTACAAGGCCCTCGCCATGTCGACAGTATCGCTCCCGATGCAATGCGTCGTTTACTGGATTACCGCTGGCCCGGTAATGTACGGGAATTAAAAAACGTGGTGGAATACGTTTTTGCAGTTGGGCGAGGCCCGGAAATCACGCTGGATGATTTGCCGCCAGAATTTCGCGAAACTCCAATGCAAAGTTCGACAGCAAACTTAAGTAAAGCCCTCAGACCAAGCAACGAGGCTGAACTGATCAGTGAAGCTTTAAGACTGGCCAACGGCCATCTGGAAACTGCGGCTCAACATGCCGGAATGAGCCGCGCCACTTTTTGGCGCAAACGCAAAAAATATGGCCTATGACCAGTCCTGACTGACAAGCTCGTAAAAAGTCCTGTCGGCTACGGTCGCTCCGCGTCTACCCACCAACGCACTCGCCAAGGCTTGCGCACGCTGCAATGTCATTTCCAGCGGCCATTCCTGCTGTAAACCCAAGAGCAATACGGCGGCAAAGGCATCGCCTGCCCCTACGGTATCCACCACGGGAATGGCTGCGACCGGTTTTACGCTATACCGCTTTCCTTGCTGATCACAGGCTAAAGCCCCTTGCTCTCCCAAAGTCACCACCAGGGTTTCCAATGCATAGTGCTGACAAAAATTCGACATGGTGGTTTCCAGATCACCGCCATCTGGACATAAAGCCAAAAGCTCGGCTTGATTGAGCTTGACCCAGTCCGCATCGTGCAGCACAGATATCAAGGTTTCACGCTGCCACCAGGGAGCTCGCAAATTTACATCTAGGAATATTTTGCCCTGATGCAGGGCTTTAAGCCTTTGCAAGGCCGCAAATGCCACAGGATTTCTGAGTGCCAGTGATCCATGATAAAGAATGCCGTAGGTGGTTACATCGACAATTTCAGCTGCATCGATAAAGTCATATGCACTATTTTCCACAATCTCGTACTGTGGCTCCCCAGCTTCGAATCCTACCTGCACGCTGCCGGTTGGGTGTTGTCCATCGATTTGTAGCGACTCGCGGCTCATGCCCCATTGCTGCATCAAGTCAGCAATTTCGCAACCGTTGTCATCATCACCTATCCGGCTAATGAAACGAGGCGGCAACCCCAAAGCCTGCAAATGCCAAGCCACATTAAACGGCGCGCCCCCTAAAACCCGGCTACCGTCCGGAAAATGATCGAACAAAACCTCACCAAAAACGATCGGCGATTGTTTGTGCATGAATAGCCCTCATGGTTAGTAAACGGCATAGCCGCCCGACTCGATTTCAACTCGACAATACAGTGGCGTTTTTGAGCGGCTTGAAAAATGATACTCTATCCCCAGTATTTAACTAGGTTTTACCTTTATCAATTAATTGGAGTCAACTCATGGCCGGCATTGACAAGGCTGCTGTCGAAAATCTGCTCAAATCCTTCATCGATCCCAATGTCGCCACCGATTTGGTTTCTGCGAAATCGGTAAAAAAAATCAACGTCGATGGTCATAATATCAGCGTACTGATCGAACTAGGCTATCCGGCGAAAAGCTATATTGACGAGCTGAAAACTGCGCTGACGAAACGCTTGCAAACCCTGCCTGATGTAGGCACCGTGCAGGTGGATATCGTCGTCAATATTGTCTCTCATGCCGTACAAAAAACCCTGAAACCATTACCGGGTGTTAAAAACATCATCGCCGTGGCTTCCGGTAAAGGCGGTGTCGGCAAATCCACCACCTCCGTCAATCTGGCTTTGGCACTGGCTTCGGAAGGTGCCAATGTCGGCATTCTGGACGCCGATATTTATGGCCCCAGCATTCCGACCATGCTGGGTTTGTCCGGCGCACCGGAAACGGTGGATGGTAAAGCCATGTTGCCTAAAGTCTCGTTCGGCATCCAGACCATTTCTATCGGCTATTTGATTGATGCCGATCAAGCCATGATCTGGCGTGGTCCCATGGTCACCGGTGCCTTGCAACAATTGCTAAACCAAACTCAATGGGACAACCTGGATTATTTAATCATCGATCTACCGCCGGGCACCGGCGACATTCAACTGACGCTGGCCCAGCAAATCCCGGTCAGTGGCGCAATCATCGTCACCACGCCGCAAGACATAGCCTTGATTGATGCGCAACGCGGCTTGGCCATGCTGGAAAAAGTCAATATTCCGGTTTTGGGTTTGGTGGAAAACATGAGCATCCACATTTGCAGCCAATGCGGGCATGAAGAGGCGATTTTTGGTCAGGGCGGCGGTTTGGCCATGGCCGAGAAAAACAAAGTTGAATTGCTGGGCTCCCTGCCGCTGGATATCAACATCCGTCAACTGGCCGACAGTGGCAGACCCACCGTGGCCGCCGA
>CAZJYS010000204.1:0-3292 GCA_964550075.1 uncultured Methylomonas sp.
TGGAGTCTTTGCGCGATGAGCGCATCACCGGTCGCTCGGCCCGCATGTTGTTTGAAGTGCTGGGCGATATTTGGGCCGTGCAACGCAATCCGTATCTGGAAGATGATCTGCTCGACAATCGCCAGCGCCGCCAAGCGCTGCTGGACGCGTTGCGGCATAGACTCAAGCAAATGCAGAAGCGACATGCCGAACACGAAGCCGAATTTCCGGACCGCGCCCGCCGTGTCGGCCTGTTGATCGATGCCGCCAATCAAGCCGTCAATGCCTTTGAAGCGCATTTTGATCGCACCCGGGACATGCGCCGCAAAGCTTTGGCTTTGTTGTCCAAACACACCCGCAAAGACAACATCCGCTTCGATGGTTTTGCCCGCGTGTCACATGTCACAGACGCCACCGACTGGCGGGTGGAATATCCATTTGTCGTGCTCTATCCCAACAGCGAACAGGAAGTCAGTCATATGGTGCGCGACTGCATCAAACTGGGCCTGACCATCATCCCGCGCGGCGGCGGCACCGGCTACACCGGCGGCGCAGTGCCGTTAACACCCTATTCTGCTGTCATCAATACCGAAAAACTGATTGAAATTGGCCGTATCGAACCCGACAGCGTGCTGCCTGGCGTGGCTGAAAACTATGCGACGATTTTTACCGGTGCCGGCGTCGTCACCCGGCGTGTCATGGATGCGGCGGATAACGCCGGTTTGGTGTTTGCCTGCGACCCAACCTCTGCGGATGCTTCCTGCATAGGCGGCAATGTGGCCATGAATGCTGGCGGTAAAAAAGCCGTGCTGTGGGGTACGGCATTGGACAATTTATTATCCTGGCGCATGGTGATGCCGGACGGCAACTGGCTGGAAGTCGAGCGATACCATCACAATCTCGGCAAGATCCACGATCAGGCACAAGTGACGTTCAACATCAGAACCTTGGATGCCAAAACCCAATCCCTGCTTTCAGAACAACAACTAGTCTTACCGGGTTCGTTATTTCGCAAAGGCGAACTCGGCAAAGATGTCACCGATAAATTTCTCGGGGGCTTGCCGGGCATTCAAAAAGAAGGCTGCGACGGGATTATTACTTCCGCGCGCTGGATTTTGCACAAAATGCCACCGCACACCCGCACCTTCTGCCTGGAGTTTTATGGCCAGGTGCGCGAAGCCGTACCCGCCATCGTAGAAATTCGCGACTATTTGGCCAGTCTGCCTAAGACCGGGCCAAACCGGGTGATGCTGGCCGGCCTGGAGCATCTGGATGATCGCTATGTCAAAGCCGTGGGTTACGCCAGCAAAGCCAAACAGCATGGCCGCCCCAAAATGGTGTTGATCGGCGACATCGTTGGCGATGACGATACCCAAGTGGCTTTGGCAGCTTCCGAAGTGGTCAGGCTCTGCAACGCCCGTGGCGCCGAAGGTTTCATCGCTGTTAGCCCGGAAACCCGCAAACGTTTCTGGCTGGACAGAGCGCGGACCGCCGCCATCGCCAAACACACCAACGCCTTTAAAATCAATGAAGACGTGGTGATTCCGTTACCGCGCATGGGCGATTATTGCGACGGCATCGAACGCATCAATATCGAATTATCGCTGCGCAACAAACTCAGATTGTGTCAGGCACTGGATGACTTTCTGGCAGGCGATTTGCCGGTACGTTTTTACGAAGGTGACAACAACAAAGACGAGTTAATTTGGGACAGACGCAAACAAGCCCAAGACGCTATCAGCGAAGTGCGTGAACGTTGGCAATGGCTGTACGACAACCTGGATTTGCCTTTGGCTCAAGCGGAAGCCTTGTTTCATCAGCATGGCATAACCGCTGGAGCATTAACTAATCGCGCCGATCACCCCAGCCTGTTCCATCGTCTGCAAGATCATTCCATCCGTGCCTCCTGGAAACTGGAATTATTGCCGCGTTTAAAGGAAATTTTTGAGGGCGACAGTTTTCGTCCGGTTATCGAACGCCTCGAAGCGGTGCATAAAGACATTTTGCGTGGACGGGTTTTTGTGGCGCTGCATATGCATGCCGGTGACGGTAATGTGCACACCAATTTGCCGGTGAATTCCGATCACTACGAAATGTTGCAGGAAGCCAATGCTGCGGTCGCCCGTATTATGTCGTTGGCGCGTTCTTTGGGTGGCGTAATTTCCGGTGAGCATGGCATAGGCATTACCAAATACGAGTTTTTAAGCCCGGAAGAGCTGGCAGGTTTTCATGCTTACAAACAGCAAGTCGATCCGGAAGGCCATTTCAATCGCGGCAAACTGATGCCGGGTTCCGATCTGAATGCCGCGTATACCACGTCGTTTAGCTTGATGGGTTATGAATCGTTGATCATGCAGCAAAGCGATATCGGCGCCATCTCGGATTCGGTAAAGGATTGTTTGCGTTGCGGCAAATGCAAACCGGTGTGTTCAACTCATGTGCCCAGCGCCAATCTGTTGTATTCGCCGCGTAATAAAATTTTGGCGACTTCATTGCTGATTGAAGCTTTTTTATACGAAGAGCAAACCCGCCGCGGCATATCGATTACGCACTGGAAAGAGTTTGAAGACGTGGCCGATCACTGCACGGTTTGCCATAAATGTTACAACCCTTGCCCGGTAGATATCGATTTCGGTAACGTATCGATGAACATGCGCAATCTACTGCGCAAAATGGGCAAACAAAGTTTCAATCCGGTCAAAACGGCAGCCATCGCTTTTCTGTCCACCAATCGCCCCAGCAGTGTCAAATTAATGCGTAAGTTGCTGATTGAATGGTCTTACAAAGCTCAAAGGCTGGGCAGCGTTTTCCTGCGACCGTGGGGACGCGCGCAACTGGCACATCCGCCCTCATCTACCGGCAAACCGGAGATGCGCGAGTACGTGGTGCATTTCACCAATCGCAAAATGCCGGGCAAGTTGCCCAGCAAAACCGCTCGCGCGTTACTGGACATTGAGAGCGATCAAATCGTGCCGATTATTCGCGACCGCACTAAAACCCAAACCGATTCCGAGGCGGTGTTTTATTTCCCCGGCTGCGGATCTGAGCGACTATTTTCCCAAGTGGGTCTGGCTACTCAGGCCATGTTGTATGAAATTGGCGTACAAACCGTATTGCCACCGGGCTATTTATGCTGCGGCTTCCCGCAGCGGGCCGCCGGGCAAAGCGACAAGGCTCAGGAAATCACCACCGACAACCGGGTGTTGTTTCATCGAGTCGCCAACACCCTGAACTATCTGGACATCAAAACCGTGGTGGTCAGCTGCGGCACTTGTCTGGATCAGTTGCTGGATTATGAATTCGACAAGATTTT
>CAZJYS010000205.1:0-3227 GCA_964550075.1 uncultured Methylomonas sp.
AAATGCAGTAACCACCTGCGTGGCCCGTCCATTCAATTGAGTTGAGACGTCCCTGGCTATCCTCTGCTGCCCCGGAGGCTTGCCAGCCAGATGTTTAAATTGAATGAAATGGCAGGTCACGTAGGTAACAACCTTATCTTTCAAAAATTGGAGAATAAACGTGATTATTCACAGTACAACTTCTAATAAACAGGCTGGAGCATCCCGTAGTTCGCTACGGAGGGGCATTCAGATTGCTCTAACCAGTGGGCTCTTGGTATCCGGTTTTGCCGGTGCAGCATTACGGGATCATGGTCCGAGTGATCCAGTCGTAGCTTTTCCTGACTGGTATCGCGATGCCAATGGTTTGGCTCTCGGCCAATGTGTAGTGGGTGACGATGCCGGTAACGGGCCTTTGTGTCTGTTGGCAGGTGCCGATCCAACCCGCTTTGCCGGTAACTTTGGTGAAGAAGGCTTTTATGCCACCGCCGATGTGGTGATTCCTTTGACTGGTGGTAACTTCCACTGGATGGGCCATCTGGAAATGGCCTATGCAACTGCCGACGGCGCGCCTCCCGCCGTCCGTGATCCCGCAAATCCGCAAGAAGTGGTGTTTTCACGTGAACGCATGCTTTTTGATGTACCAACCGGTTGCGGCGGTCATTACACTATCCGTACACCCTTTAAAGTGCATGAGTTTGATCTTGAACCCGGGCGCAGAGCCTTATTTTATACCGATGATATTCTGCCAGTAGCGGGTGATTACAATGCTGCCCTGAAAGGCCATACCGGTCCATTCCTGATTTGGGATGGCCCGCAACCGGCGGTCAGTGTAGCGCAACCCGTGGGCCCAGCACGCAACTATGTCGGTGATCCCAATGTCCCGCATACCTTTGTCGGCAGTACCTTACCAGCCGGCCCCGGTCATGAAGATAAAGGTTTTAACAACTATGTCGAAGTGATTCCGCCCACTACGTGCGATTTAGGCGCAGGTGCCGGGGTGCCTATGTTTGAAGAAAATGGCTCGATCTCTGGTCTGGTTTGGGATTTGCCGATTGCTGATCCGGTAGTGATCACCAAAACCGCATTTTCTCATAATGCCACCACCTCCAGCCTGAATGTGTGGGCAACAGGACCGGCTAATAAAAAACTGATTCTTACTGCGGCATCCGATACCTCACAACAACTGCCCAGCATGCAGTTAAAAGAAGAGGTCAAAAACGGTACTCACACCGGTCAATACTTTGGGCATTTGGAGTTCTCGCCAACCACCAATAATGTGCGTCGGACTCGTCCGGCTCAAGTCACGGTGACTAACCTGGATAGCGTGCCTACCTTTAACACCACTCGCGCGGTCGATGATGCAGTGGTCATTACCAAAGCTATCTACAATCCAGCCAATACTACTTTGTGTGTTGCAGCTCATTCCGGTGATGAAGATATAGTGAATGCAGCGACAATAAGTTTGGAAGCGCCAGCTTTTGGTGCTTTTACTGCACCCACAGCCACCTGTTCGGCGGTTGCAGCCAATGATATGGTGTTGGAAAAAAATCTGAGCACCTTCCTGGCTCCGGATTTTCGCTTCCCGCCTGAAGGCATCGTAGTGAAATCCAGCAAAGGTGGTACCGAAAGCGTACAGCCGTTGATTTTGGCAAGTGGTAGCGATTCGGATGCAGCAACCCGTGCCTGGGCAGTCAATGATACTTTTGCCATTGACGGTACCGGTGTAACCACCCTGGATTTGACAGCTAATGATGCGGCTACCATTCCAGCCAACCGCCGGATTGTGATCGTCGGCCAACCTGAAATCGGCAGTGTTGTTGCCGGTGACACCGGTGGCAGCGTTGCGTTCAATGCCATTGAAGGCATGCCTACAGGCCCACAAACCTTTTATTACGCCATTCAGAATACTACCAATGGCATAGTGGGTAACGTCGGTAAAGTAACCTTGAACGTGACGCAAGTCATACCAGCACCGGTAGCGGTAGCAGATGCACAAGGGGTGTTCCGTACCTGTGTTAGTGCCGGTACCACCAATGTTTGTCCAGAGATCAAGGTGTTGGCTAACGATGTCACTGGTTTGACTGCAACACCTATTGATCCGGCTAGCGTTGAATTGCAACCGCTGACAGGCTACACCTTAAGCGCAAATAAAAAATCGTTAACCGGTGCCCGTGGAACCGTATCAGTTCTGGCTAACGGCTCGTTGCGTTATGTGCCTACCGGTCAAGGCACAACAGCCAACAATACTTTATTGACTGTGCAGTATACCGTAGCCAACACTTCAGGCAACGGTCGCCGTTCAGTACCTGTGAATGTAAACATCGTGTTGAAATCTGCGGCTGAAGCGGTGGCTTTCCAACGTGCCCGCTTTGCCGGTGGTTGGGATGTGCGTTTCACTAGTACCTATGCCGGCGCTGCAGGCACGGTAACCCTGGCACCTACAGCAACCTGCCGTTTGTACACCAATACCACGGCATATGCCAATGGCACTGGTACAGCTCTGGGTATCATCGGTAGTGCATTCCCGGGTGCAGGTACCAATGCTTATGTGGTGACAGGGGCAACCCCAACTACAGCGGGCTTGGGTAACACCTGGGTAGTTGGTTGTGTCACCAGCAGTGGTGGTCGCGGTCAACGGACTGGAACCTTATAGGGTTTTAACGGAGTGGCCCGGTGCTAACTCGCCGGGTCGCTCATGAAACCTGATTCGTTAGACTTTAATATAAATCAGACCAAGCCATGCTGGCGTTGGCCTGATCCTGAAAAAGTCCCGAGATCTCAGTCTCGGGACTAATCTGAATTTGAACACAGCGTTTGATTTTGAGGCGGGTGTATTGCCCCAAGGCTAAAGCAATTTGGGTTTGGGGAAATACAACGGACTTGGTTGGACATCGGAGGGTTAACCCTGACATTTGTCCAGAAGATAGCGCTTAACTTTTCATCCACATTTAGAACAGCAGAGAAATTTTATGTATAAATTATGGGCTACGCTCGGTTTGGCGGCCATGGCTTCGACAGCCTCGGCGGTGACCATTACTTCCAGCTTTGACAGTGATCAGCAACTGGCGAATCTGTTAGAAGCCAATTTGTTGCCAGGATTAGGCGCTAACATCGATCCGGATAAACTGGAAGGCTTGGGACAAATTGGCTTGTTTGAAAATCTGGTCTTAACGGATCAACAAGGCCATCAATTGAGCCTGGACAAGGGAATCGTCATGAGTACCGGTTATTTGGCGGGCTTGCCA
>CAZJYS010000206.1:0-3223 GCA_964550075.1 uncultured Methylomonas sp.
CGCGAGAAGGGCAGGCTTTGCAAATACACCGTACCGTGTCCACGCAATGTGGCCAGAAACAGGCCTTCGCCCCCGAATACCATGGACTTCAGGTTGCCGACACGCTCGATATCGTAATCAATACCTTTGGTGAACGCGGCTAGACAACCGGTATCCACTCTAAGCGTTTCACCGCGCAGCTCTTTTTTAATGACGGTGCCGCCCACATGAATGAAGGCCTTGCCGTCGCCGCGCAGGCGTTGCAGGATAAAGCCTTCACCGCCGAAAAAACCGGTTCCCAGTTTGCGCTGGAAGGCAATATCAATCGAAGTGCCTAACGCGGCACACAGGAATGCGTCTTTCTGGCAAATCAGTTCTTCGCCGAGTTGCGCCATCTCCAGGGGAATGATTTTGCCTGGGTAGGGCGCAGCAAAAGCCACGCGTTTTTTACCCGTACTCTGGTTGGTGAAATGAGTCATGAAAATCGATTCGCCAGTGAGTACCCGCTTGCCGACATGAACCAGCGAATCAAACAAACCGCCAACCGGCTTGGAGCCATCGCCCATCTTGGCTTCAAAGCCAATGCCATCTTCCATGTAGTTCATGGCACCGGCCTCGGCAATTACGGTTTCACCCGGGTCCAGTTCGATCTCGACAATCTGCATGTCATTGCCGAACAGTTCGTAATCTAATTCATGGCATTTCATGGTTTTGACTTCCTTCGTTGGCCTAACGGCCAAGGTTAAATTAAAGAAATTGCAATTCAATTAGACCTTTAGTTTGGGTAGACGGCTTTATCGTTTACCCACGGAATCAACCTAATCTGAAAAGTAGAATTAGCCGGTCTCGGTTTCCTTGTCATCGTCCGATGACATATCCGAAATTTCCTTTAAGCGGGCGACCGCTTTGAAGTTGATGCTGCCTTCGGGATACTCGCCCTGCTCATTCATGTCGCCTGCCTGCTGATCCATTAACAGGCTGAGCGCTTCATCGACATTGGATACCGCGTAAATTGCAAACAGACCTTGTGCAACCGCATCGATCACTTCCTGTTTCAACATCAAGTTGGGTTTGTTGGAGTGCGGGATGATTACCGCTTGTTGCCCGGTCAAGCCTCGGGCGGCGCATAAACTAAAAAAGCCTTCGATTTTTTCGTTGACGCCGCCTATGGCCTGTACTTCGCCGTATTGATTGATGGAGCCGGTCAGCGCTAAACCTTGCTTGATCGGAATTCGGGTCAACGCCGAAATCAAACAGCATAATTCGGCTAGCGAGGCACTGTCGCCATCGATATGCCCATAGGATTGCTCCATGGCGATACTGGCGGAGATGGCTAGTGGGAATTGCTGGGCGTAACAATGACCAAGATAACCGGACAAAATCATCACGCCTTTGGAATGAATAGGTTGCCCAAGTTCCACTTCGCGTTCGATGTCGACTATGCCGCGTGAGCCTGGGTGAACAGTGGTGGTGATTCGGGCGGGCGCACCAAAGCTGCTGCCGCCGATATCCATCACGGTCAGACCGTTGACTTTGCCTATGGCTGAGCCTTCGGTGTCGATCAGAATCGTGCCTTCCAGCATTTCTTCCAGAATGGCTTCGGCGATGCGGCCATTGCGTTGTTCGCGGGCCGATAAAGCCAGCTCGATTTCACGTTTGTCTATGCTGACAGCATGAGTTTGGCTGGCCAGCAAGTTCGCTTCGGCGATAATCTCCAGGCACAAGTTGACATGCGCCGATAAACGGCTCTGATGCTCTGCCAATCGGCAACTGTGTTCGATCAAGCGTAACAACGCAGCGTCTGTTAAAGGTCTGGCTCCGGCATCGCGGGCCTGAGCGATCATCAATTGCGTGAATTGCTGAATATTGTCCGGTGTACGCTTAATGTGATCGTCAAAGTCGGCCAGTACCCGGAACATCTCGTTAAACTCGCTATCCATTTCTTCCAGCAGATAGTAAATGTCACGCGATCCGACCAGAATGACTTTAACATTCAGCGGGATGACTTCGGGTTTCAAGGTTATGGTATTGACGCCCAGCTCCGAGTAGGGCGACTCGATTTCAATCCGCCCGGCTTGCAAGGCTCTTTTCAGACCTTCCCAGACAAAAGGATAAGTGAGGATTTTTTCCGCATCCAGAATCAAATAGCCGCCATTGGCCCGATGCAGTGAACCGGGGCAGATGCGGCGGTAATTGGTCACCAGCGTACCTTGATCGCTGACATACTCGATACGACCGAACAAATTCTGGTAAGTCGGATGCGATTCATAAATCACCGGCGCGCCACTGGTTTCATGTTTGTAATCGACCAGTATGTTGGGCAGGTATTGCTCTGTCAGCATCAGGCGTTTAGCGATACTTTCCCGGCCATCCTGGCTACGGCTGGGCATCAAAAAATCACTGATGGTGTTGCTGAGATTTTTTTCCACCTCGGCCAGATAAGTGATTACATCGTCCACGTTCTGGTATTTGTCATTCAGTTCGGCAAACAGCGGTTCCAGCGCTTGCTTGATGGTTTCATTATCCAGTTGCCGTAATTCTTCAACCAGTGTGCGTCGCCATTGCGGAAGCTCCAACAAAGCATCGCCCAGAAATTCTTCCAGCTCTTCGGTGTGCTGATGAAAGGCATCGCGATCGGCTTGAGGCAATAAGGTGAATTGTTCTTCATCCAGGGCTTTATCATTGCGGATCGGCAAAAACGTGATAGCGTCACTGTCTCGATAGAGCGCTACGCTCATTTCTCGAGCTTTGGCGTCCACCAAGTCGATGGCGGCGTTATAGCGCTGATTAAACCGGCGTTCGATGGCGGTCTTTTTTTGCTGATAACTGGGGCTTTCGAAGGCGGCGGGGAAAGTGGCCAGAATATCGTCTATCAGTTTTTCGATATCCTTGTTAAAGGCATGGCCTTCGCCGGAAGGCAAAGCAACCGCCACAGGTTCGCGTGAATTTTCGAAATTATCCACATAGGCATAGGACAGTGGCGATTCCTGACGTTCGGCATAACCAGCCAGATAGTGACTGACCATGGACAAGCGACCGGTACCGGGCTCACCCATCACGAAAATATTGTAGCCGGGCGCTTTCATGTCCACGCCAAAAGCCAGTGCTGACTGAGCTCTGAGCTGACCGACGATGGCGTTTTGTTGATTGGAGGGTTGCGAGGCGGATAGCTCACGTAAGTCGATCGTCAGCTTCAATGCCGACGCAGGTAGTTTTAATGTTTCCAGCATGCGTAAAGTTATTT
>CAZJYS010000207.1:0-3101 GCA_964550075.1 uncultured Methylomonas sp.
ACAAAAGACTGGTCTATTTTCAGGTAATCGATATCGTACATTTTCAGGTAGGCCAACGATGAATAGCCAGTGCCGAAATCGTCTATTGCCACCTGAATCCCAACATCGCGGAACAGCAGCAATTTGTCGTTGACGATTTGCCTGTTATCCAGCAGTAGGCTTTCGGTAATTTCTATCACCACGCTATCGCCGGGAAGTTCGAGCTGGCGTAATTGTTCTATCCAGCCCATGTAAAGACTTTCGTCGTTTTGAAACTGAATCGGTGATTTATTCACACTGATCTGAAAATCGCAGCGATAACGTTGTCTCCAACGCTTCACTTGTAACGCTGCTTCATGAAACACCCAATCGCCAATTTCGACAATTCTGCCGGTTTCCTCGGCAATAGCGATAAACTCGCCGGGATTGATCAAACCACGTTCAGGGTGCTGCCAGCGGATCAAGGCCTCTGCTTTGCGAATACTGCCATCGCCAAGATCGACAATCGGCTGGTAATAAACCCGAAATTGTTTTTCGTCCAAGGCAATCTGCAAATCGTTGGAAAGGCGCATCCGTTCCTGAGCCAAGTCGCGCATCGTAGGCGTATAGTAGCTGAAGCGGTTGCGGCCATGGTGTTTGGCCGCATACATGGCTTGATCGGCGTTTTTGCGCAGCTCCTCGATCTCGGTGGAATCGTCGGGATAAAAGGTGATGCCGATACTGGCCGAGATATACAGGATTTCACCCTCGAGTCGAAATGGACTGGACAGTTTGCGCAAAATGTCCCGTGCAATGCGCTCGATGCTGGCGGTATCTTCAAGCGCGGTAATGATAATGGTAAATTCGTCACCGCCGAGCCGGGCGACGGTATCGGTTTCGCGCACGCAACTGCTCAATCGATGGGCCGCCTCCTTCAACAAATGATCGCCCATGCTGTGACCTAGCGCATCGTTGATTTCCTTGAAGCGGTCGAGATCGATAAACATCAAAGCCAAGGGTAACTCTTCGCGGTGGGCCTTCTTGATTTCCTGACTCAGTCTGTCGTTGAACATACGCCGATTGGGTAAGCCGGTCAAAGGATCGAAATTGGCCTGCATCCAGATTAATTCCTCGGCCTTTTTCTTGTCTGTAATATCGGAAAACAAAGCCACCCGCCGATAACAGCTGCCGTCATCCTTGTAAATGCTGTTAATAGTCAGCCACTCGGCATAAATCTCGCCATTCTTTCGCTTGTTCCAGATCTCACCCTGCCAGAAACCAATATTTTTGAGTTTTTGCCACATCGCATCATAGAATGCCGGTGCTTGCTTTCCGGAATTCAAAATATGTGGCGTCTGACCGATTACCTCCTCCGCACTGTAGCCAGTCAGCTCGGTAAAGGCCGGATTGATGGTGATGATTACACCATCGGCATCAGTCACCATCATCGCCTCGCCGCTATTCAGATACACCATCGAAGCCAGTTGCATATTTTCCTCGGCTCGCTTGCGTTCGCTGATGTCCTCGACGATGGACCAAATATAGCGGCGTCCGTCACTGCCGGTAATCAAAGCGCCGTTGAGACGCACCGAAACCCTTCGACCATCTCGATGCAGATATTCCTTTTCATACGGGCCGTATCGACCGGTTGTCTCCAAAGACAGCAATTGCTGCGTTTCCTGCAAACGATAGTCTTCCGGCGTCAAGTGCCAATAACTGAGCGTCTTCAATTCATCGAGGGAATAACCAACCAAGTCTTTCCATGCAGGGTTCACTTCCATAAATTGGCCATCCAGGGTATTGCGCGCAATAGCCAATGGCGACATTTCGAACAGTGCGCGCAATTTTTCCTCATTTTCGCGCAGCAACTGGTCGGCTTGTTTGCGGGCGGTGATATTGCGGCTGATCCCTATCAGGCCCAGTAATTCGCCCTGTTCATTCACATAAGGGGTTTTCAAGGTTTCCAGGCACTCGCGGCGGCCATCGGGATACGATACCCATTCCTCGTTGATACGCGATTGGTCGGATGATAAGACCTCCAAATCTTGCTGCCGAAAGACTTCTGCCATTTGGGCATCGACTAAGTCAAAATCGGTCTTACCGACCACTGCAATTTCCTTAAGGCCGAAAAACGCTTCGCAAGCCGCATTGCAGCCAAGATAAACACCATCGGTGTTTTTCAGAAAAATCAGATCGGGAATGTGGTCAATCAAGGTTCTGAGCAAGGCTGTTTCGTTGCCGGTGCGTGCTTGCAAATGTCGCAAACGCATCTCGCTTTCGGTCAGTGCCGAGCGAAGAACCAGTTCATCAATTTTAGCCTGCTTCATCTCCAATTCGACGATCTGCTCATGGATGATCTTGTTCAGCAGATCGACATATTGTCCATCGGTGTGTTTCACCACATCATGCTCACCGACCACCGCCAGGGTTTCGCCGTGGGGATTGACCACCACCAGATGGCGTATCGCCTCGTCCTGCATGCGTTGCACTACATCGATCACGACCTGTTCTGGTCCGACTGTGGATACCGGCGATGACATGATGTCACTCACTTGCGTTTCGCCTAGCTGCCGCCGATACAAGCGCACCATGTCGCGCTCGGTAACAATACCGATCGGCTTAAGATCTTTGACCACTACCGCGCAACTCGCGCGCCGATCATGCATCATTTGGGCGGCATCAACCACCTTGCAGTCAGGTAGGAGCATCAACACTGTTTGATCCATTATCGACGCTACCGTACGTAGGCCGATGAATTCCTCGACGCCGGCATTACGGCGAAAATCAGTCTCGGTAACGATGCCTGCCAACTGACCGTCCTCTTCGATCACCACCAGATGACGAATGCCATGCAATACAAACGTATGATAAGCGTCGCGGTAATCGGTGTTGGCGAGCACGGTCACCAGCTTTGCCGACATAAAGGTAGAAACCGCCTGATTTTGCGGTACATTCTGACTCAGCATTCGCACTACATCGCGTTCGGTCAACAGCCCCAGTGGCTTGTTATTTTCACTGATTAGCAGGGAGCTGATCCGATGGCGGGCCATCAATTCCGCACATTCTGCTAAGGTTGTTGTGGGAGCGACTTGAATGACGTCCCGTGTCATCAGTTGGGCAATTTTTTTATTCATGATCATAGT
>CAZJYS010000208.1:0-3061 GCA_964550075.1 uncultured Methylomonas sp.
CGCTTCGGTCCCTGGACCGTCGCGCTGGCGCTCGCGCTGCTGACGCTGATTCCGCTGGCGGTCGTCGCATCGGCCATGCTGCACCCGGACCAGGCCATCTGGGATCACCTCTGGCGGCATGTGCTGCCGGAACTGCTGGTCAACACGCTCTGGCTGGTGATCGGGGTCGGCGTCGGCGTCACCCTGCTGGGCACCGGTCTGGCCTGGCTGACTGCCGCCTGCGAATTTCCCGGCCGCAAGTTCTTCGCCTGGGCGCTGCTGTTGCCGCTCGCGCTGCCCGCCTATGTCACCGCCTTCGTCTGGATCGGCCTGCTCGATTTCACCGGCGGCCTTGCGACCTGGTTGCGCGAAAGCTGGCAGATCGCCTGGATCCCGCCTATCCGCTCGCGCGGCGGCGTCATTCTGGTCATGGTGCTGGCGCTGTATCCCTATGTTTACCTCACCGCCCGCACCGCCTTCCAGGGCCAGGGCCGGCGCTTGCTGGAAGCCGCGCAATCGCTCGGCGTCAGCCGCCGCCGCGCCTTCTTCCGGGTGGCGCTGCCGATCGCGCGGCCCGGCATCATCGCCGGCCTCTCGCTGGCCCTGATGGAAACCCTGGCCGATTTCGGCACCGTCTCGGTGTTCAACTACAACACCTTCACGACCGCGATCTACAAGGCCTGGTTCTCGATGTTCTCGCTGCCGGCGGCGAGCCAGCTCGCCACCATTCTGGTGTTCTTCGTGCTGGCGCTGGTCACGCTGGAACAACTCTCGCGCAGTGGCGCGCGCTATGCCGCTTCGGCGCGCGGCGGCGGTGGCGCGCGGCGCATTCGCCTCGGCGGCGCCAACGCGGTCTTCGCGACCAGCTTCGCCGGCCTGGTATTTCTGCTCGCCTTCGTCATCCCGATCATCCAGTTGCTGATCTGGACCCGGGCGATCATGGCCACCGATCTGGATGCGCGCTACCTTGATTTCGCCTGGCATTCCCTGCTGCTCGCCGGCCTCGGTGCGGCCCTGGTGGTCAGCCTGGCGATGGCTCTGGGCTACGCGCAGCGTTTGCGGCCTACGCCGGCCATGCAGTTCACCGCGCGTCTGGCCACCATCGGCTACGCCTTGCCGGGCGCGGTGCTGGCGGTCGGTTTCTACATTCCGGTCGCCGGCCTGGACAATCTGATCATTGACACCTGGCGCGAGCAAACCGGCGAAGAACTCGGCCAGATTCTCGGTGGCACGCTGGCCGTCATGTTGCTGGCCTATTGCGCGCGCTTTCTCGCAGTCGGCTTCGGTCCGGTGGAAACCGGTCTGGCGCGGATCACCCGCACCATGGACGAGGCCGCCCAGGTGCTCGGCGCGACCGGGCTGAAACGCTTGTTCCGCGTCCACCTGCCGATGCTGCGCGCGCCATTGCTGGCGGCCGCCGCGCTGGCCTTCGTGGACATCATGAAGGAATTGCCGATCACGCTGATGACCCGCCCGTTCGGCTGGGACACGCTGGCCACGCGCGTATTCGAGATGACTTCCGAGGGTGAATGGGAGCGCGCCGCGCTGCCCGCCGTCGCAATCTGCGTTGTCGGCCTGCTGCCGATCTTTTTTCTGGTGAAGAACAGCGATGCTCGCACTTGAACATGTCGCGCTCTCCTATGGCGCCAAGCCGGTACTGTCGGATGTCTCCTTTGTGCTGTCGCCCGGCCAGATCGGCTGTCTGCTCGGCCCCTCGGGCTGCGGCAAGACGACTGCGCTGCGGCTGATCGCCGGCTTCGAAAGGCTATCTGCCGGCGAGATTCGCATCGGCGCCGAGATCGTCAGCTACCCAGGCCACAGTCTTGCGCCGGAACAGCGCCGCGTCGGCCTGGTATTCCAGGATTACGCGCTGTTTCCGCATCTCGACGTCGCGAAAAACGTCGCCTTCGGCCTCGCAGCCTTGCCCGCCACCGACCGCCGCATGCGCGTCGCGGAAATGCTCGATCTGGTCGGCCTGAGCCATGAATCCGAAGCCTATCCACACCAGCTTTCCGGCGGCCAGCAGCAACGTGTCGCGCTGGCGCGCGCTTTGGCGCCGCGACCGCGCCTGTTGCTGCTCGACGAGCCGTTCTCCAACCTCGATGTCGAGCTGCGCGAGAAACTGTCCCTGGAAGTGCGCGACATCCTGAAGCAGGAAGCCATCACGGCGCTGCTGGTCACGCACGACCAGCATGAAGCCTTCGCCATGGCCGACGTCATTGGCGTGATGAATCACGGTGTCATCCAGCAATGGGATACGCCCTACAACCTGTATCACCAACCCGCCAATCGCTTCGTCGCCGACTTCATCGGCCAGGGTGTGCTGCTGCCGGGCGAAGTGCTGAACAGCCGTCAGGTCGAAATCGAACTCGGCGTGCTGGAAGGCAGCGTCGATGGCGATTGCAGCGAGGAAGGCGGCTGCACGCAGTGCGATCTTGGCTGTCGCGTCGATGTGCTGATTCGGCCGGATGACATCATCCACGACGATGCCAGCCTGTTGATGGCGGAAGTGGAGCGCAAGGCGTTTCGCGGCGCGGACTTCCTTTACACGCTGAAATTGCCGGGCGGACAGCGCGTGCTGGCGCAGGTCGATTCGCACCACAACCATGCGATCGGCGAAAAGATCGGCATCCGTCTCGGCGTTGACCATGTCGTCGCATTCCGCAAATAACCCCCCGGCGACGCCGCCGCTGATCGCCGGCCTGCTCCGGCCGGAAGCCTATCCTCACCCCGTCGGCGAGCACCCGAGCGATGCACCGCGCCTGATCGAAACGCATATTTCCTGGGTCATTCTGGCCGGCGAATTCGCCTACAAAATCAAGAAACCGCTCACGCTCGGCTTTCTCGACTTTTCCAGCCTCGAAAAACGCCGCTATTTCTGCGCCGAGGAAATCCGCCTCAACGCGCGGATGGCACCCGAGACCTACCTCGCCACGGTCGCCATCACCGGCTCGCCGGAAAATCCGCGTATGGAAGGCGCCGGGCCGGCCATCGAGTGGGCGGTCAAGATGCGCGCCTTCCCGGCCGACGCCACGCTGGATCGGGAGGCCGAGATCAGCGCCGAGCAGATCGACGCGATCGC
>CAZJYS010000209.1:0-3046 GCA_964550075.1 uncultured Methylomonas sp.
CCTTGGGCCAGACAAAAGTCCCCTGATGCAACCGACGTTGACACAGCCAAACCCCATTGTCGTCCCATACCAGCAACCGCAGACGGTTGCCGGCCCGATTACGAAAGATAAACGCCGCTCCGGCACAGGGGGCATGCCCCAGACTCTGCTGGACGATGGCCGATAAGCCGTCCAGCCCTCGCCGCATATCGACCGGCGCCACCGCCATCCAGATCTGCGCGGGAGACTCGATCAAGCCAGACATCGTAACAACTCGGCCACCAAGGCCGCCGAAACCGAAGGCGAAAGCTCCAGTCGATGACCGTGAACATGGGTAAAGACCATAGCCGCTGTGGTAGGTGCCGGCACAGATGAGGGCGGCTTAGTCAGCTCAATGTGCACCAGTACAATAGATAGACATTGTTATAAAACTAAAATCACTGCCGCGTCTGGGTTCGCCAGTTATTGACGATGCCTTCCACATCCAGATCATCAGGGCCTTCACGCCAACCCGTAAAATAATCGACGTCATTACTTTTTGGCTCAGGGTTTGGCCGGTAAATTTGTACCCGGGTGGGTAGTGGTGCAGCTTCACCCAAGACTAAGGCTTCTCCACGACCCAATGATGTCAAAATATCGGTTAAATCCCCCTCAGCCTCTGGCACCAAGCCTCTGACATAAGCTTGGTCGTCAGGATTGGTAGTGCGTAAACAAATAAATGAACTGCATTGTGCCAGCATGGTTTCCGATAACTCGGTCGGACGCTGACTCACAACACCGATGGATACCCCATACTTACGACCTTCTTTAGCAATCCGTTCCATCATTTTTTTAGTGCCTTCGAACGGACCGTTGCGTTCTCTGGGGATGTAAGCATGCGCTTCTTCGCAGATCAAAGTGATGGGGAACTCTCGGCGTTTGGGGTTCCAATAGTTGAATTCATAAGCCAAACGTCCCACTTGCGCAGATACGGCCGGGCGAACGTCAGTTGGTACTGAGCTTAGATCGACAACGGTGATATTGGCTTTTTTTTCACCCAATCCCATAAATTGGCGCAATAAATCAGCCATACTGGCGGAAGTGTTGCGCTTTTTGGGTTTTAACAAAAAGTCATAACGCACATCATTAAATCGGCTTTGCATGCGCACTAAAAATTCGTCGAATTGACCGAACAAGGCCCCTTGGGTTTTACCGAAATCTTTGCGTTCCTCGTTGGCATTTTTGAATTGCATATACAATTCAGCCAAAGAAAAATAAATCGGTGTATCAATCGATACGGTATTTAAGCCGATTTGTTTGGCTTCTTTGCGTTTTAATTGCTGCAAGATCTCGCGCATAAACGCCATTTGCATGGATGCGCCTTTGTCATCCTTATCGATAAATAAATCCACCAGTTCCGCATAAGTCATCATCCAATAGGGCATTTCCAGTTCCATGGCGTCGACATAATTGACGATTTCGCTGGGAAATGCGGACTCGATGTAACCTTGGTCATTTTTCCAGCAATATTCGCCATGTAAATCCAGCATGATTAAATGAGTTTTCGGCATGGCTTTAATCGTATGCTGAATCAAACTCGTCACCGTCCAGGATTTGCCGGAACCGGACTGGCCAATGATGGCAAAATGCCGACCGAACAAGGCACGCGGATCGATACTCAGGTGATAGTCCTTATGCGAGGCCAACTGACCGATAAAAAATTCATATTGGCGAAATTTGACGAAAATGGCATTGATTTCATTCAGACCCACCGCATAAACACCGGCACCGGGAGTAGGGTAGTGGCGGACTCCGCGAATAAATGTATTGGCTTCATTCAGTTCACCGACGGGTATCAACGAAATGAATCGATCTGTTGCTCTGTTTCCCAAGTTATCAAAACGATCACGTTCCCACATTTTATAAACTAGCGCCAATACACCAATAGTGGACTGGCGGATCATTACATAGGAACCCAGGTTTCCGGCCAGGATTTCTTCATTGCCCACTTTGATGATTGGTGCCGCCGTGGAATGTTCTTCGGTGATCCGCGCATCCATGCCATCCCCACGAACTTCAACCAAATGCCCGATCAGAATTTGTTCATTGTCTGCCATTGTTATGCTGCCTAAAAATAGAATCAGTGGAGTAAGCGTAGACGAATTTTGGGTTGCTAAAGGTTTATAATCCAAAGCGTCTTTATCGTCATGTGTTTTCAGGAGTTTCATGTTTAATCGTAATGACGAGCCGCAAATTATGGGCATATTGAATGTCACCCCGGACAGTTTTTCGGATGGTGGTTTACACGCAAATATTGATGCTGCGTTATTACAGGCCGAAAAAATGCTTGCCGAAGGCGCGAATATCATCGACGTAGGTGGGGAGTCGACCCGACCTGGATCGGAGCCCGTGTCTGAACAAGAACAGATCAATCGGGTTTTACCGGTGATCCAGGCATTGCACCAAACCGATCCCACTCTGTGCATCAGTATTGATACTACCCGTCAAGCAGTTGCAGAAGCTGCTTGTAAAGCGGGCGCCAGCATGATTAATGATGTATCTGCTGGGATTGCCGATCCGAATATGCTGGATATGGTTGCCAATAATGCTTGGCCGATTATATTGATGCACATGCAAGGTACCCCCCAAACCATGCAAGAAAACCCGTTTTATAACGATGTGGTTTCAGAAGTGATTAGTGCCTTGCAACAGCGGATCTATGCAGCACTCAAAGCAGGCGTTAAGCCGGAAAATATTGCTATCGACCCTGGAATCGGCTTTGGCAAGCGCAAACAAGACAATCTAGAGCTATTGGCGCATCTAAAACGCTTTGTCGATTTGGGTTATCCGGTTTTGTTGGGTACCAGCCGTAAGCGCTTTATGGGCGGCATCCTTAATGTTGCCGAACCCAGTGAACTGGTTACGGCCACAGCAGTGACCACGGCTTTGGGAGTGATGGCTGGGGTGCAAATGTTTCGAGTGCATGATGTAAAAGCCAATCGACAAGCCGCCGATGTGGCTTGGGCCATCAAACAATCGTTGTGACGTCAACCATTCATCCGAAATTGCTGGCATTGGCTGCAGGTTT
>CAZJYS010000210.1:0-3037 GCA_964550075.1 uncultured Methylomonas sp.
AAATTTTTGTTCGGTCAACGCATTAGTTGACTAATGTCGTCAGTCGCTGCCTGGCGTCGGCCAAGGCCTTGTCTTTGGTTTCTGCATTCATGTTTAGACCTTCCGCATAGATAAATTCGATATCACGAATACCCAAAAAATTCAGAAAATCTCGAACATAACCGGTTTGACTATCCAACGCAGTGCCGACATATTGGCCGCCTCGGGTGGCAAACACGTAGACTTTTTTGTTATTCAGCAGTCCTTCAGGGCCGTTCTCGGTGTAACGAAAAGTAACGCCTGCCCGGGCAATGTGGTCAAAATAAGCTTTTAAGGTTGAAGGTATGCCAAAGTTGTACATCGGTAAGCCCACGACGATGATCTCGGATTGCTTGAGCTCGTCTATCAAGGCATTGGATTCATCAATGACTATTTGTTGTTCCGCAGTGAGCGCGTCTGCCGGGGTAAAAAATGCCGACACCCTTTGTGCATCCAGGTGAGGTAAAGGTTGGCTGGCCAGGTCACGCAACACCACTCGAGTATCGGGGTGTTTGCTGCACCATGTAGCGACAAATTCTTCGGCTAACTGACTGGAGTGCCCGGTTGATGAAAAGATGCTTGAATGAATTTGTAATAACGTTGTCATGATTATGCCTTGTTCAGTGAATGTGGTGTTATTAAATAACTTATTAATTTGATAAAAAAGCATAATAATTAGCGGAATATGATCAGTTTTTTGGATAGGTTTTATGGGGCCACAAATCACGATAGAGCAATGGCGGTGTTTGATCGAAGTAGTAGAAGCGGGCGGTTATGCACAAGCTGCAGAAAAACTGTTTAAAAGCCAGTCTGCGGTGAGTTACGCCGTGCAAAAAATAGAAGCCTTGTTGCAAGTCAAGGTCTTCGAAATTCAAGGCCGCAAGGCCATGCTAACTCCGACTGGATACATGCTGTACAGACGTGCTTTGTCTTTGGTTGGTGACGCAGCCGATTTGGAACGGGCGGCGCATGCGCTTTCGGCAGGCTGGGAAGCGGTGATTACCTTGGCGGCGGAAATTTTGTTTCCGTCGGACTTGCTGTTAAGTTGTTTGCAGTGTTTTGGACAGGAAAGCCCAGGGACGCGGATCGAGTTGATTGAGTCGGTTTTGGGCGGCACTTCGGATGCGTTACTTAGCGGTCATGTGGATTTGGCGATTTCCCCGCAACTACCGCCAGGGTTTTTGGGGGATGTGCTAATGCGCGTTCGCTTGCTGGCGGTTGCGCATGCTGATCATCCATTGCATCATCAAGGCTTGTTGAGCTTTCGTGATTTACAAACCCATCGGCATATCGTGGTTAGGGATTCAGGGAACAAGCGCGATCAGCGTGCGGTTTCAATCGAAGTCAATCAACGTTGGACTGTGAGTCAAGTGGCGACGTCTATTCAGGCTGTTTGCCAGGGTCATGGGTTTGCCTGGCTGCCGGAAAAGCAAATCAGTCAGGAACTGGCTGCAGGTATTTTAAAGCCATTAGCTTTAAGGGAAGGTGCCGTTCGGGAAGTACCACTGTATTTGATTCTGGCCAATCCTGATTCAGCTGGCCCTGGAGTTAAGCGTTTGGCGGATATTTTTAAAGCGTCAGTAAGTTAAAAAAAGTTCTGTATTGAAGCACTTATAGACATAAAAATGCCGGATACCTTTTCAAATATCCGGCTGTGGGGTGTTAACGACTACGATTAATCATCGTGCTTTTTATTGGGTTTACGATGGTCGTCATGCTGGTTTCTGGCTGAGTCATCATGGCCATGCTCATCTTCATGATCGTCATCGTCGCTATCCTCGTCCTCTGTTGTGCAACTACGATCAACCGGTATGGTTGCCGTCAATCCGCCCGCATTGGCTGTGACTTGGCATGGTTGGCTGCTTAAACCTTTGGCGCTGGTAAATTTCCAAAGACCTTTCTTATTTACCTTAATGGCTGCTGCCAACACTTCGCCGGTATCGGTATCGATCAAATTAACCGTCAAATTTTTAGGTAAGCGCTTGCCCTTCAATGGCTTGATCAGGCCGGAAACTTCCAGCCGGTTTTTACGGCTATCCCATTGTGCTTTACTGAAATTCAAAGCAGCGATGCTAACTGTACTGCTATTGGCGTTAACCAGAATTTTCAGCGTTTTTGAACTACTCAATGCTGTGCTGGTGTCTGCAGGGAGGTCTGTGCCGGTAAAGGTCAGTGATAGTGGATTACTGCTTGGTACACTATCAGGCTTCCAGCTAAACGTGCTGATCCATTCGCCACTGGTGAGATCCTGAACCGCTGGCGATAAACTGGCGCCTGTAGGTAGAGACTGGGCAGTAATTTGCACATCGTCACCCTCAGCGTCACTGGCTTTAATTTCAAACGTTAAATTTTGACCAACAGTGACATTTTGCTGCGTCAAGGGTACGCTCAAATTCGGCGCAGTATTGCTGTTGGTGTTGGCAGCGCGCACGGTAATGGCTACTGTTGTGGAACTTGCCAGACCAGCTTTATCCGTGGCTTTAAATACAGCTTGATACGGTGTGTTTTGCACAGCGCCTGCAGTCCAGTTGAATTGGCCACTCGCTGTATCGAATGTTGCACCGGGTACACCAGTCAATGTAGCGGATAATGTCACAGTGTCACCAGCATCCGGGTCTTGGGCAGAAACGCTAAAGTTGACTGGGCTACCTGTAACGACACTGATACTATTTGATGGTACCGAAACTACCGGTGCATGATTTAGTGTTGTCGTTGCTGCGCAAAAGAAGTCCAGTAGTGTGGTTCCGCCTGTACTGTAAGCCGATTTGGCAGGGGTTGCCGATTTACGGTTTGATATATGGCAAGTACTGCAATTATCCGCAGCAATTTTAGGTGCCGGACGTGAGGCATTGGCGCAAGCATTTACTACGTTGTTGCTATAGCCACTCTGGGCTGTTGCCGTGCCGGATACGCCAAACCAAAATATGGCTAACACAATGGCCTGTGTTTTAAAGGCATTGAACATAAAAATTCTCCTTAATCTTATTGGATGGTGGGTTACACAACGCAATTAAATCCG
>CAZJYS010000211.1:0-2992 GCA_964550075.1 uncultured Methylomonas sp.
AAAATCCTAAGTCCTTGTTTTATTTGGTGGCGATACCGGGGATCGAACCTGGAACCTCGGGGTTATGAATCCCGCGCTCTAACCGGATTGAGCTATATCGCCGCGTAACTAATTAAGAAGCGGCATTATAAAAACGCCTGCTTCGATTGTCAAACATTAAACCTAAAATGCATGACATCACCGTCTTGTACTTTGTAGTCTTTACCTTCAAGACGCCATTTTCCAGCGTCTTTAGCGCCTTGTTCGCCTTTGTAAGCCACGAAATCTTCGTAGGAAATGACTTCGGCGCGGATAAAGCCTTTTTCGAAATCAGAATGTATCACGCCCGCTGATTGCGGGGCTGTAGCGTTAACCGGTATGGTCCAGGCCCTGACTTCTTTTACTCCCGCCGTAAAATAGGTTGAAAGTTGCAATAAACTGTAAGCTGCACGGACAACGCGATTCAAGCCTGGTTCTTCCAACCCCAGATCCGTTAAAAACTCCTGTTTTTCTGCTTCATCAAGTTGCACGATTTCTGCCTCTATGGCTGCGCAGACCGGCACGACTTTGGAGCCTTCCTTGTCTGCATAAGCGATGACTTTATCCAGCATGGGATTGTTTTCAAAACCGTCATCCTGCACATTGGCGACGTACAGAGTCGGCTTTAAGGTAATCAGGCACAGCTCTTTGATGAGTTTGACTTCATCTTCCGTTAAACCCAAGGTTCTGACCGGTTCTCCGGCATTCAATTGTTCAAGTACTTTTTCAAGCACCTGTTTGCGGGCCACCTCATCTTTATTACCGGATTTGGCGGCTTTAAGTGTTTTTTGCAGCGCCTTTTCAACCGAAGCCATATCAGCCAAGGCCAGTTCTGTATTGATGACTTCTATGTCGCCGACGGGATCTACTTTGCCGGCCACATGGATGACATTGTCATCATGGAAACACCTAACCACGTGGACGATGGCATCGGTTTCGCGAATATTGCCCAAAAACTGATTTCCCAGGCCTTCGCCTTTGGAGGCACCAGCTACCAAACCGGCAATATCGACAAATTCAATGGTGGTTGGCAACACTCTTTCTGGTTTGACGATATCCGCCAGTTTATCCATGCGAGGATCCGGAACCGGCACCACGCCCACATTGGGGTCTATAGTGCAAAAAGGGTAGTTTTCAGCCGCTATCTCGGCTTTAGTTAAGGCGTTGAACAAAGTCGATTTGCCGACGTTGGGTAACCCAACAATTCCGCAGTGTAGTGCCATGGTGATTTTCTTAGAATGATGAGATGGCCCGAGTTAAATCGGGTGGAAAATGGGACGGAATTATACAAGGGCCGGTTTAAATGTCCATTCACAAAGCGCGAAACCACATGGAACAGTCTGCGTAAAATTATGAACAGCTGTTTTTCAAGCAAACCCTACAGCGTATAATTGCAATATGCACTCCGTTTTATCCAATGTTAAAGCGGGGTGTTTTTTATTTTCAGAACATTTTAAGGTTGACCAAATCCCATGATAGACGCTGAATACAAGCGCCGCAGAACTTTTGCCATTATTTCCCACCCGGACGCGGGTAAAACCACTATCACCGAAAAACTGCTGTTATTCGGTGGCGCGATTCAGTTGGCCGGTTCGGTCAAAGGTCGTAAAGCAGCGCGTCATGCCACCTCCGACTGGATGGAAATGGAAAAGGAACGGGGGATTTCGGTCACCACTTCCGTTATGCAGTTCGAACATAACGATTGCATCATTAATCTGCTGGATACACCGGGTCACGAGGACTTTTCAGAAGATACCTATCGAACACTAACCGCCGTGGATTCAGCCTTGATGGTGATCGACGTCGCCAAAGGTGTCGAGGACAGAACCATCAAATTGATGGAAGTGTGTCGGTTAAGAGATACGCCGATTCTGACTTTTATCAACAAACTGGACAGGGAGGGCCGGGAACCCATCGAATTACTGGATGAAGTTGAAAGCGTGCTGAAAATTGAATGCGCGCCGATGACCTGGCCTATTGGTATGGGTAAGCGCTTCAAGGGTGTATATCAAATGTACAAGGATGAGATTTTGTTGTTCAGCCCTCATCATGGTGGTCGTATCGCCAAGGCCGAAGTGATCAAGGGACTGAATAATCCGCATCTTGACGAGCTATTAGGCTATCAGGCTGAAGAGTTGCGCGAGGAAATCGACTTGGTCAAGGGCGCCAGCCATGACTTCGACCTGGATAAATACTTGGCAGGTGAACAAACCCCGGTGTTCTTTGGCTCAGCCATCAATAACTTTGGCATTATTGAATTGCTGGATGCTTTTGCCGAGTTTGCGCCGGGCCCAAGGCCACGCAAATCCGAGCAACGCGAGGTAGAGCCCAGCGAGGATAAATTCAGTGGTTTTGTGTTTAAAATTCAGGCCAACATGGATCCGGCTCACCGCGATCGGGTTGCGTTTATGCGCATTTGCTCAGGTAAATTCGATAAAGGCATGAAATTGCATCATGTGCGTATCGGCAAGGGCATACAAGTGGCCAATGCCATCACTTTTCAGGCGGACAGCCGGAAAAATGTCGAAGAAGCTTATCCAGGCGACATCATCGGTTTGCATAATCACGGCACCATCCAAGTTGGGGATACCTTTACTCAGGGTGAAACCTTGAAGTTTGGCGGGATTCCTTATTTCGCTCCGGAGTTGTTCAGACGCGTCGTGTTAAAAGACCCGCTGCGCGCCAAGGCCTTGCAAAAAGGCCTGGTTCAGTTGACGGAAGAGGGGGCAACGCAGTTATTCAAACCGCTTAAAAACAACGACTTGATTTTGGGGGCAGTGGGTATTTTGCAGTTTGATGTGACGGCGCATCGGCTTAAAAGTGAATACAGCGTCGAGTGTGTTTATGATGCTTCACCGATCAACACCGTGCGCTGGGTGACGTCTCAAAACCCCGCCAAACTGGAAGAGTTCAAGAACAAAGCGTTCGAAAATCTGGCCGAGGATGGTGGCGGTTTTCTGGTTTATCTGGCCAG
>CAZJYS010000212.1:0-2981 GCA_964550075.1 uncultured Methylomonas sp.
TTAGGGTAGGCATTGGCACTTAAAACCACGATCGGCATGCTCCATTGCTGCTGACGTAACTGGATGGCAGTTTCGATACCGTTAATGCCGGTCATGGAAATATCCAGCAGAATCAAATCAGGCGGATTGTCGGCAATTTTTTGCAGGCATTCTTCGCCGGAGCTGGCTTCGTTTAAATAAAATCCCAGCGGTTCCAGGATGGCCATCAACAATTCCCTATGCTCGACTTGGTCATCCACGATCAGCAATTTTCGTCTCTCCGACCGGTAACCTACAATCTGGGTATCTGCATGTGTTTCTGTATCGGCTCCCAAACTGGGCATTAACAAGCGTACCGTAAACGTTGAACCCAGTCCGGGTTGGCTTTTCACCGTGAGCTCACCGCCCATGATTTCCGTCATGATCTTGCTAATGGTCAAACCCAAGCCGCTACCTGCCACAGCATTACCGGAAGGAAGGCTTACTCGGGTAAAGGGTTGAAAAATATTTTGTAATTGCTCCTCTTCAATACCGTTTCCGGTATCGATCACCTGAAAATTAGCCACCTCGCCACCATAGCCCACTTTAAAAATGATCTCGCCTTCGTTGGTAAACTTGATGGCATTGCTGAGCAAATTCATCAAAATTTGTCCCACCCGTTTTTCATCGCCACGCACCCTTTGCGGTAATTGATGCTGAAACTGACAGGTAAATTTAAGTCCTTTATCCTCAGCTTGTGCTTGGTAGCTGTGTTGCAGATGTTCGATAAAGTCAGGAAAGTGGATGGGCTGATAATTCAAATCAAATTTGCGTGCCTCAATACGGGCAATATCCAGAACATCTTCAACCAAGGCACAAAGATGCTCACCGCTGCGTTTGAGTGTTTCTACCGCGCGTCTGCGTTTTTCCGGGATTTCAGGATCCTGATGCAGAATATGCGCATAGCCCAGGATGCTGTTCAGCGGCGAGCGAATCTCATGACTCATACTGCTTAAAAATCGGCTTTTAGCCTGATTGGCGTTATCGGCCATTTTCATGGCCTGTTGCAGTTTGATATCGGTTTTTTGATGGTTTTCGATTTCTTTTAACAGCAGTTGGGTCTGTTTGGCGGTTTCTTCATGCGCCACGCGTCGGCTTTCGGCGTTCAAAATCAGCCACCAGGTGCACAAGCCTATAAATACCAGCAAGGAGGCGTAAATCTTTAAAAAGTTATTGATTAACAGCGTGAAAGCTGACGGATTGTGCTCCACGCTGAGTAAATCCTGGTAATAAATAATGCTGATGAATATGCCCGTCAATATCGCCAAAAAGCTGAACAATATTGCAAAGCGCAACAAACGCAGACGGCCACTGATGCTGATGAAGTTGGGCATCCAGCGTATTGCCAGTCGCTCCAGGTAGTCATCAAAGCGAAAGCCCGGTTTGCAGGCGTCCAGACAGCGGGCATCCAGCGTACAACACAGTGAGCAAATGCTGCCGCCATAGGCGGGGCAATAAGCAATGTCGTCGTGCTCGAATTCGTTCTCGCAAATCGAGCATTGAGTATGCGATTTGCGGTTATGCGCCTTACGATCACGGGTCAGATAATGTTGGCCACCGCTTAGCCAGGCAATGGTGGGCACCAAAACAAAAGCCAGACTCAGGGCGATAAACGCCGAAAAAGCCTTGGGGATTTCGCCAAATAAGCCGACATAGGCCAGAATCGATAACACTGAAGCGGCAAATGTGGCGATCATGCCCACCGGATTGAGGTCGGACAGATAGGCGCGCTTGAACTCAATTTCCTTGGGGCTGAGTCCCAGCGGTTTGTTGATCATCAATTCTGCCGCCACAGCACTGATCCAGGCGATGGACATATTCGAAAACAAACCTAACACTTTTTCCAAAGCCCCAAATACGCCAAACTCCATCAACAACAGCGCAATCAATACATTAAACAACAACCAAACCACCCGGCCTGGATGACTGTGGGTCAGGCGTGAAAAGAAATTGGACCAGGCCAGCGAGCCCGCGTAAGCATTGGTGACATTGATTTTGAGTTGGCTGAGAACCACGAATAACGTGGTGGTCGCCAAAGCCCATTGTGGATTTTCGAACAACTCGTTATAGGCCACCAGATACATTTGTGTCGGTTCATGGGCATGTTGCGGACTGATACCGTGGCGAATTGCCAAATGCGCCAACAAAGCTCCGGCAATTTGCCGTATCACTCCAAATACGATCCAGCCTGGACCGGCTGCCAGCATTGCCGCCCACCACTTGAATTTATTCGCCTTGGTTTTATCCGGCATAAAACGCAGAAAATCCACCTGTTCACCGATTTGCGCCACCATCGAAAACGCCACGGTGGTGGCCGTGCCGAACATCAACCAATCAAAGCCTTCTCCGCTACTGGCGATCCAGAAGTATGATTTTAAAGTCAGCAACGCTTCCGGTTCGGCATGGGCGACGGCAATATACGGTGCAATCAATAATGCCAGCCAGATGGGCTGTGTCCAGAGCTGCATTCGGCTGATGGTGGTAATCCCGAACGTGACTAAGGGCACCACAGTCACTGCACTAATGACATGGGCCACAGCCAGTGGGATCTGGAAATACAGCTCAATCGCCAGCGACATGATCGAGGCTTCCAAGGCGAACAACGTGAAGGTAAATGAGGCGTAAATCAATGAAGTGACGGTAGAGCCAATGTAGCCAAAACCCGCGGCACGGGTCAGTAAGTCGATGTCGATATGGTAACGCGCCGCGTAATAGCTGATAGGCAGGCTGGTTATGAAAATCACGATACCGACGATCAGAATCGCCCAACAGGCATTGGTAAAGCCATAATTGATCGACAAAAATCCGCCGATGGCTTCCAGTACCAGAAACGACGTCGAGCCGAAAGCGGTGTTGGCGACCTGAAACTCCGACCACTTACGAAAGCTGCGCGGTGCGTAGCGTAGGGCGTAGTCTTCCAGGGTTTCGTTGGCGACCAGAGCGTTATAGTCGCGGCGGATTTT
>CAZJYS010000213.1:0-2960 GCA_964550075.1 uncultured Methylomonas sp.
TGCTGGGGCAAATGACCCTGGAAGAAAAGATTGGGCAAATGACCCAAATCGACTTTAGCGTGGTATCGGCTGAAAATGGTCAGGATTTGGACGATCCGATAGATCATGCCAAATTGGCAGAGGCTGTTTTAAATCGCCATGTCGGTTCGATTCTGAACACGCCGACCACGCCCAACAACAAGGCGCAACCCATCGAAAAATGGCGGCGCATGACGCAAGCCATCCGAGACTTGGCTAGCCAAACCCGCCTGAAAATTCCGGTGATTTACGGCATCGATGCCATACACGGCGCGACTTACACGCAGAACTCGGTATTGTTTCCGCAAGCTATCAGTATGGCTGCCACCTTTAATCCGGAACTCTCTTTTAAAGCGGGTGAGATTACCGCACGGGAAGTGAAAGCTTCCGGCCTGGATTGGAATTTTTCGCCGGTGATGGATATTGGTCGTCAACCGCTCTGGTCCAGACTTTGGGAAACGTATGGCGAGGATGTGTATTTGTCCAAAGTCATGGGTGAGGCTTATATCAAAGGTCACCAAGGCGATGACATGGCCACTGCCGACAAAGCGCCGACCTGTTTGAAACATTATGTTGGCTACAGTTATCCGCTAAATGGTAAGGATCGTTCGCCAGCCTGGATAGGTGAGCGTGCGCTGCGGGAATATTTCTTGCCGGGTTTTGACGCTGGGGTTAAAGCCGGTGCGCCAACTGTGATGATTAATTCGGCTGAAGTCGACGGCATACCCGGTCATGCAAATTATCAATATCTGACCACGATTTTACGCGGTGAGATGGGTTTTAAGGGTTTTACGGTTTCGGATTGGGAAGACATTATCCGTCTGTACACTCGCGACAAATTGGCGGCTTCACCGCGCGAGGCGGTGAAGATGGCGGTGATGGCCGGTGTCGATATGAGCATGGTGCCGTTTGATTATTCGTTTTACGATTTATTACTGGATCTGGCTAAAACCGGGGATGTGCCGATGACGCGCATCGACGAAGCCGTTTCGCGTATTTTACGGGTCAAAATACAAAGCGGTTTGTTTGAGCGCAAGGAACCCGCATTAGCGGTAGCAGGTCATTTTGCGACTGAACAAGCCCGGGCAATCAATTTACAGGCCGCGCAAGAAGCCATTATTCTGGCGAAAAATCAAAACCAGATTCTACCACTGAAAAAAACGGCCAGTATTTTGGTGACCGGGCCAACCGCAAATTTACTCAGTGTGATGAACGGCGGCTGGACAATTACCTGGCAAGGAGCCACTGAGGAGTTATACCCCAAAGATAAATTAACGTTGTTACAAGCCATTCGCCAAAAAACCAGCGGTCAGGTGACTTATGTCGGTGGTCAGCAGTTTAGCGACGAAATCAATATCGAACAGGCTGTAACTGAAGCTCGCAATCATGATGTCGTGATTCTGGCGTTGGGGGAAAAAACCTATACCGAAACCGTGGGCAATATCGAATCATTGGAGCTTGATGCCGTGCAGTTGCAATTGGCAAGAGCCATTTTTGCGATTGGCAAACCGGTAATCTTGGTGACCTTTGGCGGACGGCCTCGCATCATCACTGAAATTGCCGAACAGGCTCAAGCAGTGGTGCTGGGCTTTTTGCCGGGTATGGAAGGTGGGGTGGCCATGGCGGATATTTTATTCGGCGACGTCAACCCCAGTGGTAAATTGCCGCTTTCTTACCCACGTCATCCAGCTGACATTACGCCTTACGATCATAAACCGATGGAGGCTTTTGAAGGCAATCAATATCGACCTTTATATGCGTTTGGCCATGGTTTGAGCTACACCCAGTTTGAAACCAGCGGTTTGCGCTTGCACCAGCAGCAAATCAAGAAGGGTGAAACACTGGATTTGAGCGTCAATGTCAAAAACACCGGGGCAATCACCGGCAAGGAAACGGTAATGGTTTACCTGAATGACATGGCGGCTTCGGTGACCCGACCGGTCAAGCAGTTAAAAGCCTTCAAAAAGCTGGAATTGAAACCAGGCGAACAACAGACGCTGCAATTCACACTGAGGCCAGAAGACTTATCCTTTATCGGTCTGGATATGAAGCGTATCGTCGAACCCGGTGAGTTTAAAGTGATGGTGGGTAATGAAACCGCCCAGTTCACACTGTTAGCCAATTAAGTTGGTTTTGCCGATGCAGCAGGCCGAGAAAAAAATCGATGATGCGTCTTATCGAGGCGCATTAAGCATCCTGACAACGCTATTTTTTATCTGGGGATTTATCACTTGTCTGAACGACATTTTGATTCCGCATTTAAAAGCCGTTTTTACCCTGAGTTACACCCAGGCGATGCTGATTCAATTCTGTTTTTTTGCCGCCTATTTTGTAATGTCGGTGCCTAGCGGTTATCTGGTGGAAAAACTGGGCTACAAAAATGGCATCGTTGTGGGTTTGTTGATTGCCGGTTTAGGCTGTTTATTGTTTTACCCCGCTGCCGGATTGCATGCGTATGCTTTGTTTTTAGCGGCTTTTTTTGTATTGGCTTCCGGGATTACCCTGCTGCAAGTGGCTGCCAATCCTTATGTTACGGTGCTGGGGCCTGCGGAAACCGCTTCTAGTCGCCTGACGCTGACCCAGGCTTTTAATTCGCTGGGTACCACTTTGGCGCCGTATTTGGGTTCGTTGTTGATTTTATCCACCGCCGTCAAAACATCTGAAGAAATCAGCCGCTTGTCGATTACAGAATTATCCGCGTATCAAGCAGCAGAAGCCGCTGCTGTGCAGCAACCTTATTTGTTCCTGGCTGCCATGTTGTTGTTAATGGCTGCAGTTTTTGCCGGTTTGAAATTACCCAAGATCACAGTTGAGTCAAGCGTCAGCGCGCAAGTTGCAGGCAGTGCTTGGCAATATCCGAATTTGGTTTTGGGGGCATTGGCAATTTTTTTATACGTGGGCGGCGAAGTGGCTATCGGTAGTTTTATGGTGAATTTTCTGGG
>CAZJYS010000214.1:0-2952 GCA_964550075.1 uncultured Methylomonas sp.
TAAACAATGCATAATTTCTCGGCTGCACAAACCTTCAATTCCAGCTTAAAAATTTCGTCATATTTCTGTGTTACCAAACAGGAATGCGTTCGATTTCATAAACCGGGTATCGCTCAATGTTACTAATTGGCGCCATAAGCGATGCCCAACCCTTTCAATCCACAGTAGCCCTGAGGATTTTTAAACAGATATTGTTGATGTAAGTCTTCGGCATAATAAAACTTTGAAGCGGAGCGGAGTTCGGTGGTAATTTCAGTCATTCCGGCAGCCTGCAGTTTTAATTGATAATGTTTTAAACTCTCTAAAGCTAGCTCATAATGTTCTTCCGAGAATGTGTCGATGCTGGAACGATATTGGCTCCCTACATCATTTCCCTGTCGCATGCCTTGGGTTGGGTTGTGCGATTCCCAAAATAGCGTTAACAAGTCCTGAAAGCTTATATTAGCTGGATCGAAAACGACCAGCACCACTTCGTTATGACCTGTCATGCCAGTGCAAACCTCGTCATAACTGGGATTCGGCGTAAAACCGCCTGCATAGCCGACTGCAGTAGTAAATATTCCTGGTTGCTGCCAAAGCTTGCGTTCGGCACCCCAAAAACAGCCCATGCCAAATAGCGTCTGCTCCAGACCCTCTGGAAAGGGTGGCAAAATGGGGTTGCCTGTCACCAGATGCCGGTTGGTGACCTGCATGGTTTGTTGTCGCCCAGGTAAGGCATCTTCCTGTCTGGGTAGTAAGGTTTTTTTAAAAAATAAATTCATGAATAAAAATCCTGAGTCAAAGGAATGGTTGGGTTACGTTTATAATCACTGACAAATCTGGAATTTGCCATAAATACATGAAACAACAAGATTGCTTAAGACGGTTTATATTCGAAGAACATGCTATACGCGGAGAATGGGTATGCCTGCATGAAAGTTGGTTGGCCGCCAAACAACATCAGACTTTAGTGAGTCAGAATGTCGAATCGCAACTGGGCCAAGCCTTGGCTGCTGTGGTGTTGTTGGCAGCGACGATCAAATTCAAAGGAGCCATGATCATGCAGGTACAAGGGAGTGGCGAATTAAAGGCTTTAGTGGCGCAAGCCACGCATGATCGTAAGATTCGCGGCTTGGTGCGCAGTGAGCCTTGCGTTAACGGCGCGAACTTGCAGGAGATGATAGGCGAGGCAGGACGGTTGGTATTAACGGTGGAGTCGGAGAATTCCGAGCCTTACCAGGGCATTGTCGGTATAGAGCATTCTAATCTGGCCGGGGTGCTTAAAACCTATTTTGCCCAGTCCGAGCAACTGGAAACCCGCTTTTGGCTGTTTGCCAATCAAACCCATGCGGCAGGTTTGTTTATCCAGGAGTTGCCTGGGGAACAAAAGGCTGACCACGATTGGGAGCGCATTGAGGCCTTAGCCAATACCGTATCTGCCACAGAAATGTTGAGCCTGGATTGCGAAGAATTGCTGCATCGGCTTTTCCACGAGGAAAAAGTCAGGCTATACGAGCCGGACTCAGTGGAATTTAAATGCAATTGTTCGCAGGATAAAATTGCCAATACCTTGTATTCTCTGGGCAGAGCAGAACTGGAGGCCATATTGTCTGAGCGAGAACGGGTCGAGGTCGATTGTCAGTTCTGCGGCGCCCAGTATTGTTTTGATAAAGTGGATGTGGAAAATTTGTTAACCAATCCCTTGCCCAATTCCAACCCATCGTCGATTCGACACTGAGGGTGTCATGCGTATTAAGCGATCTTTTAAATTCTTTTTCTTGCTGCTGTTGCTGATAACGCAATCGGGTTGTGTGGAATGGCTGCATGCCTATCAAACCTACTTGCAAATGAAAGAGTTTGATCAGTATTTCGCCGTGACGGCCAAAGATGACTTTACGGTGCATTTCAAAAAACCAAAGCTATTCAGTGAAGATTTTGTCGCGCTGGCAAAACTGGAATCGACCAGCGAAGAAATGACTCCCAACGGTAAACGCTGGCGCTATTGGTTTCGCAAGATCGATAAAGATGGCAAGGTAATCAGTCCGGAAGTCAGTTTCTACTGTGATTTGCAGTTTAATTTCAAAAAAGAAATCACCGAGTGGACTTTTTCAAAACTGTTTCTACAAATTGCCCCGCCCGAGTTTCTCGAAGCCTCTTTTCGTTCCCTGGGAAGCGCGGAAATCAACGAAGGCAAAAAACAGTTAAAAACCAAAGCCGAGTTGATCGACAAGATCGCCAGTGATTTACCTAAAAAGGCCGCAGTACTGAAAGAATTGGGCGAACCTCAGGAAATCAAGGATCAGGAGAAAGACGAAGTTTACAAGTACCAGTTTCGCCTCGATGCCCGAGGTATCGAAGAAGGTTATGAAAAGCGGGCTTTGAGCGAAGTTAAACTGACTTTTGATAAATCCACCAGCGAGCTGATCAAAATGTCTGGACGTTTTGCCGGTTTGAAGATTTCGATTAACTACCGGAATTATCAGGAAGAAGATGAAAACAAGGTGGCGTCAACTGATTAAGCGGATTTTTGGATAATCGCAAGCAATTAGGGGTTGAATGATAGTTTATTAAACGCTTTGAATCAGTAGTACCTCGTTCCCTCGAGCTGAGTGGGAACGAGGTAGATATCAATTTTGCTGCATCAGCAAATAATCACTAAACCCCTGTAATTGTTCTAGTAATTCATTTTGGGGCTGTCTGGTTTTCAGGGCATGGAGTTGTTGTTTTGCCTTGACAATTTGTTTTTGTGCCAATAGTTCGAGTATCTGTTGGCATTGTTTAGCAATCAGGAATTCCAATAAGCTTAACCCCAACTGTGTGGCGTCAAGCAACAGCGATTGCTGCAAAGCGTCCAGAGATGGCAGGGGTTGACCGGTTAGCGCAAGATTTATTGCTTTAGCAAGCTGGATTTTGGCAGCCTGCTCTGCAGCAAAGCTCAGACTTAAATCAGTTCCGCAACGATTGCATAAACAG
>CAZJYS010000215.1:0-2935 GCA_964550075.1 uncultured Methylomonas sp.
TGCGGTCGCACCACCAGCGACTACTTCCAACGACTGGCGCAAGATATTCAGGGCTTTTTACGGGAGCAAATGCCAATCTGGAAGAGTAAATACCAAGGTGTAGAAAACATGGAAGTGGCGGTGATGGGCTGTGTGGTCAACGGCCCAGGTGAAAGCAAAAACGCCAACATCGGCATCAGCCTGCCGGGCACAGGCGAATCGCCGGTAGCACCGGTGTTCGAAGATGGCGTCAAAACCGTCACCTTGAAAGGCGATCATATCGCCGAAGAATTTCAAGTTCTGGTCGAGCGTTATATCGAGTCACATTATGGCGCGCATTAAAGTCGCTTTTTCCCGGCTTATTTCCATAACCCCCGAGATTTACCATGCCTCAACACCATTTTCGCACCTCCACCCTGGGTCTTAATATGGCCGGCGTTCTAGCATTGTTGGACGCCAAAGTCACGAAGGATGCTGGTAGTGACCCTGTCCATGTCGAACGAAACTAATAATCCGAGGCAGTTGATGAATAATCAAGCAATGGTGCAACGCGATTTGCAGGTCTTATGGCATCCGTGCAGTCAGATGAAAGACCATGATCCAAGCGGAAACCCCGTTGATGCCATGCCGTTGATTCCAATTAAATCCGGTCAGGGCGTCTGGTTGGAAGATTTCGAGGGTAAGCGCTATCTGGATGCGGTCAGTTCCTGGTGGGTGAATCTTTTTGGGCATGCCAACCCAGTCATTAATCAAGCCATTAAGCAACAGCTCGATACATTAGAGCATGTGATTCTCGGCGGCTTTACCCATGAAGCAGCGCTGACTTTAGCCGAAAAGCTGGTGGAAATTACCCCGGCTGGATTGGATAAATGTTTCTACGCCGACAATGGCTCTTCAGCCGTTGAAGTCGCGCTGAAAATGAGTTTTCACTATTGGCGTAATTGCGGCAAATCGCAAAAACACAAATTCATCACGCTGGAGAACAGTTACCACGGCGAGACGCTTGGCGCGCTGGCCGTTGGAAATGTGGCTTTGTACAAGGAAACCTATGCGCCGCTACTGATGAATGTCATCACAGTACCTGGCCCGGATTGCTACTATCGTGAAAGCGGTGAAACCTGGCGGGATTATTCAATCCGCCGTTTTGCGGCAATGGAACAGGCTTTAGCGATACACGCCGATTCGACCTGTGCGGTGATCGTAGAACCGCTGGTGCAATGCGCTGGCAATATGCGCATGTACCATCCGGTGTATTTGACCATGTTGCGCGAGGCCTGCAATCGCTACGGCGTGCATCTGATCGCCGATGAGATAGCGGTGGGGTTTGGCCGTACTGGCACTTTGTTCGCCTGCGAGCAAGCGGGGATCAGTCCCGATTTTATGTGTTTATCCAAGGGCTTGACCGGCGGGTATCTACCGTTGTCGGCGGTGTTGACCAGCGACACGGTGTATCAGGCGTTTTACGATGACTACCAGAACCTCACCGCATTTTTACATTCGCACAGCTACACGGGCAATGCATTAGGTTGTCGAGCGGCATTGGCGACTATCGGCCTGTTTCAGCAACAGGATGTCATCGGCAATAATCGCCGCTTGGCGGCTGTGATGAGCAAAGCGGTCGAGCGATTCCAGGCACATCCTCACGTCGCCGAAGTCAGGCAAACCGGTATGATTGTCGCGATCGAACTGGTTAAAAACAAACAAACGCGTGAAGCTTATCCGTGGCAGCAACGGCGTGGTTTGAAAGTGTACCGCTATGCACTCGAAAAGGGCGTGCTATTGCGTCCTTTGGGGAATGTGATTTATTTCATGCCGCCCTATGTGATTTCAGAACCTGAAATCAGCCTAATGGTAGATGTTTGTTGGCAAGGTATTGAGCACGCGGTGCGGGACTGATAAGTGCTGATTGTTCCTCGCTGTAGTAGCAAAATTGCAGCGCTGGGAGACAGGTACACCGGACATACTGATGAATCCCGTCGGTCACTGACTTGCTGAAACGGATTAAAAACCTCTGGACGTATCGGCTCGAAGCGCATTTATCGCTGAGAAAGCTACCTTGGCCGAACATGTCATGAGATTACCTGCTGTGGCCGGGCGTCGCCTGGTAATCGATGAATTTGATTTAAGATTGGCCGATTAGCTTCTGTGTGGACTCGCTGTTAAGTGATGAAGTGATAGAAAAGACGTGACAGCGGCTATTTTGGCTATTCAGATCCTTATTCAAGCGAAACGACAAATTCTTAAGAGGTTATCAGTATGTTTACAATCCATGGCGTTACCGGCCAGACATTCAGTGGTACGTTGGAAGAAATGCAGCGAGTAAATGGGCTCAAACCATCCAAGTCCATACGGGCTATTGCCCATGAGGGTGAGGAATTAGGCGGTGTCGGAACTGAAAACAGGCGAAAACAAGAGGAAGCCGAACGGGCCTACCGGCTTATGCTCCCCAAAAATCTTGAACGAGGCCCTCTCTATCATGCCAACCAGATTATGCAGCAACAGGTAATTACTGTTTCGGTCGACGACGATGTGGCACAGGCATGGCGCATTTTGCGCGATCACGGCATCCATCAGGCACCGGTATTAGACAGCGGAATGAGACTGGTTGGTGTTGTCAGCGAGCGCAACCTATTGACTGCCATCAATATTGATGGCGATCAGATCGTTGAATCGATGAATAGGCGAGTGGAGCAAGTCATGACCACGCCAATTGTCGCCGCTGCACCCGTGACGGATATTCGGAGAATTGCCTCAGTCATGATCAATCAAGACATAGATGGAGTACCAATTACCAATGATCAAGGGTTATTAGTAGGTTTTATTACACGTGGTGATATTTTGCGAGCAGTAGTCAAGGAACCGCCGCTAAGCCTATGGCAATAATGAAAATCTACATCCAATCAACACGCTGTCGTTATGTTCTATTTTGCGGATGTGCAATTTCAATTGCCGCCAT
>CAZJYS010000216.1:0-2930 GCA_964550075.1 uncultured Methylomonas sp.
TGTCAGCCATTGCTTATACATATTGCCCTGCACACCACCCCGAAGACCAGGCCCATTGAAAATTGTAGCCACCCAGCCAGCCGGTTACATCCACGACTTCGCCGATAAAATATAAGCCAGGCACGCGTAAACTCTGCATGGTTTTGGATGACAAGGCGTCGCAATCGACACCACCCAGGGTCACTTCTGCCGTGCGATAACCTTCGCTACCATTGGGTTGTATCTTCCAGGCTTGAAGACTTTCCACCACACCATGCAGTTGTTTGTCGGAACAATCCACGATAACCCGCTCCAACTCGGATTCTTTCAACAAGGCCTGGATAAGGCGCTTGGGCAGTTGCTCACCCAACCAGGTTCTAAGTTTCAGTTTACTACCCTGCCCCCGCAATTTTTTGAGTTCGGTCAGCAAGGGTCTTTCAGGCAGACAATTGATTTCCAGGGTTTCCCCCGGCTGCCAATAGGAGGAAATCTGCAAAACAGCCGGGCCGCTTAAACCACGATGGGTAAACAACAGATTTTCTTTGAAGGTTTGTCGTTGCGAGCGAATCTCGCAAGGTACGGCAATTCCGCTTAATGCTGCAAACACTGACTTGTCTTCCGGCTGTAAGGTCAGCGGCACCAATCCGGCCCGCGTCGGCCAAACCTTGATACCAAATTGTTGCGCAATCTGATAACCAAACGGCGTCGCCCCCATTTTCGGAATCGACAAACCGCCGGTTGCTACAACCAAGGACGATGCATGGAAAATACCGTGTCCTAAGTGTAACTGAAATCCCCCGCCTACCGCAGCAGCCAAACGTTGAACCGTAGATTGCAAGCTGATTTCAACGCCATTCAGCCGACACTCTTCCAGCAGCATAGCCAAAATATCCTTGGCACTATGATCACAAAACAATTGTCCATGCAGGCGCTCGTGAAACGGAATCCGATAACGCTGCACCAGCGCCAGAAAATCCCACTGGTTAAAGCGCTTCAAGGCGGATTTACAAAAATGCGGATTATTGGACAGGTAATTTTCGGGTTCGACCGAGTAATTAGTAAAGTTACAGCGTCCACCGCCGGACATCAGAATCTTTTTACCCGCTTTATTGGCATGATCGATCACCAACACTTTGCGACCGCGTTTACCGGCCTCAATTGCGCACATTAACCCGGAGGCACCTGCTCCGATAATCACTACGTCATATTGATGGATACTCATGATTTATATCGAATCAACCAGCCAGGTTTATCGACTGATTAGTCGATAAACCTGTTCCTGCATCCGACTCAAACCTTTATCGCGAAAATGCGGCTCACTATCCAGTATGTCTTGGCTGGAAAGTAAGGTGATATCGCAGAATGGCCCGTAGAGTGACTGAATTTCAGCAAAAGGCACGCTAAAAGGTGGACCCGACATTGCCTGCTGTTCATAGTCAAACGCCACCAACAAGCTTTGGCTGCCAGCCAACAACTGCTGAAGCTTTACAACATAGGCTGCACGCATCTCAGCAGGCAAGGCGACCAACGCAGCCCGATCGAAAACTGCATCAACCCCATGCAAATCACTGGCAGTCAAAGCAAAGAAATCGCCGCATAACACGCTCAAACCGTGACATTCATAGACGATGAACGCCCCCTGTTGCCTCTGCTTGGCTGACAATTGATTTTCAGTAAAAAAAGCGTCCACAGCTAACGGACTTAACTCAACACCCAGCACTTCAAAGCCTTGAGATTGTAACCAAAGCATATCCAAGGATTTTCCGCACAAAGGCACTAACACCCGACTGCCAGGTTTCAAATCGAGTTCAGGCCAATATTTTTTGAGATTAGGATTGGTTTCTTGATTATGAAAACCAATTTGATTTTGCTGCCAGCGTTCGTGCCAGAAGTCATGTTGCATAACATGTCCGGATTGGTTTAAGAGGATTGGGATTATACCCAATCCTCAAAACTCCATCCTGATGATACAACTACAGACTTGAGAGGGATTTGGAATTAATGTACGAGGATAGGTCTTCTCATATCCCTGATGATTAAAAGTTGAGACCTAATGCTTGAGTAATGATATTCCATTCATTTCATTTTAAGTTGTATCGATCAACATCCAAGCCAATAATATAAAACATCCAATGAGAATACAGTTCTTTTGAGTTTAAGAAGATGTAAAATCAAAAACGACAAACTAAAGTCCGTGTCCTAAACAAACTTTTTTCGGATCCCACAACCCCAAAAAGTCATTAGTACTGAACCCATTAACCAGACAGCACCGGGTAACGGAACAGCTGCGACCTTGAAATTCAGCGAAAACTCATCGATTGTTCTGCTTTCACGCAACCAAACGGTATAGGCCCCAGTTCCAAGGGCATTAGGTAGTTGATTTCCAGTAAACGCTCCAGTTGCAATTAAACTGGTATACACATTACCACCCACATCTGTTGGTATTACACCATTGATGGGGTTATTGCTTACTGGAGTACCCAACAGGGCATAACCATCCACTACTGTAGGGTTATTATTGCTCGGACTAATAGTTGTGCCTTTTTTAAGCCCGAAAAATGCTACGCCCGTAGCGATAGGATTACTGGCAATTTGCGTGTAGGAAAAGGCGTCAAGTTGAATAGTGTCAAGTTGATAGCCATTAGCAATATTGAAAGTAAAAAAACGCGAATCCGCTCCTGAGGTCGGATCCAGTCTTACCTCAACAATATTTTCACCAGCAGTGAAATTCAGTTGCGTGGGATTTGCTCCGTTATTAGAAAGATTTAACACCGCACCTGAAGCAATATTGGATAAAAGCGCAAAAAGCGAAAAAATTGCAAATAATTTATTTTTCATAATGATCCCTAATTGAAAGATTAATCTTGGTGTTGCCGAAAATAATTGCGAACAATCTCACAACTTTACGACAGGGTTACATTACTAAAAACAAAAAATAATATCAAGCAATA
>CAZJYS010000217.1:0-2924 GCA_964550075.1 uncultured Methylomonas sp.
TACAGCTGGACGTTTACAACTGTTTGTGCAATTCTTGATAGCCAAAAATTAAGGCGGATGTCAAAGGAATGCAGTGTTTCGTCGTGTTAAACATCTAAGACCCATTTTTCATATGCAAGATTTTACCGATATTCATGGCTTGATCATCGATATGGATGGTGTGCTCTGGCATGGGGATCGTCCACATCCAGGGTTGACCGAGTTTTTTCAGGCCTTGCGTCAATTGCAAATCCCGTTTGTTTTGGCTACCAACAACGCCAGTCTGACTGCAGATCAGTATGTGATTAAGCTGGCAAACATGGGGGTAACCGTTGATTTGACCGAGATTTTAACCTCGGGTATGGCGACAGCATGGTTTTTAGCTGAACGTTATCCGGCTGATGCGACTAGCGTTTTTGTCATCGGCATGCAGGGACTTTTACAGCCCTTACGGGAGCAAGGCTTTCGGCTTATTGGCGTTAATGATGCTCAACAAGTGGCGCAATTAGTCGTGTGTGGATTGGATAAAGCCTTAAGTTGGGATAAGTTGGCGACAGCCGCTTTAAACATTCAGCATGGGGCTGATTTTATTGCCAGTAACGGCGACGTGACTCTCCCGACTGAGCAAGGTTTCCTGCCAGGCAATGGTGCAACCATCGCTGCGTTGACGGCTGCCACCGGTGTGAGTCCCGTCATCATCGGTAAGCCGGAACCGATTATTTATCAGCAAGCTCTGGCTATACTGGGGTTAGAGCCCCAGCAGGTGATCGCAATTGGTGATCGGCTGGATACTGACATCTTAGGGGCCGTGCGCGCCGGGATGCGCAGTTTGCTGGTGTTATCGGGCATTTCTACCGAGAGCGATATGTATCAGCTTGATTACGCTCCAAACTGGGTGATGCAGGATATTCAGGCATTGACTCAGGTTTTAATCAAACAAAGGATAAGCCCATGAAAAAATTGATCGACAGCCCGGCTACTTTGCTGGATACCAGTTTGCAGGGTTTTGCCAAAGCCCATGCCGATATTGTAAAGCTGCACACACAGCCGAATTTCATCACGCGCACGACAAAAAAAATCGATAAGGTGGCGATCATTTCAGGCGGTGGATCGGGTCATGAGCCTTTACACAGTGGTTTTGTGGGATTCGGTATGCTGGATGCCTCTTGTCCGGGGCAGATATTTACTTCGCCAACCCCCGATCAAATGATGGCTGCTGCGCAAGCGGTGGATGCGGGAGCGGGTGTGTTATTCATCGTCAAAAATTATGCTGGCGATGTGATGAATTTCGAAATGGCTGCGGAAATGCTGGAGATGCCCAATGCCACTGTCTTGGTGAATGATGATGTGTCGTTACCAAAAACCCATAGCATAGGTCGACGAGGTGTGGCCGGTACGGCGATAGTGGAAAAAATTGTTGGTGCCGCGGCTGAAGCGGGTTATGACTTGGCTGCCTGTAAGGCGCTGGGTGAAAGGGTAGTACAGGCTACGGCTTCGATGGGCGTCGCTTTAACGAGCTGCACGGTACCTGCTTTAGGACATCCGACCTTTGCCATAGCCGAAGACGAAATGGAGTTGGGCGTAGGCATACACGGTGAACGGGGCAGGGAAACCGGCAAACTGGTGTCGGCCACCGAAATTGTCGAGCAATTAGCCGGGCATATTCACGATGAACTGAAACCTCTTGAAGGTCAATCGGTGTTATTGCATGTCAATGGATTTGGTGCCACGCCGCTGGTGGAATTACATTTGATATACGAACTGGCTTGGCAATTCTGGCAACAGCGCGGATTATCGATTCAGCGTTCCCTAGTCGGTAACTTCACAACCTCGCTGGATATGGCGGGATGTTCATTGACGTTGACTTTGCTGGATGAAGAAATGCTGCGTTTGTGGGATGCACCCGTCAATACCGCCGCGTTGCGCTGGGGATGCTGAAATGAAGAGGCTAAGCAGTATTTGACTTTATTTCGGCAGAAATGGCCGCAATCATCAATTGCGCGGTCTTGGCGCCGGCATCAATATGGCCTTTGCTGCGTTCCCCCAAAAACGATGCACGGCCCTTAGTGGCCAACATGTCTCGAGTTGCTTCAACGCCGGCATCGGCAACAGCGCAAACATGATCCAGAATTTCAGTTAAATTTTTATTCGCCGCCACGTCTTGTTGCAATGCCTGGGCAACAGGCACCCAGACATCCAGCATGGTTTTCTCGCCCACATCGGCTTTGCCGCGTTGTTTGACTGCCTCAACGGCCATTTGCAAGGCATCGGCAAAGCTTTGTAGATTAGCGGGTTTTCCTTGGGTGTTTTTATATAAACTGATAAACAGCGTCGCATATAAAGACCCTGAAGCACCGCCAATGGCAGCCATGACAGTCATACCGATTTTTTGCCAGGCAGCTGGCCACTCCAGTAAGGCAACCTCACTGCTGATGTTTTGTAATGCTTCAATCCCGCGCTGTAAATTGAATACATGATCGCCATCGCCAATCGCCTGATCTAATTCAGTCACTGAATCGGCATGCTGATTAATTGTCTGGGAGATAGCGTTGATGAATTGCGGAAATTGTGCAGGTGAAATAGTCATGTCGATTCCGTGGACTGAAATTATGAATCAGAGCATAGCGCCTGCTGCTTGGAGTGTCCAGACGCTTTTCAAGCAATAGCCGCTATTCAGATGGGCAGAAACATTTCGCCTCGAATTCCCTTCCTCCGCTAAAATACGCGCTTTTTTCATGAGCGCCGTTGATGCGGATTCAATCCTTACCGACACAATTGATTAACCAGATCGCCGCCGGTGAGGTGGTGGAGCGTCCAGCTTCCGTGGTTAAAGAACTGGTGGAAAATTGTTTTGATGCCGGTTCCAGCCAGATTGTGATTGATATCGAGCAGGGCGGCATGCGGCAAATCAAGATTCGCGACAATGGTTGCGGCATCGTCAAGGA
>CAZJYS010000218.1:0-2898 GCA_964550075.1 uncultured Methylomonas sp.
GGTCGATCACTGATTTTTCCATCAGTGTCGCCGTCGGACAGGCTTGTACACAGGCACCACAGGAAACGCATTCGGAATCCATGAAGGCTTGGTCTATGCCTGGCGAAACGTGTGATTCAAAGCCGCGACCGCCGATGGTTAGCGCGAATGTGCCTTGAGTTTCCTCACAGGCCCTTACGCAACGTGAGCAGACAATGCATTTGGATGGGTCGAAACTGAAATAAGGATTGCTGTTGTCTTTTTCGGCATCGAGATGGTTTTCGCCTTCGAAGCCGTAGCGCACTTCGCGTAAACCTACTTCGCCAACTGTGTCTTGTAACTCGCAGTTGCCGTTGGCTGAGCAAGTTAGGCAGTCCAGTGGATGGTCAGAAATGTAGAGTTCAGCAATACCTTTTCTGAGTTTTGCCAGTTTTTCGTTTTGGGTATGCACTTTCATACCGTCGGCAACGGGTGTGGTGCAAGAGGCAGGATAACCGCGTGCACCGTCAATTTGTACCAGACACATCCGGCAGGATCCGAATGGATCGAGACTGTCGGTAGCGCAGAGTTTAGGGATTTTGATGCCAGCCTCGGCAGCCGCACGCATCACGGAACTACCCGCGTTGACTGTGACCTTGTGGCCATCGATCTCCAGGGTGACTTGGGTTTCGGACGCACTAATCGGTGTGCCGTAATCGATTTCGTTATTTGCAGACATAAGCTACCTCCGGTTGATCGATCAGGCTTTGGCGGCTTCGAGGCCAAAGTCTTCAGGGAAATGATTCAGCGCGCTTAACACAGGATAAGGTGTCATACCGCCCATAGCGCACAAAGAACCGCACAACATGGTGTCGCACAAGTCGCGCAGTAGTTCGGTGTTTTTGGTTTTGTCGACATTGTCGATAATGTGGTCAATAACTTCGACGCCACGAATCGAGCCTATCCGGCATGGTGTACATTTACCACAGGATTCTTCTACGCAGAATTCCATCGCGTAGCGAGCCATGTTGGCTAAATTGCTGGTGTCGTCGTGGACCACCATGCCGCCGTGTCCTAGAACTGCACCAATCGCCGCAAATGCTTCATAATCCAGCGGAGTGTCGAATTGGCTTTCAGGCATATAGGCGCCCAAAGGGCCACCAACCTGAACAGCGCGGATGGGCCTGCCGCTGGCTGAGCCGCCACCGTATTCGTAGAGGAGTTCACGCAAAGTCATGCCGAATGCGACTTCAAACAGACCCGCGTGTTTGATGTTGCCGGCAATCTGTAAAGGCAATGTACCGCGTGAGCGGCCCATGCCGTAGTCACGATAATAGTCACCGCCTTTGTCCAGAATGATGGGTACGGAGGCTAAGGATATGACGTTATTGACGATAGTGGGTTTGCCGAATAATCCTACGATGGCAGGAAGCGGTGGTTTGTAACGAACCAGTCCGCGTTTGCCTTCAAGACTTTCCAGTAGCGAAGTTTCCTCGCCGCAGACATAAGCACCTGCGCCGCTACGCACTTCCAAGTGAAATGTCTTGCCGCTGCCCTGGATGTTTTCACCTAGATAGCCATTTTGATAAGCGGATGCAATGGCCTGATTGAGGGCAATCTTGGCGTGAGGATATTCAATTCGTAGATAAATATAGCCTTGAGTAGCGCCCACCGCCAAGCCGGCAATGGTCATACCTTCGACTAAGACAAAGGGGTCGCCTTCCATAATCATCCGATCAGAGAAAGTGCCTGAGTCACCTTCATCGGCATTACAGACAATATACTTTTGATCAGCCGGTGCGTTTAGAACGGTGTTCCACTTAATGCCGGTTGGAAATGCGGCACCGCCACGCCCACGCAGGCCGGAATCTGTGACATGCTTGACGATGTCGGCAGGTTGTAAATTTAAGGCGTTTTTCAGGCCACGGTAGCCGTCATGAGCGATGTAGTCTTTAATATCGACGGGATCGGTCAAGCCGACGCGGGCAAACGTCAAACGATTTTGGTTTTTGAAGAAAGGATGTTCTTCGATATTGCCCAAGTATAAAGGGTGTTGTTTGCCTTCCAATAATCCGCTATCTAACAATGATGCGATGTCCTCAGCCTGCACCGGTCCATACGCCATTCGGCCTTGATCTGTTTCGACTTCAACGAGTGGCTCTAGCCAGAATAATCCCCGTGAACCATTACGAATGATTTCAACGGTCAAGCCTTTGCTGTCGGCCTGTTGCTTTATTGCGTTGGCAACCTTGTCAGCACCTAGGGAAAGCGCGGTTGAATCGCGAGAAATGAATAAACGGACCATTATTTAGTACCTTTGCATGCGGCTATCAGTTGATCAAATTTTTCCGGTGTGACTCGCCCATATACTTCATCATCGATAGTCATGGATGGTGAGCAGGCGCAATTACCGAGGCAGTAGACCGCTTCCAGGGAAAAATGTTCATCAGAAGTTGTTTCATGAAAATCAATGCCCAACGTTTGTTTGGCGTGATTTTCCAAAGCTTTGCCATTCATGGCCTGACAAGATTCTGCTCGGCAAATGCGGATCGTATGTTTGCCTGGCGGCGTGGTGCGGAAGTAATGATAAAAACTGATAACCCCATGCACCTCAGCCTTAGATAGATAAAGCGCTTTGGCAATATCTTCAATCGCAGAAGGAGGGATATAGCCCAGGGTGTCTTGTATGCCGTGAAGAATCGGTAACAAATTGCCCGGCATCGTCTTATGGGCATCCAGTATGTCAAGCACGATAGGTTTTTGGCTTTGGTAGTCTTGCATCATGGGCTCTGAAATAAATGATGAAATATTTTAACGGGGTATTTAATCATGAATAAATGCGTTTTTGCAATGAGAGACTAAGCTCAATCCCGCGAATTTCCTAATGATTGTCAGGTTTTGACCAATTTGGATACAACAGAAAATAAATTATCCAAAAAC
>CAZJYS010000219.1:0-2893 GCA_964550075.1 uncultured Methylomonas sp.
CTACATAGGGGAAGGTCTCCTGATAGGGTTTGTCGTTAGCGTTAACCCCATCCGCAATTCTGTTATTTGGAAAGAGATTAAATGCCGGATTCAACACGCCTACCACAGCTTGAGCTGAAATATCTGTGACATCATCGGAAACCCGGCGGCCATTTGGAAAACCCGCCGTATCACCGGCCAAAAAGCCCATGCGGTTTCTTGCCTCTAAAGGCGTTGGCGCAATACCGGTGTTAAGCCGCAATAAGTCAGCCACCGGTCCTTGCTGAGCGGTTGTGCAACCGGGACATATGGGCGTTGCATAATATATCAGCGGTGCCAAATCCATTCTGGGAGCGGCTGGAATGGTGACAGCACCTGCATAGGCGGCATTCACCACCCTAGCCAGCAAAGGATCGAGTAAATATTTGGCATAATCCGCATCATGCTTGGGCTCGCTCATACTGAATTTATCTTTATCACCGGTGCCGATGATTAATTCATTGATTAAGGGGTTTCCCATGCGTTGAATCTGCACAAAACTGCTGGCCAGTTTCGCTTTGCCGCCGGGTTTTCCTGAATAGACTTTGCTGCGTGGTCTGGAGGTGGTCGCGTAGGTACCTATGACGGCAAGTGCATCGCTAGCGACATGGGTTTGCCCGTCTTTGGTTAATAAAGCGATCGGGACTTCAATCGCGATCGTGTTAACGTTGAAACCGGCCACATCATCAGGGGCAAAGTTTTTGCCGTCGGCCGTATTCTGCGCATCGGTCAATACGCCGGGAATGCCGGAATTAAAAGCACCGGCGCGAAAATTAAACGTATCGAAAGCGGCCCCCAGATCAATGTAAAACGGGTCATCCACAGTACCGGCAAACACTTTTATGCCGCCAGCCAATTGGTAAATACCTTGTCCAGCCAGATTCTCGTAATTAGGCATGGTTCTGGAACCCACATTAGACGGCACTGCATACAGTTTTTGTTGCCCCGTCAAATGAGTAACTTGCCTTTTTTTGCCATGTCCTTTGATCAGGGTAACACTATAACTTTGCCGCAACCCTAAACCCTCTGAACCCGGACCATCCAATGCGGTAATAGCAGGCGGGACTATCGGAGTACCAGGAGGAAATTTATCTGGATTAGGTGAGTTGGACGGTGCTGAAATACCACTACCGGCACCAACAAAGCCGGTAAAAACTCCCGGTAGACGTTGTTCGGTTTTAAATCTGAATTGCAAAGTGACATCCTCATCCGCATCAAAATCGTTATCCACCTTCATTTCGTAAAGAATTTCAGGGTCAAACGGAAAATAATTCGGCCCGTTGCTCGGCTCCAGTAAGGGATCGACATTCAATATCATAGTGACTTTGGTAGGGTCGTCATAACTGACAAAAGCATACCAATCAGTAATATCGGCCTTGGTATCCAGTGCGGTCAACGGGGCTTCTCGGTGATTGGCGGCATGCGATAATTCGGAAAATCCTGGTAATATCGAGGCGCTAACGATAAGGGATAGAAGAAAAGGTGATGGATGAATTAATTTTTTCATGGCGGCTTCCTTTGGTTAAATAATCGATGCAACTTGGCGTTGCATTTATCAATACGGCACAAAAGGAAAATTGGATGTGGTTTTTTCAAAAATTAACTCAAGCCTCAAAGTAATACATTTTTTGTTGACAGTACCAATTCGGGCAAACTGATTGAATCGTTTGCTCGCACGAATAAGTCTTTTAAGGTTTTATGCATCCGAAACTTTGTTTTCCGCGTATAGAATATTGTGGGAAGAATGTGAACTTAAATCAGTGGCATGGTTTGAACGATGTGGAATAACCGACAGAATGGTAATGAATAAATATTGGCTCTTATATGGTCGATGAAGCGTTCCTGCAAGGCTTGATTGCCCGTATTGTGGACGGTGATCAATCAGCGCTTGATCAATTGTATGAAAGCCTGGTTGGCCAGGTTTACGGATTGGCTTTACGCATTTTAAATCTAAGCCCATTAGCGGAAGAGGCGGTTCAGGATACGTTTTGGCAAGTATGGCGTCAGGCGCCCCGGTTTGATGCTGACCGGGGGTCGGTAAAAACCTGGGTATTAACCATTACCCGCAGCCGGGCATTGGATATGCTACGCCGCATCGAACCCAACGAGGTGGAACTCGATCCTGAAACACAAGACTTGATCCAGGCAACAGATCACAATTCCCCCCAAGACTTGCTGTCTGCGATCCAACAGGATCATCGTTTGCACAAGGCCTTGGTTAGTCTGGGTCCTGTTCCAAGACAGTTGGTTTCTTTAGCCTTTTTTCGAGGACTCAGTCATGATGAAATTGCCGGACATACAGGGTTACCGCTGGGAACAGTCAAATCTCATATTCGAAAATCATTGAATCAATTACGCTTAATCCTGACATCCGAAGAAGCAATTGTAGGAAGCTATGAGTAAAAACACAGAATCTCTAAACGATTTCGATCTTTCGGATGAAATCGAGCTGAACCGGTTACTCGAAGGGTTGGCGCCGATCGCCCCTGAAGTCAGCCAAGCAGCCAATTTACGCACTTCGATCATGCATCGGGTTAGCCAAAGCATCGCCATGCATGCCGGGTTGTTGACGGTGCGCCGCAAGCATGGCGTCTGGAAACCCCTTAAATCCGGGATACGCTATAAATCGCTATGGACCGGTTCTGAAGGCAATTCTGTATTGATCGAATTCGATCCGGGTGCTTCACTGCCGGCTCATCGCCATAATTGGATGGAGGAAGGTATTGTGTTAACTGGCGATCTGTCCATGGGCGAGCTGCGACTTGGGCCATTGGATTATCACATGTCGCCAAAAGGCAGTCGTCATTCAAGTATTTGTTCAAGTCAGGGTGCATTGGCTTTTCTCCGCGGTTCCTCGGTGGGGCATAACGCGTCG
>CAZJYS010000220.1:0-2892 GCA_964550075.1 uncultured Methylomonas sp.
TTGAGTTGTTTAATCATTGTTGCGCGTTGTCATCATGAATAATTTAAACACCAAAATATCGTTACCTTTTTCAAACACCATGATTGGTGAAAGGGGCGATAACGCTCATACCCAACATGCGCTCGAACCTTATCTAATGATCTTGTCGGGTAGTGATCGAGGCAAACAATTCAAGCTACACCAACCCTGCAATATTTTCGGACGCCATATCGAAGCTGACATCATGATTGGCGATCCGAAAATCTCCAGAAAGCATGGCGCTTTAAAAGTGAGTACGAAGGGGATTTTACTTGAGGACTTGCAGTCGACTAATGGGATTTTCATAGGTGGTAAACGAATCAACCAACAATGGCTGAGTGTGCAGGATAGAATTCATGTAGGCGACACCATCATGCGTATCGACTACAAATGCTGTAACGAAGCCGCATCTGTACAAGCCTTGTACCAAGCGGCTTACACAGATGAATTGACCGGCATCCTCAATCGCGGCGCCTTTATGTTACGTGCTCAGGAAGAGTTTTCGTTCTGCAAACGTAACAATGCGTTATTGAGCATCGTCATGTGCGATGTTGATCATTTCAAACGCAAGAATGACAACTTTGGACATATGGCTGGGGATCATATTTTAAGAGAGCTATCGGCTATCTTAACCGCTCAAATGCGCAAGGAAGATTTATTGGCTCGTTATGGTGGCGAAGAGTTCATCATGCTATTGCGAGAAACCCCTGAAGCCGCCGCTGAAGCCTGGGCGGACAGAGTCAGGCAGACGGTCATGTCTCATGCTTTTTTATACCAAGACCAAGTCATTCCCACTACCATTTCCATAGGTTTATGCACAAGACGCATAACAGTCATGGACACATTAGCGAGCGTTATAAGGATTGCAGATAATGCACTTTACCAAGCCAAACAAAACGGTCGTAATCGCCTTGAAGTGGCTCGCTTTGTAGCGGATATTTGATTAAGGTTTTACCCCATAATAAGTCGATAAAATCTTGTAAGCTCCCTGTATACCTTCCAGCATGGTTGATTTGAGCGGTAAACACGTTGTATTCCACTGGCTGATTTTGCCATCAAAATAAAACGCCCATTCACCCTGCCAGCATTGCCCTTTGTGAAGGACTCTTCCTGCCATGACCGCAGGCACTTCATAGCGAGCTGAAACGTTGAGCAAATTTCTTGTATCCGCACCCAGAACTTCACTGACAGATATCTTTTGTTGTTCTTCAAGATCCAGCATTGGATAAATAATCGGCACTCCTTTTATTTTGGAAGCCGTAGCCAAGGCAGTCTCAAATTCGGGCATTTCGTCGGGATTATAAAACTGCCGTTTGCCACCCTCGTCGACAACCAGCCAAACCAAGGTTCGTGGTCTAATCTCGCTCCAGATCCCCACCTGACTTTGACGCATGAGCTCCATTAACTGGTCTTGATCAAATTCCACCCGAATCAACCGGGCGTCACTCTCGGAATACTCATCCGCCGCAATCAGAGAATACTGGAATTGTTTGACGTAATATTGTGCTCCTTGCAACGCCTGTTGTACTGCGGGAATTTTGGAAATATCTTCCGAGACCAGAACCCGATTCAAAACCCCGTATAACGCTTGCTTGATAGCTTGCTCTCGATCTTCGGCCGACTGGCTGTTGGCGATCAGTTCAATCTCAAATAACCCTTGAACTTCATCCGCATACAGTACTTTATCCGGCAAATCCAGCAATACAATCACCAGCACTAAAAGTCGTTTTGCTTTGTTAAAAATCATTGCTTACAGCCTGCCCTGACGGAGTTGAATGGGAACTATAGTACAATATCGGTTGTTTCAATCTTAACTTTAGCAAGAGGTTCCCATTGAGCGTAGAACAGCAAGATAGCCTGAATTACAAGAGCGCAGGTGTCGATATCGAGGCCGGCAATGCCCTGGTTGATCGCATAAAACCCATCGCGGCCAGAACTCGAAATGCTGGCGTCATGGCTGGACTGGGCGGGTTCGGCTCGCTGTTTGAACTGCCTTTGGATCGATACAAAAATCCGGTTTTAGTATCCGGTACTGACGGTGTGGGTACAAAATTAAAATTGGCGTTAGATCTAAATCTACACAATACCGTGGGTATCGACTTAGTAGCCATGTGCGTCAACGATATTATTGTTCAAGGTGCTGAACCACTATTTTTTCTAGATTATTTTGCTACCGGAAAGCTTGATGTCGATACCGCAGCTTCCGTAATTGAAGGGATAGGCCGGGGTTGCGAACAAGCCGGTGCTGCCTTAGTTGGTGGAGAAACCGCAGAAATGCCCGGCATGTATAACGACGGCGATTATGATTTGGCCGGTTTTTGCGTTGGCATCGTTGAAAAAGATAAAATCATTGACGGCAGCAAAGTCAAAGCTGGTGACAAATTGATCGGCATCGCTTCTTCCGGCCCTCACTCCAATGGTTATTCATTGATACGAAAAATCATCGAACGCAGCGGGCTAAACCTGAATGATGTCGTTAATGGATTGCCTTTGGGCGAAACCCTGCTGACACCCACGCGCATCTATGTCAAATCCTTGCTGGAGCTACTTAAAAAAATTGATGTTCATGCGATGGCGCATATTACGGGTGGCGGAATTACAGAAAACTTACCTCGTGTCTTACCCAAGGGTTTAAACGCAACAATCACATTGTCTGCCTGGCAAATGCCGGAAATTTTCGCTTGGTTACAACAACAAGGTAATGTCAACCTGAACGATATGTTGGTCACGTTTAATTGCGGCATCGGTATGATTGTATGCGTAGATGCAGTAGATGAAGCCAATACCCTCTCGATCCTGCAGGAACTGGGCGAAACCGCCTTCAGTCTTGGTAATATCATCCAATCCACAAACGAACAAAGGGTAATTTATAAC
>CAZJYS010000221.1:0-2870 GCA_964550075.1 uncultured Methylomonas sp.
TTCCCAAGTTTGTAAAATTGAATGAACAAGTATTCGATGAGCCATAGGCGGAGGCCGAAGCGTCAAATTTAAAGCCCAATGACTCAGAAATGTTGATCTTGGTGCCTTTGTTGTTAATTGAGCCAGAAACTTTTAGTTTTGTTACCTTAAAAGCCTGCATGGAACCATTGACTCCGTCTTTAGAAAAATCATAATTGGATGGAACCTGCGCTAGACCAAACCCAAAAGCTGCGACAGGTGAATCATACCAATTGTCAAATTCTAAGGACAGCTTACCTTTGTTTTGTGTCCAGGTCCCAGTCACTGTGGCTCTACCAAAATACACATCATTCCAGGTGAATGTACCTTCGTTTAAAACATCAGGATCTTCTGATGGATTGAACTGAATTGTAGAAGTCAGCTTTTTTTGTTTCGCAATGGGTAATGATTGGCTAACAGATCGTGACCCAACCTTGCATTTTACTTTGACAGTTCCGCCAAAATTTCCTTTTAAATCCCACGATGTGCCACCTACAGAAGGTGCTGCCTGAGCTGTTGCAGATAAGGCAACGCTAAGACCAAGGACGACAGGTAGGTATATTGTGTTTCTAATCATTTATCTAGACTCCATCAACAGAATTCGCAAAATTAAGTATGAAAAACTGACAACATGGACTTTGCTAACATGGGGTATGGCATTGCAAACCCTGCTTACTCCGCCCGCCATCGTCAAGCCTATTTCACCATTTTCATTGCATCAGCAGCTATTGTATTTATGGGCAATTACTGACCTTGATAGTAAAAAATCAACTATGCTTGTAGGAAAATGCTTTCGTTTTGTAATTTTAATGATTCGTTTGATAGTTTGAGGCCCAGCAATGTAGATCTGGAAGTAGGGCTTTGGCCCAATAGACAAACATTGTGACTAAGGTACACTTGACAGTTTAACTCCTGCTTCAAAAAACATTCAGCATAAGTCATGATTGCGAACAGCAATGAATTGGAACGATTGATTTTAGTGGCAGACGATGAATTATCGTCATTCAAAGGTATTTCTCGCTTGAGTGAGTCGCTATGTTCAGATATTGATCACGTAAGCAGTTCATTCGCGCTTATGCAATGGCTTGATGAAAATCGATCTCGTTTAAAAAATTCTAAAAAAGCTTTTTGTTTGGTATTTGATCCAAAAGTGGTTGAAATCACTTTGGATGGGGCTATTAATGAGTTTTTAGCTGGATTCCCCAGAATTTGCATTAGCCGTTCAAGTGATGTCGCTACCACCTTGCGCTCAATTAGGACTGGAGCCTTTGATTTTATTGAAAAACCTTTTAGTCTTTCGCAAATACATGACATTCTTGAGCGGGCGTTTTCATTGCATGAGTTTGGCGTTGCTATAAAGGAGCAGTTTCATAGTTTGACCAAACGTGAAATAGAAACCTGTGAATTAGTTGTACTAGGTCATTCCAATAAAGAAATATCAGAAAAGATGGCTATTTCGATAAAAACCGTCAAAGTACATCGGGCCAATTTAATGCGTAAAACTCATGCAAAATCTGTGACGGATTTACTTCGGTTACACGATCGTTTTAGCTCAATCAAACGTTCCGAAACACTACAGCCCAATGGCTTATTAGTGCATGTGGGATTAGAGTTTAAGCCCGGAACCATGAATGGCATCTAATGAGTTTCATCCATCAATCCTCCATAAATCAAACTGTTCTTTTTGGTGAAATATACGTGAACTATCTATCCACGCTTCAGTTAGTAAAAGCTGTTTTGAGGCGCTTGAGTGACTGATTTTACAATTTTTCCTACAGTTGGCTCGATCGCACAAAAAGCCGTGTTGCGCGCCACATTAGATATGACGGTCCGAGCTGTTTCCGATTTGATGGATCAGCAAAACGTCAGCAGTGTCCTACTGGAAAAAAATAATGAGTATTTTGTGTTTTCAGTTGAGGACTTGCTTGAGCATTTACAAAGCGGCAAGAGCTATCGGGCGACTTTAGCCGAAGTCAAAATTAACAAAATTTCCTGCATTCTGGAGTCCGAGCATATTCTTGCCGCCATGGAGGTCATAGAACAAAGTGGTGAGCGCTATTTGGGGGTCTTGGATTCGAACGATTTTTTGATAGGCATCCTGACTTATACCGATATACTTTCTGCGGTTGACCCAACCATACTGGTTCAGAAAAAAACCATAGGTGAGCTGGTTACACGCACCGAACCCATCACATTTACGGCTGACTGGATACTTGAAGACGTCTTGAGTCATCTACGGAAACTGGAAGACTCGATCATCATCGTTGAGTCAGGTGTGCCGATTGGTATCATCACGACCAAAGATATTTTTAAGATTATCTCCACAGGGCAAACTACTGATAAGCCATTGTCCGAATACATGGCGAGCCCGGTTATCACCACCTGCATCAGCTCAACCATTCATGAAGCGTTGGCTCAGCTTAAGCAATATCGCATTAAACGAGCCATTGTGGTCAATCAGGCAAACCAATTGGTTGGGTTGGTTACTCAAAGCGAATTGGTGGGATTTGCATATGGAACATGGATTGAACTGGTCAAACACCACGCCGGAGAGCTCAAAGAGCTAGTTGGCATTTTAGAGGCCAAGGCTGCAGGATTCGAGCAAATGTCTAATAAAGATCCGCTGACAGGTTTGGGTAATCGCTTAAAATTAGATAATAGATTAAAGGCCGAAATGGAGCGGGTTCACCGTTATCGTGCCCCATCTTTTTCGATGATATTAATCAATATTGATAATTATGAATGCATCAATGCTCAATTTGGGCGATTGCAAGTCAATGAAATCCTGAATAATATCAGTTTAAAGTTGATTGAACTGGCTGTCTGTAAAGATGATGTTGCGCGTACTGATG
>CAZJYS010000222.1:0-2848 GCA_964550075.1 uncultured Methylomonas sp.
CCTTCAATTGTGTCGAGGGAATCAGGTAAGGCATTAGTCGAGCCAGATAAACATTCTTACCGTCCAGCGTACTGATCTCTCGTTCGATCATGCGATTGGACAGCAGTGTATTCTCCAGATTGGCCATCAGGTCGGGGTAATTGAGCACATGCTGGATATCGTCGAGGCGTCGACCAAGATCGGTGTCACGTAGCTTGAACAGTTGCATAGCGTCTGGACTGAAGCGGGTAATCTGCAATTTTTCATCTATAAAGACTGTGGCAATGCCAGCGGCCTTCGAGATGCTGTCGAGGTCAGCGTTCACGTGGTTGAGGATTTGCATTTTCTCCTGAAACTCGGCATTGACGGTGCTCATTTCTTCATTGACCGACTGCAGCTCCTCGTTCGAGCTTTGTAGTTCCTCGTTAGATGCCATCAGTTCTTCGTTGGTAGCCTGCAATTCCTCGTTGGAGGTTTCCAGTTCCTCAATGGTGGCCTGAAGGCTTTCCCGAGTGGCAGCCAGTTCATGCTCCAAACTAGTGACTCGTGCCATGGTTTCGGCATCTATATCGACTGACTCAGTATGTGATTCCTTGGGCGATTCAGCGTGGAAGCTGAATAGCGTGAGGCGCTCCTCGTTGCCTGTTTCCAAGGGCTGGGCTGAAAGCCGCACGCTACAGCGTTCGCCGTTGACCAATGTCAGGGTGATGGCCTCTGACATCAGATATACATGGTCACGTTCGGCTTTGTAAAGTAGGGCTGAGGCAATCGGTACCAAGGCTTCTGGCAGCAAGCGGTTGATCTCCAAACTGGCGGCGCCTTCACGTGGACGGAAATACAGGTTCACGTCACCGTATAAATGCAAAGCTTCATGTCTAGCACTAACCAGCATTGAGGGGGGGAGCGTAGCGGTTCATTAATGCGCTGATGCCGAGTTGGGCATAATCGAGGAAATTGACATCGCGTGAACGTCTGGTGGTCTTCACGTTGACGGTGGGTGAAGATCTTGGGTAGATCGTACCTTCTTTGGGACCAATCACAGGCAGTGCTCGCCCACCTCTGCGTCGAAACAGTTTCAATTTTGCATTGATCGTCTGCAGGCCGTCGCTCACTGCGGAAATCGATTCACTGGAGCCGAGCAAAAGTGCGCCGCCATCTTTGATGGCGTATTGCAGGGCGCGCAATGCGCGCTCCTGGGCCGCCGCCTTGAAGTAGATAAGGGTGTTGCGGCAAACAACCAGGTCCATCTTGGTGAAGGGTGGGTCTGCCAGTAAGTTGTGGCGGGCGAAGACGATGCACTGGCGGAGTTCGTTCTTGACCACGAAGCGATCGCCGTTCTTGACAAAAAAACGTTCCAGACGTTCAGGCGACAGTTCCAATGCGGCGGATTCGGGATACTGTCCTATCCCTGCAGTCTCGATACACTGTTGGTCGATGTCTGTGGCAAAGATCTTTAAATTTGGCCAACGACGATGATGATAGAAAGCTTCTAGGAAGAGCATCGCCAAGGTGTAGGCCTCCTCGCCGGAGGCCACGCCTGCTGTCCATACACGCAGCGTGGTGTCGGCGGAGGCTTCGCTAACCATAGGTAGGATGATTTTTTCGTATAGCGATTCGAATACTTCCGGATCGCGGAAAAAGCTGGTTACCGAGATCAGCATTTCGCGGCGTAAGGTGAGCACTTCGCCACGGTCGTTCTCGAGCAAATCCAGATATTGGAAGAGCTCTGGCGTATGGCAAACTTGCATTCGCCGCTCGATGCGGCGCTGGATGGTAGCCTGTTTATAATCGGCGAAGTCGATGCCTGTGACCTGATGCAGAATGCGGAGAATGGCGGCCATTACTTCGCTATTGGTCATCAGGGCGTGGTTAACCAACTTGGAGGGTTGAGCTTGAAGGAATGTCGGTGCCGGCAGGTTTTTGATGTGTGCAAATAAGCGGGCAGGTAGATCTTCCGCCGGCAGCACGGCATCGATTAGGCCAGTGCCGATGGCGCTGCGTGGCATGCCGTCAAATTTGGCGGTTTCCGGATCTTGCGCCAATAGCAGACCACCGACCGCATTAATGGCTTCGGCACCGCGTGTGCCGTCGGTGCCGGTTCCTGAAAGGATTACGCCGATGGCGTGGTCCTTATACACCTCGGCCAAAGAGCTAAAGAATACATCAATGGGCAGGTTCAAACCGCGCGATGGCTTTGGCGTCAGGTGCAGGCGACCCTCGGTGATGTGCATCATTGTCCCGGGCGGAATCAGGAATAGCGCGTTAGCCTCAATTGGCATAGAGTCTTCGACCATGATGACAGGCATGTCTGTATGCCGGGCTAGCAGATTGTTCATGATGCTTTTGTGATCCGGCGAGAGATGTTGGATCACGACGAAGGCAGCTCCAGTATTGTCAGGGCAGGCTTTGAAGAACCGCTCCAAGGCATCTAGCCCACCAGCAGAAGCACCAATGCAGACAACGTAACCATCAAAAGGAGGCTGGCCGAGATGGTTCTTATCGGAACGAGCCTTAGTTGATGTCATGCTGCAATTTCTCCCAATTTAAATTAGGCTAAAGCGTAAATTTCGATTAATTGTTATGTTATTCACTTCTTAACCGGATCACTGGTCGCAAATACCGTCTATATCATAAGTATTCTATTTAACTTTAAAAGTAAAAGTCTACAAATCACAGAGTGTTAAAGATGTTTGATGGCGTACTCCGAGATTCTTAGCGAATGGACTTCGATCATCGCCTGTTGCTAGGCGTCACAGGTAGCAGGATGTTGAAAATTGCAGATCCATCCGTCTGGCTCAACAGCATAATCAACTTTCAACGCGCCACTCTGAACCATGCAGCATACATGGCGGGTACAAATAACAGTGTC
>CAZJYS010000223.1:0-2827 GCA_964550075.1 uncultured Methylomonas sp.
TCAACAAATCCGGTTTCCCTGCCAAAGCAATCGCAATCATCACCCGCTGCCGCTGCCCGCCAGACAGTTGATGCGGATATTCGTTGATGCGTCTTTCCGGATTAGGAATTTCCACCTGCTGCAACAGTTCCAAGACCCGTTGCCTGACTGCATCCTTACTCAGCTGAAAATGAATATTCAATACCTCAGCCACCTGCTCGCCTATGCTCATGACCGGGTTCAACGACGACATCGGGTCTTGAAAAATCAAACCAATGCGGCGACCACGCAGTTTGCAAAACTCGATTTCCGGGATATTCAATAAATCATCGCCCTGTAAATCGATCTTGGCCGCGTTTATACTGGCAGCATTAGGCAACAAGCGCAGCACTGATAAGGCGGTGATGGATTTACCGGAGCCGGATTCCCCAACTAAAGCAAAGGTTTCACCAGCACGAATATCAAAGCTGATGTTATCGACGACTCGAGCTGAGCCAAACGAAACGGTTAAATCTCTCACCTGTAACAAACCGTTATCCACGTTCAGCCCTCCGTGGATCAAACGCATCCCTGACACTATCCGCAAATAAATTCGCCGCCAGCACCAACGCGAACATAAACACAAACGCCGCAGCCAATGACCACCAGACTACCGGTTCGCGGGCCATTTCCAAACGGGCGCTGTTGATCATATTCCCCCAGCTGTGAGTCGTCGGATCGACGCCAATGTTGATATAGGACAGTACGGCTTCGGCCAGTACCAGCGAACTGAAATCCAGTACCACCGCAATCAGCACGATGTGCATGACGTTGGGCAGGATGTGACGGAACAAAATCATGGCCGGTTTCACGCCTAATGCCTGCGCCGCCAGCACATATTCCATTTCTCTTAATTTCAAGGTCTCGGCGCGCAACATGCGACAAAGGCCAGTCCAGCTGGTGACGCCTAAAATCAGGCACAAAAACAACAACCGCATGTCGGCGCGTACCAACAGGTTGTTAAAATCCTCGGCGTGGTTGGTCATATAGACCTGCACCATCAAAATCGATGCCGCAATCAATAATACGCTGGGGATGGAGTTAAGCGTGGTGTAGATAAACTGAATCACATCATCGACCCAGCCTTTGAAAAATCCGGCCATGATGCCGAACACGATGGCCAGCGGCAACATCACCAGCGTGGTCAGCGAGCCAATGACCAAGCCGGTGCGTATGCTTTTCAAGGCCTGATAAAAAACATCCTCGCCGACTTTATCTGTCCCCAACACATGATAAAACCCAGATAGCGAAAACAGGGTGTAGCTGACACTGACCACCACAAATAAGGTCACCCAAACCGCTTTGGCGCTGGAACTCCCTAAAAAACGCCGACGTAAGGTATTTTGACTGAACCAAGTAAACAATAAAATAATCGCCATCAAACCGGCACCTTTAATAAAACCAATTAAAGTCTTGCCGAATAAATCACCCGACCATTCTGTTTCGGGATTTTGCAGATGAACGCCACCAAATTGCAGGCGAGGATAATCCCAACGCGTTGAGCCGTCAGGCTGGGTTATGGTTTCTTTGGCGTACAAATGCGTGGCAAACGGGGCCGAGTAGGTTTTTTCGGTTTGCTTGCGCATGGTCTGGCAGGCCACATCCAGCAAACTGATCACGTCATTGCCGTTACTGTCTTGATCTTTAAAATGAATCGAATCAGCCAGCCCAATCAACGCAAAACACAGCAATAGGGTCAACGAAGCCATAGACACAGAGCTGGCGGCGATTTTTTTTAAAGGCCGCCGCATGTGTTCTTGCTTCACCATGTACACCGACAATCCTGCCGCCGCCACAACCAGCAAATAAATCAATGCATCCGTCCATAACACCAGCATCAGCTTAACCTCACGCGCGGATCAACCAAGGTGTAGGAAATATCAGTCATCAATAAACCCACGATATATAAAGCCGACCCTAAAAATACCATGGAGCGGACGATGGCAAAGTCCTGACGATTGATGGCATCGATGGTGTAACTGCCCAAACCGGGGATGCTGAAAAACGATTCCATGATCAAACTACCCATGAACAACAACGGCAAAACCACCACCACACCGGTCAATATCGGAATCATGGCGTTTTTAAGCACATGTTTGAATAACACCTGGGTTTCGGTCAATCCTTTGGCTCGCGCGGTGCGCACATAGTCTTTTTCCACTTCCTCCAGAAACAGCGTCCGATACCAACGCACGCCCGACCCAATTCCCGCCACGACGCTGATCGTCACCGGCAAAATCAGAAATTTAATAGCAGTCCAGCTGGGGTCGTACCCAGAAATCGGTACTAATTTGAGTAATTTACCGATAAAAAACTGACCGCCGATGATGTAAAACAAAGATGAGATAGACATCAACATCACGCACAACACGCTACTGCCCAATTCCAGATAACTGTTACGAAACAACACCATCAGCAGCGCCAACGTGATATTCACCAGCAAACCCACGATTAAAGATGGCAACGCCAAAGCCAGACTGGGCCACATCCGCTCGCGGATATCGCTGCCAATGTTGCGGCCACTATCCGAGACGCCAAAATCAAACAAAAAAAGATTCACCGATTTTTGATAAAAAATGGTTTCGCTGACCTGCTTGCCGCCTGCCTGGGCGCTATTCCATAGCAAAGGCAAATCGTAACCATGCTGATGCTTCCAGTTTTGAATGGCCTGCTCGGTGACGTGTTTTTGCCCCAGTTGCATACGCGCCATGTCGTCCGGGCTGTTGACTACGAAAAACAGCACAAAGGTCAATACGTTAACCGCCATCAATAGCGGCAGCGCGTATAAAAAACGACGGATGATGTAGGT
>CAZJYS010000224.1:0-2805 GCA_964550075.1 uncultured Methylomonas sp.
TACAAAACTAATAAGCCAATTTCTAGGCAAATCTCAAAGCTGGTTTTTCTCTCAAAATTATTCAAAATATTGTTTTTTTGAGGTTTCTTTGGAATTTAAATGGAAAGCAATAGGTTTTAAGGATAACCCATCATCCCTGCAGCGCTTCTAATCAATCTCAGGGTGGTTTTATAAATACGCAGCGTTCCATTCCACTTCCAAATAAGGCAGGATGTTTTGAGTTTAAATAGTTACCAGTCGGTCGATCGTGAGCAATTAGCAAAAGATATCACCCATATTCACCAGCAAGCGTTAGCGAATATTGGCCCAGCGGATTTTGCCCATTTAAAAAAAATGGAGCGATGGGGAAAAGTCTGTTCGATTTTGGGTTACGGCACGGCTTGGTTGTTCCCCAACCCAATTTCTGCGCTATTGATCAGTCAGGGTAGTTTTACACGTTGGACGCAAGTTGCGCATCCGATTGTGCATAAAGGCTATGACAAACTGAAACAAACCGATCCGAATTACACCAGTAAAAAATTTGCCCGAGGCTGGCGGCGCTTTCTTGATTGGCCGGATTGGATGACTTTGGCCGGTTGGCATCATGAACATGATTTGTTGCATCACTATAGCTTGGGTGAATTAGCCGATCCAAATAACGCCCAACACAATATGGAGTGGTTGAGGCAATCCCGATTGCCCATGTGGTTGCGATATGTGATTGTGGCTTTTTTTTCCGGGATTTGGAAAATCATCTACTACACGCCCCGTACCCATAAGGAACTCTGTCTGAATGCTGCCAGGCAACAAGGCAAACCTGTTCCTATCATGACGCGTATCGGAGCCTGGAGTTTTTTTACGCCGCAAGGTCGGGCTTTATGGCTGGAAAGTGTGTTGCCTTATATAGGCTATCGCTTTGTGCTGTTGCCTTTGTTATTTCTGCCTTTGGGGACTTTTGCTGCGACCAGTGTGTTGATTAATTCGGTTTTTGCGGAAATTCTCACCAATATGCATAGTTTTTTGGTGATGATTCCCAATCATGCCGGGGATGACGTCATGATGTTTGATGAAAAATCCAACAGTAAAGGGGAATTCTATCTGCGGCAAATTTTAGGTTCAGTCAATTATCCGACCGGCTCCAATTTCAATGATTTTTTTTATGGCTGGTTAAACTATCAAATCGAACACCATTTGTGGCCTGATATGCCATTAAGTCAATATCAAGCTTTACAGCCTCAAGTGCTTGCGGTTTGCCGTAAGCATAATATTCCTTACTGCCAAGAGTCGGTTTTTAAACGGTTGTTGAAAGCAGTTGATATTATGGTAGGTAAAACATCCATGCTGAAGCCTGTTTTCCAAGCGTCATCCTGAAGCCACATGATGAATTGATTAAGAAAGTGTCATTGATTTTCAATGCTTTACAATTACATCGCTAATTTATACTCAATACTGACTAGGTTAAAGCTTCTGCGCTTCCAACCTATTTCAAGGCGACGTACTTTAGCGCTGTGCTCCAGCAAAGTATTGATAATCCATTCCGCAGGGCGTGTTTCAACTGAAATCAACCTAATGCTGAGTTATTCATGAATGAGATTGCGATTATTGAGAGCGTTTACAGCGAAGCCACTTACCCGGTGGTGGAACTGGAAAAGCTAACCATCGATTTACATAAATGGTATCTGCTTTTTCCGAACAATAACTACCTGCAACCTTGCGTCATTGATGGTAAGGCGGCGCTGGTTTGTCAAAAACAATTAAGTACATTAGCTGCAGAAGCCTATCAGGCCTTAACAGCCATTTGTCAGGCATACGGAATTTATCTGAAACAAGACGCTAGGGAGAAAAGTCTTTATCCCGACTCAGTTCATTGTCGCCGCAGGGTAGCGGTGGTATTGACTTTCTGTATGATGATGGCTTCCGAACTGGTTAGTGCCAATGAAAAATCCCACTCAACGGTAACGGCGATTGGACAGACTCAAGCCATTACTCAAGTGATCAAAAATCAGCCCTTGTCACATGTGGCACAAAACATTACGGCTCAAAGCGGCATAGCGATTAAATTTAACGCGGCTGTTCAAGACGATTTGATCAATAAAAATTTGGTTGCACACGACTGGAATAGTGCTTTGGTTCAGTTATTGAAAGGCTACAACTACACCACCATTCAACAACATAATCAGATCACAACAGTTTTTATTACTGGCTATGAAGGTGGTGTTAAACCGGATGCCAATACTGAAACTAGTGAGCAGACACAAGCCAATTTAGCTACTGATGCTCAAGATTTGATGGATAGTGGTAACCCGGACAGTTCATTGGATGGACGAATCAGTATGGATATTGATATTCCAACCGATCAATTGGCCGAATTAGCCGAGGGCGGCGAATTGGTGGTTGATTTACCGGTAGGGGCTTTCAATATCAAACAGGAAAATATGGTGGATTCGGAAGACGGCACCCTGAGCTGGGTAGGCACCATGGAAGGTGCTAATAATATTTACCGGCTTTATCTGGCTAAAACCCAGGAGGGTGATGTCGTCGGTAACGTTTATACGCCTGAAGGTGCTTACAATATTGAGACCATCAATGGACAAACCGTATTGATTGAGATTGATCAGATCAGTATGCGATAAAAGCTGACTTTTTGCTGTTTAGAAAAGGGCTTTAAAATATTTCACAGTACAAGGTTAGTGCGACCTTTAAATTCACAAACTAACTTCTAATCATCAGGCACTGATGTGCCATCTTCCAGTCTAGATCCCGTAAAAATGTGACGTTTATCCAGCCTTGTTTGGGATCTAGGAGAATGCGCTCTAATGTTAGTGC
>CAZJYS010000225.1:0-2794 GCA_964550075.1 uncultured Methylomonas sp.
CTAGCTATTCTGATTTAAAGTGCCGAAAAAGGGCTTCGAATCATCAGCTGATAAAATCAAATGACCGTTTCAAGTTTTTTGTTGATCAGGTCCTGTAACCACAACCCTTCCCAATGATTGTTTCAACTTTTTAATTAGCCGAATATGGTCAACACCCCACCCGCCGGATCGAGCTTGGATGCTTTAAAGCTTGTGACTAAGGCTAATGATCAAGCCGAGCCAAGTCTGGTCAAAAAGCCTGATATCCCAGTCGTCACAACTCCGCCTATTATTGGTATTGGTGCCTCGGCGGGTGGACTGGAGGCTTTGGAGCAGTTTTTTATACAGGTTCCGGCAGGCTGTGATGTGGCGTTTGTGGTGATTCAGCACCTCGATCCCAATCATCAAGGCATGCTGCCGGAGTTGTTGCAACGTGTTACCCCATTGACCGTCACTCAGGCCGAAGACCGGATGAAAGTTCAGCCGAATTGGCTGTATGTCATCCCGCCCAATAAGGATTTATCGATTCTGCACGGCAAATTGCATCTAATGGAACCCCTGGCGCCTCGCGGTTTGCGACTGCCAATTGATTTGTTTTTCCTGGCTTTGGCTGATGATCAGCGTGAACGCGCAATCGGCGTGATTCTTTCCGGCATGGGTTCTGACGGGACGTTAGGATTACGCGCCATCAAGGAAAATGCCGGTCTAGCAGTCGTGCAATCGCCGGATTCAGCGCAATTCGATTCGATGCCCAAAAGTGCAATCGAAGCGGGTTTGGCAGACATCACTGCCCAGCCACAGGAAATGTGGGCGCTGATACTCGCTTACCTCAAGCATAGTCCGCGTGGCTTGCACGCTGCACCGGAAAACATTTTGGAATTAAAAAACCAAAGCGCGCTGGAACAAATCGTGATTTTGCTACGCGAACGCACCGGCAACGATTTTTCGCATTACAAAAAAAACACCATCTATCGGCGTATCGAACGGCGCATGGGCTTGCACCAAATCGACACCATAGCCCAATATGTGCGATACCTGCGCGAGAATCTGCAGGAACTGGATTTGCTGTTCAAAGAACTGTTGATTGGGGTCACCAGCTTTTTTCGCGATCCTGTGGTCTGGGAGTCTCTTAAATCGGACGCCATGCCAAAACTATTTACCGAATATCCGGCCGGGAAGGCTTTGCGGGCCTGGGTACCCGCTTGTTCTACCGGCGAGGAAGCCTATTCGTTGGCGATTGTCTTTAAAGAAGCCTTATTGGAAAGCCAATGTCACCAGCCATTCAAGTTACAAATCTTTGCCACCGATCTGGATCAGGATGCCATCGACAAGGCCAGACAAGGCTTCTATCCGGCCAGTATTGCCGACGACGTATCTGCCGATCGGCTTAGTCGTTTCTTTAGCGTTGATGGCGATGGGTATCGAATCAATAAAGAAATTCGCGAAATGCTGATATTCGCCCCGCATAATGTCATCATGGATCCGCCGTTTACCAAGCTGGATATCATCAGTTGCCGTAATCTATTGATTTACCTGACGCCGGAATTACAGAAAAAATTGATTTTGTTGTTCCACTATAGTTTTGTCGAACACGGTTTTTTGTTGCTAGGCAACGCCGAGACCATAGGCAATTTGAGTCATATATTTCATGTCATCGACAATAAATCCAGGCTGTATCGAAGGATAGGTAGCTCTTTTCCACTGGATGTTGATTTTCCAACCAAACACTTTCCCATCACTACCATGGCCGACGAAACCGAAAAAAACCAGCCTATCGCCAATCTGCAAAACTTGGCTGACCAATTGTTGTTGCAGCATTTTTCACCGGCGGCGGTATTGATCAATGCCGCAGGCGACATCCTGTATATCAGTGGTCGCACCGGCAAATATCTGGAACCGGCAGCGGGTAAAGCTAATTGGAATATCCATGCCATGGCTCGCGAGGGACTCCGCCATGAGCTGATTGGTGCCATCAAAAAAGCCCGCGCTCAAACCGAAGCAGTCCAGTTATTCGGACTGACGGTAGGCACCAATGGCGGCAGCCAAACCATCAACCTCACGGTGCAAGCCATCAGCAAACCGGAAGCACTTAACGGGATGTTGATCCTGGTATTTACCGACGTGGCTGTGCCGGCTAAGGGGCGTCGTGCCCGCAGATCATCGACTGCTGAGCAGAATTCCCTGCAAACCGAGCTGCTGCAATCCCGCGAAGATTTACAAAGCATGCGAGAGGAAATGCAAACTTCGCAAGAAGAGCTTAAATCCGCCAACGAAGAACTGCAATCGACCAATGAGGAATTACAGTCTTCGAATGAAGAATTAACCACCTCCAAAGAAGAAATGCAGTCTTTGAATGAGGAGCTGCAAACCGTCAATGCCGAATTGCAGGTCAAAGTGGAAGATTTATCGCGAGCCAGCAATGATATGAACAATCTGTTGAATAGCATGGAAATCGCCACGGTGTTTCTGGATAACTCACTCAACATTCGTCGCTTTACCAGCCACATCAGTCATTTGTTCAAGCTGATCGCAGCCGATGCGGGACGCCCGCTGTCCGATATCGTCACCGATCTGGACTACCCCGAATTGCAGCAGGATGCCCACGAAGTACTGCGTACCCTGGTGTTTGTGGAAAAGCAGGTCAGAGCGCGTGATGATCGCTGGTTTAAAGTACGCATCATGCCTTATCGAACTCAAAATAACTTGATAGACGGTGTCGTGATTACTTTTATCGATATTACCGAAACCAAGCATCTGGAAGCCGAGTTAAGAAACAGCCATGAAAATCCGGCATGATGCAAAATTGGAAGACAAA
>CAZJYS010000226.1:0-2757 GCA_964550075.1 uncultured Methylomonas sp.
AAAAAAAGTCCTCCTGCCATCACCCCGTGTTGCGCATACCGGCAGCAATGGCATTGATGGTACGGAGTAACAACTTCATGGCAACAGGATCCTCACCTTGTTCTCCTGTCTGGCGTACCTCACGTAATAAATCAGCCTGCAGGAAATTTAATGGCCCCAGGTAATCGTTGCGCCGATGCAGGGATGCCGCCAATTCTGGATTGTCGGCTAACAGCCTGTCTTTTTCGGCGATTTCCAAAATCCAGTCCACACACCGCTGATGTTCTGCAGAAATCAAATGATGTATACGTTTACCAACATCTGGAGATACGCATAAAGCAGCATATTCGCGGGCGATATTCATGTCCGATTTACTCAACGCCATTTGCGCATTGCTGAGCAAATTACGGAAAAACGGCCATTTGCGGTAAAGGTCCCGTAAAGTATCCAAACGTTCTGATTTGCCCGCACACCAGTTTTCCAGGCTTGAACCTATCCCATACCAGGCAGGGAAAGTCTGACGTGATTGTGCCCAGGCAAACACCCAGCCTATGGCTCGAACCGATTGTTTTGATCTGTCCTGTTTTTTGCGATGCGACGGTCTTGATCCGATATTAAGCCCGCCAATCTCGCTGACCGGCGTAGTTTCATAAAAATAGTCCAGAAACCCCGGTGTGTGTTCAGTCAGTTCCCGATAGCCACGTTCACCAATTGCGGCCAGTTCGCTCATGATAGATAGTACCTCGGGCTGCTCTGGTTCGACGTCTTTAATTAGACTAACACTGGCCTTCATGAGGCCGGTGACACCCATGGTCAATTCGTAAACTGCCGTTTCCATATTATTGTAACGATAGAATAACACCTCTCCCTGTTCGGTGAATTTGATCTGACCGCGCACTGTGGCTGGTGGCTGCGCAAGTATGGCTTCGTGTGTTGGACCACCTCCCCGACCAATGGTGCCTCCACGACCATGGAACATTCGGCAAGGAATGTTCTCGCTGTCGGAAATGGCCATGACCAGTTGTTGAGCGCGGTATAAACCCCAGGCCGAAGCAAGAATACCGCCATCCTTGCATGAATCGGAGTAGCCCAACATCACTTCCTGACACAAACCAGAAACCTGCAATAGTTCACGATACACCGGTTGCGACAACAAGGTGCGCAGCACGGTATCAATATGACTGAGGTCTTCAATGGTTTCAAATAACGGAGACACACCGATGTGACAATACCAACGACCACCAATACGACCCGCCAGACCGCATTGCGAGGCTAGCAATAGCACTTCCATGATGTGGCTAGCATCATGGGTCATCGAAATAACGTAGCGACTGAAGCATTCCGGGCCTATTTCTCCTTTCATCTCAACCATAACCTGAAACACTTCCAAAGTTTCCCGGCTCGAATCACTTAGAAGTATGGCGTTGTAACTCAGACTACCCGGTGCAGTAATGGCTTCAGCCAATAATTGCAGACGCTGTGATTCGTCCAGAGAGCGATAGTCGATATCCAAGGCCAATGAAAATATTTCTGCCACTGCATCACTGTGGCGCGTCGACTCCTGGCGCACATCCAGTTGCATGAGATGAAAACCGAAGGTTTCCACCAACCGAATCAAATCCAACAGTTCCAGGTCAGCTACCGACTGATCGCCGTGACTGACTAACGAGTCGTACACCAGTTTAAGATCGGCCAAAAATGCCTGTGCGCCATGATAAGCATGAATATCATTGGATACCGGCTGATGCTCGATACGCTGCTCCACTCTCAACAAAGCTATTTCGAGGCGAAACTTCATCAAAGTTAATTTATGTCGGTAGGGCTCCTGAAGACAACTGCGTTCCAATGATGTAGCTGCATCACCCAAAAATTCGCGGTCATTTTGCAGCCCTTGCAGAAAAGCTTCAGTAGGTTGGCATAATCCATAAGAATATGACAAACGCTCGGCCAAGATTTTGACTCGATGGATGTACTCTTGTAACAAAGTGCGGCATTGCAGACGTAATGCCAGTGCAGTGGTTTCTGGTTTGACGTTGGGGTTGCCGTCGCGATCACCGCCAATCCAGGAACCGTAACGAATAAAATTCGGAACTTTTACCGATACGGCATCACTGCCATATACATCCACCAAGGCGCGCTGGAAATTGCGGTACACCTGAGCAGTCGCTTCAAACAAAGAAAGTGGGAAGTAATAGAGTCCAGCGTCGATTTCATCTATGACCCCCATACTCCTTGCACGCACTTCGTCGGTTTTCCACAACAATTGAATTTGAGCGTTCAACTGTTCAAGCGCTTGATGACGAAAATAGCCCTTAACCCTAGGGTCGTCGAGTTTCTCATGACTTAAAAAGATATTACGCAAGGCACCGCGTACCGATCTGCGCTTGGCTTCGGTCGGATGCGCGGTCATCACAGGCATATAAACTAGATCATTCAACATCACCTGCAGTTCGGCCAGACTGACGCCAGTCTGCTTCAGATTTAATAAGGTATCGTGAAATGAACCACGCCAAAAATGCTTATTTTTTTCAGCATCGCGGCGGCGCTGATGTAAGTTGGTCGATTCCTCTGCTATGTTCAGCAAACTAAAGTACATGCTGAAAGCCCGAATGACTTCACTCAACATATCCGGTGGCAAATTTTTAAGCCTATCCAGCAACTGTTGACGGCGAGCAGGGCTGCCATCACGCTGCAATGCGGCAAACTGCCTTTGTAATTGCTCGACGATACTGGATATTTTAGGGTCGGACTGATTCTTCAAAACTTTGGACAAAATCA
>CAZJYS010000227.1:0-2756 GCA_964550075.1 uncultured Methylomonas sp.
TAGTTCCTAAAATACAAATACCGCGAAAAGCTTTGGTGGTATTTGTTGCCAATTCTTACATATCTTGGAAGCTCCTAAAGTCGGTTATCATAGCTACGGTCAGCTATAGCCTACTTTAGGAGCTTTTTTTGTCATTACAAACTGTTGTTGATCTGCTGAAAAAACATCGGCTCGTGGAGAGTATGGTGCAAAACCAGCCTTTGCCGAGGCGAAAACTGGTGGCGGCGCTGGTGCAAAAACAGCATTTGGTGGAGCTCAATCTAGTATTGCATCGTCTGACTGCTGTTGAAATCGGGGAAATCCTATCCGCAATAACTGCAGAGGAAGCGCAACTGGTTTGGGGGCAAATTGAAGTCCCGCGCCAGGATGACGTGTTGTGGGAGATTTCCGATACCTTACGCGAACAGTTGGTCGGTGATAGGGAGCCGCATTGCGGTTTGGGGCAGATGAGTGCTTTTGAATTGGTAGAAGGTCGACTTTCTAAAGTTGCTATTACCTGTCGACATGACTTATTCGATGTCAATCCGATCTGGATAGATTTGTTGGCGCCTACCAAGGCGCAACGAGTTTTGATAGGCCAGCATTATGGCCTGGAATTGCCTGATCCTGCTGAATTAACCGATTTGGAAGCCAGTGCGCGTTTTTACGTCGAGCAAAACGAAATTCACATTCACTCCGATTTTCTGCTGGATAGGGAAGGTGAGTCACGCAGTATCCCGGTCGCCTTTGTGTTACGTGGGGACATTCTGTTTTCGTTACGCAGTGAAGAATTGCCGGTGTTTCGTTTACAACGGTTACGAGCCCGAACCCAACCGGGCTTTGTTACTGACAGCAAAGATATGTTGCTGGATTTGTACGGTGCTGAAGCAGAGTATTCAGCAGATTCGCTGGAAAATATTTATTCTGAACTGGAAGCCGTCAGCAAAAAAGTGTTGAGCCAAAATGTCAGCGATGAAGATGCCGAGCAGATTCTGGCCGACATTGCCGAGGAGGAAGACTTGAATGGACGCATCCGACGCAACATGCTGGATACGCAACGGGCAGTGTCTTTTTTGATTCGTCGTAAATTATTGTCGGCTACTCAGCTTGAAGATGCACAACAAATACTTCGTGACATCGAATCACTGAATAGTCACACTGCTTTTTTATTCGACAAAATCAACTTTTTGATGGATGCCACGGTGGGTTTCATCAATATCAACCAAAACAAAGTCATCAAAATATTCTCAGTTGCGTCCGTGGCGATGCTGCCGCCAACCTTGATTGCCAGTATTTATGGAATGAATTTCGATCACATGCCGGAGTTGCAGTGGATGCTGGGCTATCCGTTCGCTTTGTTGATGATGGCGATTTCCATCTTGCTGCCTTATCTGTTTTTCAAGCGTAAAGGCTGGTTGAGATAAGTCTGTTCAGAGCAATGTAAAAATTAATAACCAAGTTCTTTACTGGGGAATTAAATAAGACTAAAATAGTCCTCATTATGAGAAAGCCATGTTAAAACTCAGTAAAATGACGGACTACGCTACCGTGATTTTAAGTGTCATCGCCAAAGACAAACACCGTCTGCACGGGAGTTTGGAGCTTGCCGATGCAACAGGGATTGCGTTGCCTACTGTCAGCAAGTTGCTGAAAATTCTGGCAAAAGCCGGTGTTTTATCTTCAACCCGTGGCGCCAAAGGTGGCTACACGCTGGCTAGGGAACCGGACCGGATTACCGTGGCAACTATTATTAATGCCCTGGAAGGCCCCATCGCCTTGACCGAATGTACGACTTCTCATAAAGGTTGCGATCAAGCCAGTGGTTGCCGTATTCAAGGCAACTGGCATCTGATCAATCAAAAAATTGCTCATGCCCTGGAGTCGGTGACTTTGGCGGACATGATTCTGCCGTTTAAACAGCCTGACGAAGTGAGTATTCCCGTCAGCCGGTTATTCCGTTAATCATCAAGAGTATTTATGTCAGCCACAGCCCAAGAAATTGAAAATCTGATCGGTCAGGAATATAAACAAGGTTTTGTCACCGAACTAGAAGTGGATACCTTCCCACCCGGCCTTGATGAAGATGTGATTCGTCTTCTGTCCAAAGTCAAAAATGAGCCGGAATTCATGCTGGAATATCGGCTAAAAGCCTTTAGACATTGGCAAACCATGCCGTCACCGGATTGGGCACAGCTCAAGATCGATCCGATCGATTACCAGTCCATCAGTTATTACTCCGCACCCAAATCGAAAAAAGACGGCCCTAAAAGCCTGGACGAAGTTGATCCGCAATTGCTGGATACCTATAAAAAACTCGGTATTCCGTTGGATGAACAGGAGCGACTAGCCGGGATTGCCGTCGATGCCGTATTTGACAGCGTTTCCGTCGCCACCACCTTTAAAGGCAAACTCAAAGAGGCTGGCGTAATTTTCTGTCCGATCTCTGAAGCACTGCAAGAACATCCAGAACTGGTTAAGCAATATCTAGGCACCGTGGTGCCTACCGGCGACAATTTCTTCGCAGCCCTAAATTCCGCAGTATTTACAGACGGCTCCTTTGTATACATCCCCAAAGGTGTGCGTTGCCCGATGGAATTGTCGACTTATTTTCGGATTAATGCCGCCAACACTGGGCAATTCGAAAGAACCTTGATTATTGCCGACGCCGATTCGCATGTATCTTATTTGGAAGGTTGCACAGCACCGATGCGCGATGAAAACCAACTGCATGCCGCGGTGGTGGAATTGGTGGCTTTGGATAATGCCGTGATCAAATA
>CAZJYS010000228.1:0-2752 GCA_964550075.1 uncultured Methylomonas sp.
GAAAACCTGACTGACATTGACTTTAAGGGATTTCTTAAATTATGCGGATACTGTTCTCTGGATTTGAAGGTTAATGCGTAAAAAATAGACAAGCACTTGTCGAAATCTTACGTTACTGAGTAAATTTACTCAGTAACGTAAAATGACATATACCCGCCCCCAGGAAGCCCTACTCAAAACTCGTCTCGGTGATCCTGTCCACTTCATCAATTTGCTCGCCAGCCCTAGACAAGTCGGCAAAACCACCATCATTCGAGACATCGTTTCCGCCCAGCCGACACAAGGCTATTACGTGTCCGTGGACGATGACCCAAGCAACTCCCCGTATGAAATGAGCAGCATAGCTGCTGCAATCAGGCGATGTTTTTCAAATTTTGGCTGTCATTGGTGTGACAATCGAACGGGTGCAGTTGTGTAACGGCTATTCAAATTCTGGACGACCGCTTAGCGCAGAATTCCAACACCCCCTTGATGCTAACCTAAGCCTGGTTTGAATCGAAAGCTCCAATTCGCAAAGCTTGTCAAGGTTGCTGATCCTGGCAAGCACCCGCAATCTCGTCCTGCAACGCTTGTCGACGCAAGCTGATTTGCTGAAAGCTGCTGTTGAGTGCGGTCAGTTGAGCTTGCAGATTTTGCTCTTCAGCGGCAAGGTTGGCCAAACTGACAGCAACGGATTCCAGTCGTGTTTCGCTGGGATGTTGATAGGGTCGTTTGAACCGCGCTGCATATGCTTGCCCCAAAGCGTCTTGCAATGATTGGTATTCGGCTTCGCTATAATCATATCGGCGAATACTGTCCAACACTTCCTGTTTGGCATCAATCACGTCCACCTGAAACGATTGCAAATAGGCGGCCCGTAATTGTTTGATCAAACGGGCCAGATCGGATTGCGAACCCTGACAATGCGCAATCAACCGGGCTGCGCTGTCTTCGAGGCTGTGCATGGGTTGTTGATGCCTGGCCTGGTAAAGCGCTTCCAAAGTTCCCATCAGCTCCTGCAGACGCGGTGCTGCATAATTTTCCGCTTCCAGCCAGCGGAACAGCAAGGCTTTAAACCCATCTGGAAAACCACCAAATTGCTCCCGAAAGGCGGTCACGAATTCGCTGATAAAGTTTTCCAAAATCGGCTTTTCGGCCTGATTAGATTTAACGGCAGACAGTAAATGCGACGTTAATTCATCAATCTGCAGTTTAGTTGGCGCGAGGGATAGTTCGCTGGAAGTGAGGATAGACTGATCAACTTCGCTAATCACATTCTCATCAGGCGAGTGATCAATATGATGACTATTATCCTGCAAAAAGCTGGTCCAATATTCTGAAAGACCAGTTTCGTAATTATCGGCACCGATGTATTTGAGCAGGTTGTCGGCCAATGCAAACAGGCAGCGGCTAGCCGGTGTATTGCCAGCCAGATCTATCACTGGCGTTTGCTGCAAAACCGATTTAGGCATACTTTCATCGTGAGCAACGAATCCGCCATACTCGACTTTCAGACTCAAATACTTATCCACCGCACTGACAAAACGTCGATAGGTTTCGGTGGCACTGGGATAATCTACTGCCATATTGACAATAACCCGCAAACGCCCGGAGTAATCACGTTCATTCAAGCGCTTTAACAACGTAAAAGCATCGGTTAATGAGGTCGGGTCAGGCGTAATGACAATAAAGGTATAAGGCGCCGATTCAATGAATTGCACAACGGTTTCGGGCTCACCCGCTGCTGTATCAATCAAAAAATAGTCATACTCAGTTTCCAGCTCTGTCAGCGCATCAGAGAGTCTTTTAATCTGTTCGCTGGATAGATAAGCGCATTCAACTACCCTGGAGGCTTCCGGCACCACGGCCAGATTGGCTTTAGTCTTGAGCACAATTTCCTGGATGGTTTTTTCGCCATTCAACACATCGTTCAAGCTGTATTCTGGATTCAATCCCAATTGAGTGGTGATATTGGCCATTCCGGGATCGGCGTCGAAAATACACACCCGTGCACCGCGCTGCACCATGGCTGTTGCGACGTTAGTCGTAATACTGGTTTTACCCACGCCACTCTTGCCACTGGCAAATACCAGCACATGTGACCGATGATAATCTGACACAAAAGCAGGCGGGTCAAAATTCAGTTTTTCAATCATGGGAGGCGTTCGAGATGTTTTTGACTCAGACTAGAGCGAAGGGTTTTGTTGCGACTGGACCAGCGTAAAAGCATGCATATCTTCATTATCGACTCTGGCATAGATTTGTTCGACAGGCAAAGATAAGTCTATCGCAGAAAAATAGACCTGATCGCCCAGATAAAAATGTTCAGATTGCCAATGATTGTTGCGACGGCAGATTTCTATGTCGACAAAATCCTGCTCGATCAACACATATTCCTGCAAACTGGACAGACTTTGGTAAGCCAGACGTTTCAAAGTTTGATCCAGTTTGCGGGTGGATTTGGATAACACTTCGACGATGATCAGCGGCGCTTCGGTGACATAAACTTCGCCGTTTAACTTCTGACAATCGACGATCAGATCAGGATAAAAAAAGTTGTTTTGGGCTTTGACTTTGATGTCTGCGGCAAATACATCGCAGGGAGTGTTTGCTAAATGATTACCCAATAAGCGCATCATCACCGAAATAATCCGGCCATGATTAATACTGGTTCCCGTCATGGCATACACTTCGCCATCGATATATTCATGTTTCATATCGCTGATCAGTTCTCCCGCCAAATACTCTTCCGGACTGATCCAATTCTGTCTGG
>CAZJYS010000229.1:0-2734 GCA_964550075.1 uncultured Methylomonas sp.
GCAGATCGCCGCCTGATTCAAATCGGCCATACACCAGATTTGACTATTTCTCAGTTCGTTCGAGGACAAGGCAAAACTATTCAAGGATGAATTGAAGCAAAAAGTTAAGCTAATTGAACAAAAGGATAACCAAACTCAGAAGTACGCCATCATGAGTCTTGATGCTGAGAAGGAAAAGAAGGAGTGGTGTGAAAAGTACGAAAACGCTAACCAAGAAAAAGAGCAATGGATGGGGAAGTTCTTCCTAATGAAGAACAGGCTAATCATCATCCTAGTGATTTCATTGGTGATGATAAGCATGCTGACATTATTTATTATTGGAATAATTATTATTTTATAGTTATTTAGTTGTTATATAGTAATTGTATAACTATCATCGCAATTACTAAATCATAACTGCCGCTAAAACTCAAAAAAAATTGAACTGTAAGCATTTCATTATTTGCTCAGGTACTTAGATAGCTAACAACTAAAAACAAATACACTGAGACGAAATTAATAGGCCTTATGCATGCATTTCATCATCAAGCAAGGCAAGGCAAGGCAAGAAAAATAATCCAAACCAAGAAACAAACAACAACAGATTCATCCTGTTGTTGTTTTTTATTTCTCTTTAACAATAAATGCCGATATATCACTTCTTTAATGTGGGCTTTAGAAGCTTCAAAAGGGTAGCAAACAAAGCTTTAAGGGAGTATTTCGAGTTGAAAAATCGATTCCAAGCTCCCTAAAACTCAAAAACCTCAAATCGGGGGTTCGAACGTTTTCAGATTTCATGCGGCTTAGGACTAGATCTATCACTCGTTTAATGTCTGAAAAGATTTGAGATGAGATGCCGAAAAAATCATTATCACTAGAAGTTGCGTATTCCAGTGAAAGCTGCCACCCCCATGAGGGGTTGGTCGGAGCGATAGCGACGCGGGTTTTTCTTTTTACTCGATCTCTTTAACAGTCGTCAAATTGGCCTGCTTTTTTCGTAACGATTCTCCCTTTAAATTGATCTTGTAAGCGTTATGCACCAAGCGATCCATAATGGCATCGGCTAGGGTGGAATCGCCAATGCTGTCATGCCATTGCTCGATCGGTAACTGGCTGGTGACAAGGGTTGAGCGCGAACCATGGCTGTCTTCCAGTATTTCCAAACAATCCTTCAAGTGCTATCACAAGTCAGGAAATCAAGAACCAGGCTAGGGAAAAGGAATATGAGAAGTGGAAATCAGATAAGAAAGAGGATTTTATTGCCACTATAAGCAAGGAATTTGCAAGGAAGGAGAAGTATTGTTTTTTGAACTCTTTGAGCGAAGCTCAACGGCAAGCATTAGAAGAAACAATTCGCTTAGATTCAGAGCTTGATCAAAATGCGCGACAAACCTCGTTCCTTCAGGTCGAGGAAGGATAGCGCGACCGCGATAGCGGCCTATTGCATCTTGAGAAAGCTGTGAAATGATGGATTCATGAAACGCCAACAAGCCTTTAAATTCGAACTTAAGCCAACCGGAGATCAGCAACGGGATATGCGGCGTTATGCCGGCGCTTGCCGTTTTGTGTTCAACAAGGCATTGGCGTTGCAGATCGAAAATCATGTAGCCGGTGAAAAGTTTATAGGCTATGTGGTAATGGCAAAGCATTTGACCGCATGGCGAAACGACGGAGAGACGCCTTGGCTGAAAGAAGCCCCCTGTCACCCATTGCAACACGCACTCAAAGACCTGGAGCGAGCCTACCAAAACTTCTTTGCCAAACGGGCAGATTTTCCGCGTTTCAAGAAAAAAGGCCAGTCGGACAGCTTTCGCTATCCAGACCAAAAGCAGATCAAGCTCGATCAGGCCAATAGTCGGATATTCCTGCCCAAACTCGGCTGGTTACGCTATCGCAACAGCCGGGATGTGCCGGGCGATGTAAAAAATGCCACCGTATCGGGCAAAAACGGTAAGTGGTACGTGAGCATTCAAACTGAACGCAAAGTCGAGACACTGGTTCATTCATCAACCAGCATCATTGGCATCGACATGGGCATCGCCCGTTTTGCCACACTGAGCGACGGCAGCTACTTTGCCCCGCTTAACAGCTTCAAACGCCAGGAACAGGCGTTGGTCAAGGCTCAACGAGCCATGAGCCGCAAACAGAAGTTCAGCAACAACTGGAAAAAGGCCAAGGCCAACATCCAGAAAATCCATGCCCGTATCGGCAATGCCCGACGCGATTACTTGCACAAAGCCACGACGACCATCAGCCAAAACCACGCGATGGTGTGTATCGAGGATTTGCAGGTGCGGAATCTATCCAAGTCGGCATCAGGCACGACCGAAACACCGGGCAAAAACGTCAAGGCCAAATCAGGCCTCAATAAAGCCATCCTCGATCAAGGCTGGTATGAGTTTCGCCGCCAGTTGGACTACAAGCTGGAATGGAATGGCGGACAACTCATTGCTGTACCACCCAGGAACACCAGTCGGACGTGTCCGTGTTGTGGGCATGTGTCGGCGGATAACCGCAAGACGCAAGCACAGTTTTTGTGCGTGGAATGCGGTTTCGAGGAAAACGCCGATGTGGTCGGTGCCATCAATGTGTTAAGGGCGGGACACGCCCGGTTAGCTTGTGCAGAGACTTCGCCTGCTGTTGGGGCGTCGGGCCAAGAACCCACCGAAGCGACTCAGGCGATTTTCGCTTGAGCGCCGGAGGAATCCCCTTCCTTCAGGGAGGGGAGGATGTCAATGAGCAAATACCGGGCTAC
>CAZJYS010000230.1:0-2703 GCA_964550075.1 uncultured Methylomonas sp.
CTGACGTATGCAGAGCGCAGTAGTCTTGCAACAGCAAAAACCCGGGTAAAGGCCACGCGTGCGTTTCTCCGCTTTCTGATTGCGACCGGGCGCTGTCCTATTGGTTTGGATGCTTCGATCCCTAAGCTTGCCGAGTGGCGGCTGTCGACGCTTCCGCGTTATTTGCCGCCAGGAGATGTCGAACGCATTATTGATGCCTGCGATAACTCGGGGGCTATCGGCATCCGTGACAAAGCCATCATTTTGCTGCTGGCCCGATTAGGCTTGCGTGCGAGTGAAGTCGCCGATTTGCAGTTCGACACTATTGACTGGTCACAGGCTACGTTCAGAGTCACCGGCAAAAGTCGACGCGAAGCAAAGTTACCCTTGCCACAAGAAGTCGGCGATGCATTACTCCAATATCTGGAAACGGCGCGTCCCCCGGTTGACAGCAATCATATTTTCATTACCGCTATCGCTCCCTGGGTGCCGATCACTCGGAGTGTCGTCAAATCCGCCGCCGCGAAGGCCATGCGGCGTGCCGGTGTCGAAGCACCGTCATTCGGCGCCCATGTGCTACGCCATTCGGCAGCGACTGCGCTATTGCGCCAAGGTGCCTCTCTACAGGTGATCGGCGAGGTGCTGCGACACCGCTGTATGGACACGACCGCCCATTACGCGAAGATAGACGTGGATTTGTTGCAACAGGTCGCTAAGCCGTGGCCGGGAGGTGTGTCATGTTAAAAGATGACATCGCCACCTATCTCGCCGTACGTCGTGCGGGCGGCTTCAAGCTTGAGGACAACGAGCTTTACCTCAACAGCTTTGCCCGGTTTGCCGATGTCCAAGGCGATACCCATGTAGTGGCACAGACTGCCATTGCATGGGCGGGACAGGCATGCTCGGAGGCGCAACGCGCTCAGCGCCTGAAAGCCGTTATTCGCTTTGCACACTTTAGTCGTGCCACCGATAGCCGCCACGAGGTTCCGCCACAGGGCGTCTTTTGCGCCCGGCGGCGTCGACCGGCACCCTATCTGTTTAACGATGAGGATGTCCATGCGCTGATGCTCCAGGCAGAGAAGCTTGGCCCAGCAGATTCCCTGCGGCCGTTGATGTACTGCACTTTGATCGGTTTGCTGGCAGCGACCGGATTACGAATATCCGAAGCGCTCAACTTGCGTTTCCAGGATGTGACCTCGGACGGGTTGGTAATCCGCAATACGAAGTTCCACAAGAGCCGCTTGGTGCCGCTGCATCCCACCACCCGTGCCGCCTTGGATCGCTACCTGGCCAAGCGCGGCCAACTCGCGGGGATCGATGACCATCTGTTCATTTCGCGCCGGCGTCATTCGCTGAGCCGCCACGATGTCTATCCAACATTCCATCAACTCCTGGCTGCAGCCGGCCTCCCTCGTCAACCGGGATTGCCTCGTCCACGGCTGATCGACTTTCGACACTCCTTTGCTACCAATGCCTTAGTGACGTGTCCCGATGATCGGGACCACGTCGGTCGTCACGCGTTGGCCTTGATGACTTACCTCGGCCATGCCCATCCAAGCAGCACGTTTTGGTATTTGGAGCGTGCGCCGCAGCTAATGGGCAACATCGCCCAGACCTGCGAGAAATGGGTCAAGGAGAATACGCCATGACACCGATAGCTCCCCATATCACCACCTTCCTGCGTGAACGACTGCCACTACAACGCGGTGCCAGCGAGCATACCTGCGACAGTTACGCAGACGCGTTTCGACTGCTGTTTCAGTTTGCCAGTGCGCGGCTGCGGGTTACGCCTTCGGCACTCTACCTAGAACAGATTGATGCTCCTTTAGTCATGGACTTCTTGCAACACCTGGAAACCGAGCGGCACAATAACCCGCGAACACGTAATGCCCGGTTGGTGGCAATCAAATCCTTTATGCGGTTTGTCGAGTATCGTGTACCTTCGCTACTTGAGCAAAGCCGCCGCATTCTTGCTATTCCGGCGAAACGAACCGACATTCGGTTGATCAACTATTTGTCGATGGAGGAAATGCAATCGCTGCTCAACGTGCCGGATATTCAACGTCGTGACGGTATCCGCGACCGCGCCATGCTCCATCTGTGCTTCTCTGCCGGGTTACGCGTATCGGAACTGGTCGGCCTGCCGCTGCAAGCGCTTGAGTGGCAACCATGGCCGAGTGTGCGGATTCAAGGCAAAGGTCGCCGAGAACGTCTATTACCGCTCTGGAAACAGACTACCGCAGATCTGCGAGCATGGCTGGCCGTGCGTGGCGAACTTTCCACCCCTGAGCTCTTCGTCAATGCTGACGGTCAACCGATGACTCGTTCGGGCTTTGAATATATACTCCGAAAGCATGCCCATGTGGCTGCCGAACATTGTCCATCCTTGCAGAAAAAACGAATCTCGCCCCATGTTTTGCGCCACACAGCAGCCATGGTGGTGTTGCAAGCCACCGGGGATATCCGCAAGGTTTCGCTCTGGCTTGGCCACACGGACATCCAAACGACAGAAGCCTAGCTGCGTGCCGATCCAACGGAGAAGCTTGAAGCAATGAACGCCGTCCTACCGCCAACACTTAAGCGAGGACAGTTCAAAGCCCCGGATAAGCTGATCGCATCTCTGCGTGGCCTATAAATATGCTGAGTGATTGGAGCCGAACAGCCTTTCTTTTCGGCTCCTTATTTCGCCACTCCGCATATTCTTGAACTCTGCATATCCTCGAA
>CAZJYS010000231.1:0-2703 GCA_964550075.1 uncultured Methylomonas sp.
CCTGCATTACAACTGGAACTGGCTCTAATCGAAATTGACCCTTCGGCTTCAGTTTTACATGCTTTAAGCTGGGCAGGCCCTATCGGCACCGGTTCAGCAGCTGGAGCCATAAATCAGCGCCGAGCAGCTTTCGAAGCGCGATTACGTGATAAACAAACTGGGGAAGTCGTGGCTACATTTGCAGACCGAGACATGCAAGATGTTGGCCCCCTTGATCTGACTCGACTGACTTGGTATGGGCCAGCTAAAACCATCATGGATCGCTGGGCTCAACAGTTTGTGGAAATTGCTAATCGAAAACCTGGCGAAGTCATCACTGATCCGACTCCGTTTACCTTAAGACCCTTTTGAGCAATTTTTAATGTTCAGAATCACGATTGGTATCATACGTATCATTTGTATCTCAACGCTATTGCCCTTGCAAGCTAGCGTATTGCGCCAATAAATCCTGCAGTTTTGTTACCTGACTTTCCCGGGTTTCATGCATCCAGTTCGGCACAGCCAAAGCCTTGGCTTTGGCTTGCCAATCCTGGGCGGCCTGACTATCACCCAAGCCAACGTAAGCTTCTTGCAAGGTGGCAATCAACCAATAACGAGTGTTGGTTTCCAACTGGGTACTCAGTAATGGCTGGGTGTATTCGATTACGTCCTGCCTAACCCGCTTGGCTAGCACACTATCAGCCAGGGCTTCATCGGATAGTCCTTGTTGCAGGCTTTGCAAAGCACGCAAATTCAAAAGATACGCCAAATTGATGCCGTTGTAGTGATCTTGCTTCAGATAGAATCCCCGCTGATAAGCACCGATACTTTCAGATAAGCATTTGGGATCGCCACATACTTCCCAAAGACGCTTATGTATTGCCCCCCACAACCCCAAAGTTTCCGGATTATTGGAGGTTTCCGGGGCTAAAGGCTGTAAAATTTGTTTAGCCGCGTTTAAGGCCGCCAAGGCATCAGGTTGCTTACTTTTATAAGTTGCCAGCGCCAACTGTTGCAAGACAAAAGAATCTTCCGGTCGCAACTTTCTCACCTCTTCCAGCAACACCCGGCCTGCATCAAAATCGCCATCCTGAATTTTCTGTATCGCCGCATCCATCATTTCTTTAGCACTGGGAGCTTCCACTCCGAGAATCTCGGCAGCCGGATTTGAAACAGCATCGGCTGCTGCCATTTCCAACTTGGCGTCATCACTAATCCGCTTTACTTTTGTGGTACTAACCCATTCGGGGGGCTGTAATTGCGGCAAAAAGGTATAAACCGGACTATCGGTTTTCGGTTGATTCAAAATGACCTGGATGGTTTTTTTAAGCTCTCCGATCAAGCGCTTGGCTTCCTTATACGACAGACCATCAGCCCCCAAGTGGTTATAGCGGCGTATCACCACATGCCCCAGATCAAACGGGTTTTTAAATTGTTCTTCGGCCAGCACTATCGTCGTGTAGGGTTTTAATGCATAACGCACACCCAGCTCAAACGCGGCATTGACGTTATAAGTCGACAAATCGGCAATCACCACATCGGCATTCAACAACCTTTCGTACATGGGTACATCGATAGTACCGCTGTGGACGATTTCATCAGCCCGTACACATTCCATTCCTGACAGTTCAACCGCTTCTTTAATCACTTCATACGACGCATCCAAATCCAGCACCCGACCATTGGTATAGTCGGTCTTCTTGCCAAATCCTTGCACCACAAAGCATTGTTTTTTTATTGCCATGTCAAACTCCTGTTGGCTCAACTTGTAAACATTTTTCCGACAGATTGTTAGTTATTTACCGACCAAATCCAGCAACTTCTGCAACCGACCACGAGCCAGAAACTTTTGGTCGAAAATATTCAAATGCAATTTTGCCAGACAATAGCCAGCCAATCCGATGGCAACCTTAATGACAACGCTACTAGCTTCCTTGTGTGGGTTAAGCCAGGCCCAGGCTGGTACAAACAAGGCACCGATCAAACCTAAAACGGCGATGACTGCACCGCCGACCGAAACATTCAATAACGGATTATCCCAGTTGACAGCAATCAGACCTGCCAGCAAAACGGCCAACGTTAAAACGCTTAGCAGCGCGATTTTTTTCAACTCAGGTAATAATTTCCATACTTTCAAAGCCAACCCGCCCCCCACCTGTAATTGCAAGGCCAAATCAGCTCTGGCTGCAGAAAAATGAGTGGATGGCGTTTCAGCCAACAACTCGCGCAATTTCAAAAACGTCCAGTCTCGTTGCTGCGGCGCGTGGATATCATAGCCTCCCCAAGTGCCGGGGTTACCGTCTTTGACGTGTTGCTTGTTTAGAGTTTTTAATTGCTGCTCGGTCATCAGGTAACCGCTGGCCATCAGCGCATAAGCCTCCACTTCGGTAAACGAATCCAGGTCAGTGCGCAGATTTGCGATCAGGCGTTGCAAATCCTTTGCAACCCCGTAACTGGTTAACTGCTCGCAGGCAACCTCAGCACCTGCATCATGACAGTTCAGCCAATCCAGCGGCTTGGAATCCAGGTCCTTTTGGCTGTGCACGAACATCAGGCCTTGCAAAGCACCGCTATCCAGTCGGCCTTGCATATTCTGGAATTCGGCCTCGCGTACCCGATCCTGCAGTACTGATACGGTGCGCAACAACACACCCGCCGGATCATCAGCGGGACTGGGCACATTGCCCATTTGTCCGCTTGCATCACTGCAGAGGATCAAACTGC
>CAZJYS010000232.1:0-2670 GCA_964550075.1 uncultured Methylomonas sp.
GGCGCCGCCGCGCATGTCCGTGCCGCGGAAGGTCGCCGCCGAAGCCCAGGCGGTTCTGACCAATTCCGGAATAGTCAAATCCGAGGCCAAAATGGCTGATTTCAGCTTGCTGATGTCTTTGGCGTCAATCAACTTATGATCTGCTTTAGGAATCGGATCTTGCCAAATAAATTCTTCGGCCGGTACTTCGGCACCGACGTAGCGCGCCTTGGGCCCCATGTCGCGATGGGTCAGCTTAAACCACGCCTTAGCGAACGCGATCTCGAATTCTTTGGGATTATCCAGAAAGCGCTTGGAGATTTTTTGATACTCGGGATCCATCTTCAAGGCAATGTCGGTCGTAAACATAATAGGCGCGTGACGCTTGTTGGGATCGTGTGCGTCCTGCACAAAGTTATCGCCTTTGCCGTCCTTGGGAATCCATTGCGTCGCACCGGCGGGGCTTTTGGTTTGTTGCCAATCAAAGGTATAGAGCCAGGTCAGGTAATCGTGGGTCCAGCGAGTTGGATTGGTAGACCAAGCGCCTTCCAGGCCACTGCTAACGGTATCGGCGCCATGGCCGCTGCCGCATTTATTGGCCCAACCCAGGCCTTGTTCTTCGATGTTTGCGGCGGCCGGTTCCTTACCGACGCACTCGTCAGGTTTATGGGCGCCGTGGGCCTTACCAAAGGTATGTCCGCCAGCAATCAAAGCCACGGTTTCTTCATCATTCATTGCCATGCGACCAAAGGCATCGCGGATATGTTTGGCAGCCGCCAATGGATCAGGGTTGCCGCCCGGCCCTTCAGGATTGACATAGATCAGTCCCATCTGCACGGCAGCCAGTGGTTTCGCCAGTTCCCCTTTGGCATCATGGCGATCATCGGCGAGAAATTTCTTTTCCGTACCCCAATTGACGATCTCGGCTTCCCAGTCATCCGCGCGGCCACCAGCAAAGCCCAATGTCTTGAACCCCATATCCTCCAATGCAACATTGCCTGCAAGTACCATCAGATCAGCCCATGATAGTTTGGCGCCGTACTTTTGTTTGACCGGCCACAACAAGCGTCTGGCTTTGTCAAGATTGACGTTGTCCGGCCAGCTGTTTAGCGGCTCAAATCTTTGTTGCCCCCCAGAAGCCCCGCCTCGACCGTCAAATATGCGATAGACACCCGCACTATGCCAAGCCATACGGATGAAAAACGGCCCGTAGTTGCCATAGTCCGCAGGCCACCAAGGTTGGGAGGTATGCAAAACGCCCTCGATGTCTTTTTTCACCGATTTCAGGTCCAGGGTTTTGAATTTCTCGGCATAGTTAAAGGTTTTGCCCAACGGATTGGATTCATTCGAATGTTGACGTAGCGGTTTAAGATCCAGTTGCTCGGGCCACCAATAGCTGTTATTCGTCGGTTGTGACTCGGCCAGAACCGGTGTCGTAGTCAACACTGTCAATATGGCTACCGCCAATGCGGAAGTCTGGAAAATATGTTTGGTTTTCATGGTGCACCTCTGTTTCTTGTTATCGGTGAGATAAAATGCATACCGCTGATTTTTTGGATTTACAGCATGCATCTTTGGGTTTTGGATCACACGCGGTGATCATAACGGCAGACATATTCAACCGAATATCATCAGCAATATGAAATTGATTTCATCAATAACTACATAGTTCAAATCAATTAGCTACGGGCAAGCTGGTACTATTCTTGCCCGACTGTCATCATAGAGATTCTTCAATTCACAGCGGTGAAAGCATCGATGAATTTGCGCGATTTAAGCTATCTGGTAGCGGTAGCCGAATTAAGAAACTTCAGCCAGGCGGCCGCTCAATGTTCCATTAGTCAACCGACCTTGAGTACTCAAATCAAGAAACTTGAGGATTATTTGGGTGTGGACTTGTTCATGCGAGAAAAAAATGCGGTGGAGATTACCGAAACCTGTCGCGAAATCTTACCGATTGCACGTCGTATTCTTGACGACGTTCGCTTCGTTCGGCAAATCGCTGCCCATGCCAGTGAGCGGCATCGAAACACACTATCGTTTGGGGCGTTTCCTTCTCTCGCAAGTTATGCGCTCCCGGAATACGTATTTCGCATCAAGCAGCATTATCCGGATCTCAAATTACAGTTGGTCGAAGAAAAAACGCATTCGCTAATTGCCTTGCTGCTCGACAAAAAACTGGACGCGGCCTTGCTGGCCTTACCCGTTGATCATGCGGGCCTGGAGTCTCGCATCTTATTCGAAGACCCCTTCACACTGGCGGTATCTGCAGACCATCCTCTGGCCGATTTAGTGGAGGTGGACTTAGACATGGTTGCTAAGGAGAATTTGCTATTGCTGGATGAGGGCCACTGTTTGCGAGATCAGGCTTTAAAATTGTGCAATCCTTCCCGATTCGTGGAACATGACTTTCGGGCATCCAGCCTGGAAACGTTGCGGTTCATGGTCAAAAACGGTGTCGGTGTGACACTGATGCCATCAGTCGCCGTTCAGCCAGATGATAAGGATATTCACTATATCAACATCGCCCAACGTCCAAGCCGGGTGATTGCGTTAGTCTGGCTCAGAAATCATCCTCATTGCAAACTAGTGGAAAGTCTGGCTGAAATTCTGGCTTATAAACCGCTACCTTAAACTGTTGAGTTGGAACGGGGCTACAAGCCTCGTTCCCTGGAGCAGAGGCATGATTTA
>CAZJYS010000233.1:0-2631 GCA_964550075.1 uncultured Methylomonas sp.
TAGACGACCGGTCATTTATCAGGAGATCATCATGCCCAAATACATTATCGAACGCGATATTCCCGGTGCAGGCCAATTAAGCCCTGCAGACTTGCACGGCATTTCGCAAAAATCCTGCGGGGTGCTGCGGGATATGGGGCCGCGCATTCAGTGGCTGGAAAGCTATGTTACCGCTGACAAGGTCTATTGCATCTACATAGCCGATAGTGAACAATCGATACGCGAGCATGCCGAACAGGGGGGCTTTCCGGCCAATCGCATCGAAGAAATCAAAACCATCATTGACCCGACCACGGGTGATTAAGCCATAGTAGGGTACGCACCGCGTACCATTGGGAATTGTCAACCGTAGGGCTTGATAAGGTACGCGATGCGTACCCTAGGGGACAAATCAAACGTTAAACCAAAATAATAAAACTCTCGGGGGAGAGCACTCATGACACCAAAACTAACCGCATTTAGCGCCGCATTTTTAATCAGCTTTGCCAGTCTGTCGGCTCAGGCAGACGAAACCTGCGCCTCGCCTTACATGGCCAAAATCAAAGGCCAGGAAGACTTTGTTTACATCTGGACGTTGGGTTCAGAAGGCGTTGGCGATGAACAGGACAAACTGGTCACCGTCGATGTGAATCCAAAATCCAAGCAATACGGCAAAGTCATCGGCAGTTTATCGGTGGGTGGCCGCAACGAAGCTCACCATTCCGACTTTACCGATGACCGCAAATTTCTGTGGGCGGGTGGACTGGATACCAACAAGATTTTTATCTTCGACGTCGCCACCGATCCGGCCAAGCCTAAACTGACTAAAACCATCACAGATTTCGTCGCCAAAAGTGGCGGCGTGGTTGGCCCGCATAGTCTGTATGCCTTGCCAGGGCGAATGATCATCACTGGTTTATCCAATAACAAAGATCACGGCGGCCGCACCGCAATTGTCGAATACAGCAATGCAGGTGACTATATCGCCACCTACTGGCTGCCAACCGACAGCAATCTGCAAGGAGCAATCAAATCCGGCAAATATGCTGACGGCTACAATTACGACGTGCGGGTATTGCCGCGCAAAAACCTGATGCTGACGTCGTCGTTTACCGGCTGGTCTAACTATATGATGGACTTTGGCAAAATGCTCGGCGACTCTGAAGCGATGAAACGTTTCGGCAACACCGTGGTGCAATGGGATTTACACAGCCGCCAACCCAAAAAAGTCTTTGATGTGCCGGGCGCGCCGTTGGAAATTCGTTGCGCCTGGGGTGAATCACATAACTATTGTTTCACCAGCACCGCGTTAACCTCAAAAATTTGGTTGATACACGAAGACGACAAAGGCGAATGGCAAGCCAAGGATGTGGCCGATATCGGCGAACCCGCCAAAATCCCGCTACCGGTGGATATTTCCATTTCCAGCGACGACAAAACTTTGTGGGTCAACACGTTCATGGACGGCAAAACCCGAGCCTTTGATATCAGCGATCCTTTCCACCCCAAACAAGTGTTTGAACAAAAAATCGGCGCACAAGTCAATATGGTGTCATCCAGCTGGGATGGCAAACGGCTTTATTACACCTCATCGCTATTGGCCAACTGGGATAAAAAAGGTGCGGATAACGAGCAGTTCTTCAAGGCCTATAGTTGGGATGGCAGCAAGCTGACCGAGCAATTCTCGATCGATTTTACCAAGGAAAAACTGGGCAGAGCCCACCAAATGCGCTTTGGAGCCTATGTGTTGTATGGTAAGGCCCAATAAATTACAGGGCCGGTCTAATCAAGATAAAGCGTGATCCGGGATCAGATTAGTCACTTTCAGTGCGAAGCACTCCAACCCTCTCCCGCCGGGAGAGGGTCGGGAGAGGAAAAATAAATCAAACAGTTAGTCACGAATTTTTCAAGCCTGCTATTACGACAACCGTCGTGCTGACGGAAATTTCTAACTTAGCAAGGAAAAGCTAAAGATTCTAAATGAGAGGCCGCTAACAGTTTCAAACTGTTCCATGAGGTACTCGCCATGAATATTCTAGGTCTAGATTCACTCTCACCTTTCCAGTTATTCACTAGAAAATCCGAACATGCCGATCGGGTTCGCGAAACTGAACATCGGCATCACCAGCATGGCAAAACTGAAAACAGCCAGCGATCTCGACTGGGTAATCCGGAAAAATTAGTCGAAAACCAATTGACTGACAGCATCCAGAAAGCCACCGATACCCAATTTGTCTCAGCACCGGCAAACATTGGCAAAGAACTGGATTCCGATAAGTTGGCCGAAAGAATCTTGGCCAATATTGCCAAGTCATATGGGGAACAACTCAAGGCAGATCCTAACTTTGATAAGGCTAATTTTTTATCCCAGGTTAAACAGGGTGTTGAAGATGGCTTTGCTCAGGCACGGGATGCCTTGGATCAATTAGGGCTGTTGAACGATGTGCAAAGCGCCAACCTGGATGATGCGTATGCCACCATTCAGGAAGGGCTGTCCAAGCTCGAAGCCAGCCTGAACCCTGTCAATACCACCCAGGTGCAGACACAAGGCGTGGCCGCGCAAATCAGTCAAACCGCCGAGATCGAAATCGTCACCCAAGAAGGCGATGTAGTGAAAATCCGCTTGGCCGAGTCAGGTTCAATGAGCCAAAG
>CAZJYS010000234.1:0-2619 GCA_964550075.1 uncultured Methylomonas sp.
TGCAAAACAATACGTTTGACTTGGATGTGGCTATCGACCACATAGCCCATTGGCTACCTAGCCAGGGGCCGATCAAAGACTTTATTCATCACAACACCTTGCATGCCGTGCAGGATTATCCGTTTCATGAAGGTGTTGCGGTAGCTTCTCAAGTCTACGGCGCAAACAGTTATCTGCCGCTGGCGGATTACCAAAAGCGCTTTGCAGAAGGCCGTATTAATCAAAAAGCTTTGGATTGGGCGATTGCTCAAGCGGGTTTGAGTGTTTATCAAGAAGAAGCGATAAGGGCGTCCTTGTTCGAACCGGATCAACATAGCCATTTCCCACCGCAATCGCTGGCCAATCATGGTTTACGCAGCGCATGGTTGAATAAACTGGAAATGGATCTTAACGCCTTGGTGCATCCGGTTATTTTTCGGTTGTTGAGTAATTTCCTCGACCAGGGCATCAGTCGTTGGGCTATGCCGAAACCCGGCGAACGTTTTTGGGATTGCGTATTGCGCTTGGCACAAAACAGTTTGCTACCGCTTTATCCCTTCCATCAATCCGTGGTGTCTCAAATGCTGAATAATAGTCCAGAGCAGGTGATATTAAGCTGTCTGGACAAGATCGTCGGCGACGACAGACTGTATGCACAGTATTTGCTCGAGGTGTTGCTGGCGCATCCGGGTTGGTCGGGCATGGTTCGTATCATCGAAACTCAACCTAAAACCTTGCTGGCGCCACGGGCGATTTCCCTGAAGGAATTGTTGGCGGTGGAATTGGCTTGCGAGTTGGCGTTTGTCGATAAAAAGCGTGGACACGACTTTTTATCGATTGCGCAATTACCCGATTTACACGCTATTCCATTACTGGAACGTGATGCGGTCAGGCCCCAGGTTCGACCCAAAATGCGCATCTGGCACGAAGCCATGGAGTGGTCATTGCACTCAGAATTGCTGGCGGCACTGCGCCAACAGGCTGTTTCGAAACCGACTTTAGAGCAGCCCGTCAAGGTACAGGCCTTGTTCTGTATCGACGATAGGGAATGTTCTTTACGCCGCTATTTGGAAGAACTTGATCCGGGCATCGAAACCTTCGGTGCACCAGGATTCTTTGGCATTGATTTTCTCTATCAAGGTCTGGACGATGTCTATCCGGTTGCGCAATGCCCCGCCGTGATCAAGCCCAAGCACTTGATCCTGGAATCGACCACTTCGGCACGAAAAGAGAAAAAATACAAGAGTGAAGCACTTTCGACCCTGCATTTTGGGGCTCATTCCATGTTTCGGGGTTGGCTGTACACACAGACATTGGGATTAGCCTATTCGTTGCGTTTGGGCTGGAGCGTGTTACGCCCCGGCGGGCAATTACCAGGCATTCAAAGCTTGAGTGAAATCGAGGCCCATGGCCAATTACATTTATTGCGCGAGAGCGAGGAACCTAACGAAGATGGCTATCTGCTGGGTTTTTCCTTATCGGAAATGGCTGATCGGGTCGGTGGCTTGTTGCGCAATATTGGTTTAACCCAAAACTTTGCCCCGTTGATCGTGTTGGTTGCTCACGGTTCCAGCAGCGTCAATAATCCGCATTTCGCCGCTTACGACTGTGGCGCTTGCTCCGGTAAACCTGGCGCACCGAATGCACGGGCGTTTGCCTGGATGGCCAATCATCCCCCGGTACGTGACATTTTGCGCGAACAGGGTATCGACATACCAGAAGGCACGCATTTTGTACCCGCCTTGCACAACACCAGTCGCGACGAAATCAGTTATTTCGATCAACGTGAGCTTAACCCAACCACCCGCAAAGCGCTGCACACGTTTCAAAACACCATGCATCACGCCTTGCAACGTAATGCGCGTGAACGTTGCCGCTGGTTTGAATTAGGGCCGCAGTCGCACAGCAACGAAGAGGCGCATCGTCATGTGGTGTCGCGAGCTTCGTCAATATTTGAGCCCAGACCGGAGTTGAACCACTCCAATAACTTGTATTGTGTGGTGGGTAGACGCACTTTAACCCGGCATTTATTTATGGATCGACGGGCTTTCCTGCAATCTTATGATCCTTTCAGCGATCCTGACGGTTCGATATTGGTTAAGGTCTTGTCTGCAGTAATCCCTGTTTGTGGCGGCATTAACCTTGAGTATTTGTTTTCGCGTATCGATAACTCTGTGTATGGCGCGGGTACCAAACTGCCTCACAATGTGATTGGTCTACTCGGTGTTGCCAACGGTGTGGAGGGGGATTTGCGTACGGGTTTACCGTCGCAGATGATCGAAGTGCATGAGCCCGCGCGTTTATTGATGGTGGTCGAACAAACTACCGATATTGTCGATTTGGCGATTCCTAAGTTAGGGGGCTTAAAGGAATGGCTGGAAAACGAGTGGATACGTTTAGTGGCTTGCGACCCTGTCACTCATGAGCAGTCTTTGTATAGTCAGCGTGGCTGGCAAATCGTTGAACCTGCCTGCGTTCGTCCAGTGTCGGTTAGTCGTCGTTCGGAAAAAATCATCGTCGGGCAAACCCGCACCATACCGGTACAACAGTTAGAGAGGAAACAAGCATGAGTGCTTTTTTATTGGCATGCGTTCTGTTGCCGCTGCTAGGCTTTTTATTGATATTTTTCAACCCTGAAAA
>CAZJYS010000235.1:0-2596 GCA_964550075.1 uncultured Methylomonas sp.
TCAGTTAGCGAAGGAAGATGATTCATAAAAAAATTCTGGAAATGCGCCATCTCAATAATGGTGGACGCTAATGATTTTGGGTAGGGGTAGTTGGGGCTGCATTCCAAAATCATATTGCCGATCCTGGCGCAAAGGTCTTTGTAAGGCTTAAAAAGCCTGTCCTTGTTGTCTTCGGATACTCGTTTGGTTAGATAGGCTTTTGAGCCTTCGGTAATGATGATCTGATGCAGGATGCTTTCATCCACATGACGGGTACTCGTATCGTTCTCTACCGTAGTCGCCAGCAATTTAATGACTATTTTGAGTTTAAGCATGGGGTCTTGAATATTGTTGGTACGGTAAGTCACCTGATATTCCAGCCAACTCCAATACCAGGCAGTCAAATAAATCAGCAGACGGTGCTTGTTTTCAAAATACCGGTAAATTCCTGCTTCAGTCGACCCGATGTCAATGGCCAGTTTTTTAAATGTAAAGGCCTCAAAGCCAATTTGATGGATTAAGCGAATGCTCTCTTGAATGATTTTATTGCCCAGTTCCGATTGTTCCGGATCTCTGAGAAATAATTTTTCATTCATTTTAATTTGCAAATGTACGTTCATAGGCACTGATTAGGTGATTTTCTCAAAAATTTAAGCTGCCAAGACTGGGGCTTGGGTGTGTTTGTGTAAAAACAGAAAGCTTTGCAATCTAAAAAGATAGTGATACTATCTGAATGCCATGATAATACTATCTGCTCTGTTATATCTAAAAGGATCTCAATATGGAAGCAAAAACTTTCTTTAATAACTTCGATAACGACCCACCTGTCATTATTGCCGAATTTTTTTTAGGGGCAGTAAGCATGGAGATTGCTCAACCATACATCAATAGTGAAACGACTAACAATAAAGAAAAGTGCTTTCTGTCTAATGGATAACGACAAGCAACATAGGTTTATTTGATTGTAAGCCCGGTAAACAATCAGTCGACTATCAAATGCAAGGGGATATTTTGTGAAATCCAATCCAACTTTGGTTAAAGCAGACAAATTATGCAAAACCTGGAAAGAAGATTTACTAGCCTCTTTCGTGGTCTTTTTGGTGGCATTGCCACTATCTATGGGTGTTGCTATTGCATCAGGTGTTCCTATTGACAAAGCGGCTTCGGTTGGGCTTTTAACTGCCATTGTGGGAGGGGTCTTAGTTGGTCCCTTATCAGGTTGCCCCCTGCAGGTTAGAGGTCCGGCTGCTGGTCTTGCTGTGATGGTGGCCTTGTTTATTCAGGAACATGGTTTTCAGACCTTGGGTTTGATTATTGTAATCGGTGGCTTACTTCAGCTATCGGCGGGATTTTTGGGGGTGGGGCAAATGTTTCGCGCCGTTTCTCCAGCATTGATTCAAGGCATGTTAGCCGGTATTGGCATATCCATCTTTGCTTCTCAATGCCACATCATGCTGGACAATGCACCGCCAGGAACCGGCGAGGCGTTTGCCGGGGTTATCAATTTGCTTTCAATACCGCGAGCAGTATTTGAGGCTTTTCAGAACCCAGAACAACAAGCTGCGGGCCTGATTGGGCTATTAACGATTTCGACACTGTTGCTATGGATGGCTTTTGCGCCAAAAAAACTCAAGTTATTACCAGCACCACTGATTGGTATCGTCATCGCGACAACATGCACTTTGCTGCTGAAGCTTCCAATCAAGTTTGTGCCCATTCCGGATCACTTATCAGATGCGATTAGCTGGCCGACATTGGCCTGGCTTGAACAATTATCAGATCGTTCAATTTGGCTGGGTGGATTATCGCTAGCATTCGTGGCCAGTGCAGAATCTTTACTGACTGCGACAGCGGTAGATTCAATGCAGCGCCGTACACCGAAAACCCAGTATAACCGTGAGCTAATCGCAGAAGGTTTGGGTAATGTAGCCTGTGGGATACTTGGTGTTCTGCCGGTTACTGGCGTTATCGTTCGCAGCACCGCCAACGTAAACGCGGGGGGAAGAACCCGGTTATCCGGTTTTCTGCACGGTGTCTGGCTGTTGCTGTTCGTCCTGTTAATTCCAGGCGTTTTAAACCATATCCCGGTTGCGGCTTTGGCTGCAATACTCGTGTTCACCGGAATAAAGCTTACCAAATTTCAATTCGCCAAAATTCTCTGGCGCCAGGATAAAGGGGAAGCATTGATTTACCTGGCAACCCTGAGTTCGGTGGTAGTTGTAGATCTCTTCACAGGAATCGCCATAGGCATCGCGTTGGCATTAGCGAAGTTGTTGTATTCGTTCTCTCACCTTGATATCGAGATTAAGGTAGCTCCAAACGGTCAGACTTTTATTCATCTCAAAGGTGCAGCAAGTTTTATGCGCTTGCCACTGTTGGCTAATACCTTGGAGAAACTCCCTGCCAACGCGCATGTGCACATCGTCATACGCGATCTAAATTTTATCGATCATGCTTGTCTTGATTTGTTGGTGAACTGGGAAGAACAACACCAGGCGGCGGGCGGTGAGTTGGTTTTTGACTGGGACGCGCTGCACAGCGTGTTTCAACGGCATGCATGGAGCGGCAATGGCAAACTGCAACTGTTTTGATTTTGATCACCCTCAAACGGCCGAGG
>CAZJYS010000236.1:0-2592 GCA_964550075.1 uncultured Methylomonas sp.
TCGTCGCCCGCAGAACTGGCCAATTTGGATTTGAGTTTTTCCAGTTCTTTTTCCAGGCTGCGATTTTTATCCAACAATTGCTGAACTTTATCGACTGCTTTGTCGGGTGCGCTTTTCAGCAATCCGGCTATGCCTAATAAAGCCTGTTCACGTTGAGCAATCCAGTCCAATGCGCCTTGACCGGTCACAGCTTCCAAACGGCGCACACCGGCTGCCACACCGGTTTCACTGACGATTTTGAACAGACCAATATCACCCGCCCTATCGACATGTGTACCACCACACAACTCGGTGGAAAAATCACCAATGGTTAATACTCGCACCTCATCGCCGTATTTTTCACCGAATAAAGCCATGGCGCCAGCTTTAACGGCTTCATCTTTGGCCATGATTTGTGCTGCAACCGGATTATTCAGACGAATTTGTTCGTTCACCATGCGCTCAATAGTGGCGATTTCTTCGACAGTCATGGGTTCGAAATGCGAAAAGTCGAAACGCAAACGTTCGGCATTCACTTGTGAACCTTTTTGCGCCACATGTTCACCCAAAGTGGCGCGAAGTGCTGCATGCAATAAATGTGTCGCAGAATGATTGCGTTCGGTGGCTTTGCGAATTTCAGCATCCACGCTGACTTCCACTGCCTGACCATTGCTTAATGTGCCTTGAACGACTTTGCCTTTGTGCAGGAACAGTTTCCCACCTTGTTTTTGGGTGTCGTAAACCTCAAATACCGCACTATCGGAAATAATTCGCCCGGAATCGCCCATCTGCCCGCCGGATTCGGCATAAAACGGAGTCTGATCCAGAATCACTACCCCTTCATCGCCAGCTTCCAGACTATCGACCGGCTGACCTTTATGGAACAAGCTCAACACTTGCACCGAGCCTTCCAACGCGAAGTAACCGGTAAATTCGGTACTGCTATCATGTTTGATGTCTTGATCATAAGCCGCAGCAAAGTTGCCGCCAGCCCTTGCTCGATCACGCTGAGCCGCCATTTCCACTTCAAAACCGGCATGATCGACACTAAGATTATTCTCACGGGCAAAATCGGCGGTTAGATCGACCGGGAAACCGTATGTGTCGTACAACAGGAAGACCACATCACCCGGGATGACATGTCCATCCAGTTTAGCCACACAGGATTCCAGGATTTTCATGCCTTGATCCAGGGTTTCCGCAAAACGTTCTTCTTCCTTTTTCAGCACCCGCTCGACCTGTTCCTGGGCTTTAGCCAATTCGGGATAAGCCTCACCCATTTCCGTTACCAACGGTGCAACCAGCTTGTAGAAGAAGGTTTCCTGAATACCCAAACGGTAACCGTGACGAATTGCGCGGCGTATGATACGACGCAGTACATAACCGCGGCCTTCATTGGATGGCAACACACCGTCTGTCACCAAAAACGCACAAGATCGGATATGGTCAGCCACTACCCGCAAAGAGCTGTTGCTTAAATCTTGAGAGCCGGCCAATTGTGCGGCGGTTTTGAGTAGGTTTTGAAATAAGTCGATTTCATAGTTGCTATGTACGCCTTGCAACACGGCTGCGATGCGCTCCAGCCCCATGCCGGTATCGACCGATGGCGCAGGTAGTGGCGTCAGATTGCCCTCTTTGTCGCGGTCATACTGCATGAATACCAGGTTCCACACTTCAATATAGCGGTCGCCATCTTCTTCAGGGCTACCCGGAGGACCGCCAGCCACATGTTCACCGTGATCGTAGAATATTTCGGTACAAGGACCACAAGGACCCACATCGCCCATAGACCAAAAATTGTCTTTAGCCCCAATCCGCGAAAAACGGTTGGGATCATGTTTGACATCTTCTAACCAAATCGCTTCGGCTTCAGAATCTTCTTCAAAAACCGTTACCCAAAGCTTTTCCGGCGGAATGCCCAATTCCTTGGTTAAAAAATCCCAGGCGAAATGGATGGCATCACGTTTGAAATAGTCGCCAAAACTGAAATTACCCAACATTTCGAAAAAAGTATGGTGGCGAGCTGTATAACCGACGTTTTCCAGGTCATTATGCTTACCACCTGCCCTTACACAGCGCTGACTGGTCACAGCACGAGTAAAATCCAGCTTTTCCCGCCCCAAAAACACATCCTTAAACTGAACCATCCCAGCATTGGTAAACAATAGAGTAGGATCATTTCCTGGAACCAGTGAGCTTGATGGTTGCACAGCATGACCGTGTTGACGAAAAAATTCCAAAAAGGCGGCACGCAATTCGGCGCTAGTCATTTTTTTCATTGTGTTGTATCAATGTTTTGTTAAATTAAGTATTTCTAGGTTTTTAAGTAAGGTGGTAAGCAAATTTCGATGGAAAGCTTAAATCGGTTCATATTCCCGCCTGAAAAAAATAGGGATTTTCCTCAATATTTTCAAAGCGGTTAGATATCATCCTTAATACTACTGATTTTGACCCATTTTCAAATTAAATACACATCAATACAAATGCTTTGATTTAAACAGGTAAATCTACCATCAATTCAGCAATGACGTAAAACAGATTTCGAATGGGTCGCGCTACGCATGAAAGCCCATTGATGATTCGCCATGCATTTATTTTGTCCAAACAAAGCAG
>CAZJYS010000237.1:0-2582 GCA_964550075.1 uncultured Methylomonas sp.
CCCAAGATCACCCTGAAAATACTGCAGGGTGATTTTAGCTAGCTCTGCATGAGCCGCTTCATCCTGATGAGCGAAACAGGCGTATAAATCCGCTGCCATGGCTTCGAATCGATTAACCAATTCAGGATCGAAATGACTACCGGCGCCTTCATGCAAAATCGCCAACGAATCTGCCAGCGAAAAGGGTTGTTTGTAAGGACGCTGTGAAGTTAAGGCATCAAACACATCCACAATGGCAAAAATCCGTGCAGACACGGGAATCGCTTCGCCGCTCAGGCCTTGCGGGTACCCCGAACCGTCAAATTTTTCGTGATGATTGCCTACCACTTCGACGGCATCCTCCAGCCAGATGGCTCTGTGAACGATATCCAGTCCATGCATGACATGTTGCTGCATGACCGAAAACTCCACCTCATCCAGTCGCCCCGGTTTATGCAAAATATTGTCGCGTATGCCGATTTTGCCCACGTCATGCAAAAATGCGCCTTTGATCAGTTTGCGGATGGTTTTATGCTCCAATCCCAACGACTCAGCCATCCGCACGGCATAAACAGTGACGCGATAATTATGTGCGTCGGTATCGCTATCGCGTTTGGCAATCGCACTACCCAGGGTTTTGAGGGTGTCTATATTGGCGTCCAGTATTTGCAAGGTCAGACGACTCAATCGACTGACCAGTCCCTTGATAAACGGATAAACCAGGGCGATCGTGATCAGGATCAAGGCAATCGTAAGTAATACCGCGCGCAGGGTTTTCTGGTGCATGTCGGCTACCGCTTCGTCCGACAACACATACACGCCATTTACATAAGCAATGGCTTTACCTTGGGTATCCGACACAACAGCGGCAACCGGAATATCCGGGGTATCGGTCAGTTTGAACGCATCGCCGAACTCAAAATCTTTGACCGGATAACGCAAACCCTGTTGCAAAAGCTTCTCTGCCAAGACCGGAGACTGTTTGATATCAGGCGCTAAAAATCTTGCCAATTCACGTCGTTGTGCATCCTGAATCAGTAAAACCGCAAATTGCCCCTTTGCAGCGTGCGGCAAGTTGGCCGCCAAGAACTCCAATGCCTGTTGCACCGGGGGGGCTTCCGGACTACCGACTTTTGCCTCCAACAAGCGTTGAGTTTCCAATTTGATCAATTCCAGGCCTAATTGGCTTCTATTCGCAATTCCAGTCTGCATCTGGCTAAGTTCGTTTAAATAAGTGGCGTAACCCAATACAAATGACAGGAAGAGCGCCGCGGCCAAGAGGCGAAACATCAAATTGCGATAAATGGAACGGGTGCGATTTTTCATGGCGTCTTGAATTAAAAAGGTCATTGTATGGAAGGTGTTTTCAGGCTTCTATCGTATAATACCGGCAAAATTTTGAGCTAATCACCCGAGGAACTATGAGCATTACATTGTCTAATCGCGTCAAAGCGGTCAAGCCTTCGCCTACTTTGGCCATCACTGCCCGAGCTGCAGCCATGCGGGCCGCCGGTAAGGACATCATCGGCCTGGGAGCCGGCGAACCCGACTTTGACACCCCGGATCATATCAAAGCCGCTGCGGTTAAAGCACTCGATAACGGATTTACCAAATATACGGCGGTTGACGGTATTCCCAGTTTGAAAAAAGCTATTGCAGAAAAATTCAAGCGCGATAACGGTCTGGATTATGAACTTAAACAGATTCTGGTTTCCAGCGGTGGCAAACAAAGCTTTTACAACTTGGCTCAAGCCCTATTAAATCCAGGTGATGAAGTCATCATTCCCGCACCTTATTGGGTGTCGTATCCTGATATGGTATTGCTGGCGGATGGTGTGCCCGTCATTGTGGAAGCCGGTCAATCGCAAAACTTTAAAATCACCCCTGCGCAACTTCGCGCTGCGATTACCGACAAAACCCGTTTATTCGTCATCAACAGTCCATCCAATCCAACCGGTGCGGCTTATAGCCTGGATGAACTGAAAGCCTTGGGTGAAGTGCTGCAGGATTATCCTGACGTTTTGATCGCCACCGATGACATGTACGAACACATCCTGTGGAACAAAGGCGAATTCGTCAACATCCTGAATGCCCGCCCGGATTTTTATCCTCGCACCATCGTCTTGAACGGCGTATCCAAAGCCTATTCCATGACCGGCTGGCGTATTGGTTATTGTGCAGGGCCTGCGGATTTGATTGAAGCCATGTGCATCATTCAATCACAGAGCACATCCAATCCCACCTCGATTTCTCAAGTAGCCGCCGAAACGGCTATCAACGGCGATCAAAGTTGTATCGACACCATGATGGTGGAATTCAAAAAACGCCATGATTATGTAGTGGCCGAATTGAATACGATAGAGGGTATCGACTGTCTACCTACCGACGGGACTTTTTACGTCTTCCCTAACGTGGAAAAATTGCTGCAAAGACTCGACGGCATTGACGATGATTTGCAATTTGCCGAATATTTGATTGAAAAAGCCGGTGTAGCGTTGGTACCCGGTTCGGCTTTCGGCTGCCCCGGTCATATCCGTATTTCCATCGCCACCAGCATGAAAAATCTGGAAAATGCGCTGATCCGCATCAAGCAAGCGGTTTGA
>CAZJYS010000238.1:0-2564 GCA_964550075.1 uncultured Methylomonas sp.
CCGATTAGATTGGGCAGCGTTAGAACACGACGCTGTAACCATCCGTAAATTTAATACTACCCCACCGGGCTATCCATTGGTCGATCTGCCATTCAGCTTAGCATTGGATTCTTTGTTTTTGCCGATAGCGATCAGTGCTGAAATTGTTCACTGAGAATCATTATCGCAGTGCTAATTGCGAAAACCTGTGTCCCTATTTCAGAGACCAGAGGCTTGAGGTATCCAGCATGAAAAGTTTGTCTGGATAACAAACAGAGGCGTATTCGTGCTAATCGTTGTTACTGACATCACTGATGTTAAGAAAAGAAAACCGTGTGTTGCAAGCGTCAACCGATGTTCAGTTTCTGGTAAAGCCCAATCATTCCATCGGCAATTGTTGGGTTGCTGGCATACAAAACGCCGCAATGGTTCATAAAGGTTGAGCCTTCTGGATTTAACACCAATGACTGACCGTGAATATCGCTAACAGGTAAACCGGCCTCGGCGAATAAACAAGCCGTTGCCGCATAATCCCAAATACTACCCCCACCCAAATGTGGCTTGGGAAACTTGAAGTAGCAACTCGCAGGATCGTTCAAAACATGGCAAGCATTCATTGCCGCGCCACCTTGAAGTTGTAACTTAAAGCCGCCGTAGCCCAAATCGCTTGCCAGATTCTCCAACTCGGCAAGCGTAGCTGAATACAAGGCCTCTTGGGTAATGCTTTTGTCAGTGATGAGGGTCAGCGTCTGGCTAAGCGATGGTGTCTGGGTCGTAGCAGTGAATATTTCAGTGTTTTGCCAAGTCCCTTGGCCTTGAATGGCGTGATAAAGGGTTTGCGTCACAGGGTCGTACACTACGCCAAGTATTGACTGGCCTTCGCGAGATAGCAGGGCAATCGATACCGAGTAACCAGGAACCGACTCGATGAATGGCAACGTGCCATCCAAGGGATCAATACACCAAAAATGATCTTTTTGCAGACGCTGACGGTCATCGGGGCTTTCTTCCGACAATAGCGCCAAATCATAGATAAGACAGCTGGGATGTAACGTTTTCAGAATGATGTCCTGACTCAGATGATCCACTTCCGTGACGACCTGAGCGGCTAAACTGGCGCCACCGTTTTTGGTATTAACGACCACACGCGTTTGCGCGTAGCGAGCAATCAGATGACCGGCTTGTGTCGCTGCGGAAATGGCGCACTGGCTAAGCAGGTACAAGTCGTTAGAAGTTAAACGCATTGTAGTTTCTAGTCATGGTTGTAGTTGTGCAATTACCTGCCTGGACAGGCGTTCGCTGTAACTGTTGCTGGACCAGTAGCCAGGACTCCAGCCTTTCAGAAAACGATGAAAATCCGTCCAGGCCACTGGATACAATGAACGCCACTCATGCTCGACGGCTTTAGCATCAATAGGCTTTTGCTGGGTTTTCAGAGCTTGTTTCAAGGCTTGAAAATAAATGTCCAACAGCTTAGTTTCATATCGTTGGCAATCTTCATTATTCAAACAACTATCGATGAAATAAGCCACGTCCTTAACGCCGCATCCTCCGCCGACGTATTGAAAATCCACAGCCGCAACACTGGCTCCATCGGCGGAAAAGCAAAAGTTGTCCAGTTTGGCATCGCCGTGAACAATGGTTTGATAACAGCAGTCACGCAGTTTCTGGTCGATAGCCCCCGCAGCATTTTTCAACTGGATGTCTTGCAGTGCCTCTAATTCATCGGGTCGCGTATCCAGATGCCAATAGGTGCCGACTGGCCACAATCCGTCCGGTTGTTCGCCGATAAAGGTCGCATGGAAATTGGCCAGCCAATGCAGGCATGTGGACATGGCCTCCAAACCAATCCGAGAATATCGTTTACTAAAACCTGCAGCATTGAGGTCTTCCAGGATGATCACTACATCGTCGCCCAACGCTGCGGTCGCAAAACAAACGGCTACTCTGCAGTTAACATCACAGCGTTTGCTCCAAACAGCATACCAAGCCGTTTCAACTTGATATGAGCGCAGTTTGCGCCGATGTGACGTCGTATTTTGCTCGCCGCGTCGGCGACCCTCTTGCCCTGTCAATTTCACATGCTTGACGATGACACTCTTTCTTTCTCCCCCGGTTAAACCATAACGGACAATCTCGCCATAGCCACTCCACAGCGGTTGAATGGTTTCTATTTGAAAGGCTTTTTGTGCGCCGGTGGCCTTTAGAATGAGGTCGTGAATTTGGTTTTGCATGTCATACAGTAACTTAGATTGGCATCATCAAGGAATCAGCTGCCTTTTAACACACTCGATGACAATCCAATGTGCATCAGCAGTCAGGTTAGGCTGCTTTAAAATTTCAATCGCCGAGTTGAAGAAAGCGGGGCTTCCTTCATAGCATCCAGTGATGGAGTCTTTATTATCTTGCCAGCAATAAGCATGGATAAGGGCCTTGTCCAAGCCCGTCTTAGTGATTGCGCCTAAAGCCAAAAGATCATCCCTGTAGACTTGGGCTCCCAGTTCTTCATGTAACTCACGGATGAGGCCTTGCTCAGCGGTTTCACCCGGATCGATCTGTCCGCCAAACGTCGCCAACATGCCCGG
>CAZJYS010000239.1:0-1114 GCA_964550075.1 uncultured Methylomonas sp.
GTTACTGCTCTGAGTAAATTGATGGTCTTGCTCATACCAACTTCCAAATTTTTTTCAATTTCAGCCATGGTGATTTCACCATCGCCAAGTCCCGCTCCCCAATTGGCTATGACGGAAATATTGGCGTAAGCCAGATCCAGTTCTCGGGCTAAAGCCGCTTCCGGCATCCCGGTCATTCCTACCAAGTCGCAACCGTCTTGCGCCATGCGTTTGATTTCGGCAATTGTTTCAAGTCGTGGTCCCTGAGTACAGCCATAAGTACCTGAGGATGTGATTTCAATATTGACATCTTTCGCTGCTGCGATGATACGGTTACGCAGTGTTTCAGAATAGGGCTCGGTAAAGTCAATATGCGTGACGTGCTCAAGGTCATCGGCAAAAAAACTGTGTTCCCGTCCATAGCTGTAGTCGATGATTTGATCGGGGATGGCTATATGCCCAGGGGCCATTTCTGATCCAATTCCACCAACGGCTGCGACGGCAATAATTTCAGTTACCCCCAAATGTTTCAAACCCCAGATATTGGCGCGATAGTTGATTTTGTGCGGCGGGATGCGATGCGGATTGCCGTGACGCGCTAAAAATACCAGTTGTTTCCCCTGTATTTCGCCGAATACAAACTCTGCAGAAGGTAAGCCAAAAGGGGTTTCGATAGTCTGTTTGCCGGTAATGACCAGTTCACTGATCTGGGTTAAACCGGTGCCGCCGATGATTGCTAATGTCATAAAACTTCCTTACATGCGTAAATGCCAGCGGCATTTCTCAAATAACCTTTATAGTCCATACCGTAACCAAATAAATAATGATTGGCGACTTGCAGACCCACAAAATTTGCCTGGATTGGCTTGCTTGTGCCCAAATCCTTATTCATTAATACTGCGGTGTAGACTTGATTTGCACCTTGTTGTTGGCACCAGTCAACGATGGCTTTCAAGGTATGTCCTTCATCCAGAATATCGTCGACAATTAAAATATTACGATCGATCAACGAGGTCGTAGGCTTATAGAGCCAATGTATTTCACTGCCTGAGGTGTTATTTCGATAACGACTGGCGCAAACACTGTCCAGGGTTAACGGAAAATCCAGTTTTGGTAATAATTGACCGGTGGCAAT
>CAZJYS010000239.1:1214-2542 GCA_964550075.1 uncultured Methylomonas sp.
TTTGCGTGATGGGCAATTTATCCAACACCAATTCGGCGGCATCAGGATTGTTGCAAACCAGTAGCATGTCGCAACCCGCCTGTTGAGCCAGTTGGGCTCTATCCAGGAAATCACCGACCCCAGCAGCGCCTTCCATACTCAAGTCATCACTGAAAATCGCGCCGTCAAAGCCCAATTCGCCGCGCAAAATGTGTTGCAACCAGATGCGGGAAAAACCGGCTGGCAAACTGTCGACTTCAGGATATAAAACATGCGCAGGCATGATGGCTTCCAGGCCTTGTTTAATCAAATGTTTAAATGGCAGCAAATCCTTGGCCCTTATGGCTTCGAGTGATCTGGAGTCGACCGGTAAAGCCAAATGAGAATCTGCAGCCACAGCGCCGTGTCCCGGAAAGTGTTTGCCGGTTGCAGCCATGCCTGCAGAACGCATGCCTCTGCGAAAAGCTGCTGCCAGTTCTGTGGCTTGATCGGCATCGGTGGCGAAAGCCCGGTCACCAATAATACTGCTGATGCCGCAATCTACATCCAATACTGGTGCAAAGCTGAAATCCGCATCCACTGCCAAAACCTCCGCAGCCATCAACCAGCCAGCGGATTCAGCCAGATCAGGATTCTCTGAATAACGGGCCGCAGCAGGCAAGCGGGTGAAACCGTTTTGAAAGCGCTGTACGCGTCCGCCTTCCTGATCAACCGCAATCAAAATGTCGCCTTGGCGAGCAGCGCGAATCGCCTTGATCAAAGCCTGAATTTGTTCGGGATTGTCGTAGTTTCTGGCAAAAAGAATTAGCGCTCCAGTATTGGGGTGATTGATTTTTTCTTTGTCCAGCGGGGAAAGATCGTGGCCTTTCAGGTCTATCATGACCGGGCCGATAGGGTAAGCTCTCATGGCGATAAAGGATGGAAATGGAATATACTGCAAAGGATTTTGATACTCACATTATATGAGGAAACGCTATGCGAAAAGTTATTTTCTTGGTTGCGCTATTGCTGACGCCACTGATCAGTTACGCCAATTCGGAAGCCAAATCCGAGGAAGCTGGGCCGGTAATCGAATATCTGGAAATGACACCCAAATTTACCGTTAACCTGGCTGAACCGAAAAAATATTTGTTGGTTAACGTGCAATTGCTGGTTGAAGGTGCAGAGCACGTGGAAAGAGTCAAAAAACATATGCCCAGGTTGCGTCATGAAATGATCATGATGTTGAGCGGTATGCATGTAGCCGATTTACAAACCATGGAACAACGCGAAGCCTTGCGCCTTAAAACCAAAGAACTAATCACCCAGGAACTGACCAAAATTCAAAATAGCGATGGATTCAGGGATGT
>CAZJYS010000240.1:0-2522 GCA_964550075.1 uncultured Methylomonas sp.
ACCCAAACAGCTCTAGGCGCACCAGGACCAATAAAGGTGCTGTTTTGCCAGTCCCGGGAATTATAATTCCAGCCACTAGCCCCAACAGCCCCTCGATCGGATTCTGAAAAAGGGTTGATGCCTAACCTACCGGCTGTAGCGTATTGCTTATCAAATAAATTATTGACCATACCAAACACGGCAAAGCCTTTGCCAATTTCGTAGCGGGTCTTCAAATTGAAAATAGCATAGCCCGATACAGTACCCGGGTCCGTAAAAGGCTGCCCGCGCAACAATGGCCGGTCCTGACCAATGCCGGAAGCCGAGCCATAGTAATAATCATAGCTGCCTGCCTGATGTTCGTTGTTTTCATTGCCCCTGACAAACACCGAGGTATGAGCAATCATGTTTATCCCAAATTGCCACTGTTCGGTGAGGTGAAAATTCAAGGATGCATTGATGTTATGCAATGGGATACCCGGCATTCTGTCGCCCGGCTCGATTTCGATCATATTATCCAGCGCATTCAATGGCCTGCCTTTGCTGTCATATTCGATTTGCACCAAGGTATCAAAATCATCCGGCGAAATATTGGCAGCGCTGCTGTTGTGCGGACTGACCATCACCAAGTTGGATTGGAAAGTGGCATCGGTATAACCATAATTCAAGCTAAAATCGACAATGCCAACCTTGCCGGAAAAACCCAGTTCAAAGCCTTGCCGCCGGGTATCGCCTATCGTATCGAAGAAGCTGCGATCTGCAGTAATGCCAACCAAATAAATATCGTCCTGCAAATCGGTTCGGTAAATGGTGGCATTCCATTCCAAATCCTTGATGAATTTCAAGTCCTCCATGAATTTTCCACGCAAGCCAAACTCATAACTGGTAGCAAAAATTTGAGGCAAATAAGGGTCGCCGGATAAAGCAGTTGGTAACGTACAGGCGCCACCGATGGTGGCCAAGCTTTTGGGTGTCAACGGCGAATCGGGATCACTCGGATTTTCGGGCACTAACGTGCCATCATACGCACAGCCCAATTCCACGCTGGAGGGGGTGCGAGTGCCTTGGCTCCAATTCGAAAACACGTTCAAATCCTTGAATAAGCTGTCTTTATGTTTGAAGGGTAAATAACTGAAACCCAGTGAAGGATTAAAGGAAGTGTAATCAAAGTTATCAGAAGTGGGGGTTTCACTGTATTTCCCCAAACCCATACTCGGATCCTGTGGCTGTCTGACCTCCTGATCGAATTCACTGATATTATAGTTAGCCTGATTCGGACAGGAAGCAGAATCGGTACCTTTGCACAGTATGACGTTGGGTCTGACTTTGTGAATGTCCAGAATTTGGTGCAGCGCCTCAAACCCAACCCGCGTTCGCGCTCTGACCTGATTTTTGACCCGAGATTGATTGAAGCGTCCGGCGAAACTCAGATGTAAATTATCCCAGGGCGAATAGGTTTCGCTGAAATAACCGCTGAAGGTGCTGGATTGGCCGGTAAACGAGTTATTTCGAATATCTTCTTTCGCCGCCAAATAGATTGGATCGATGTTGGCCGGATCAAGATAAACACGATGGTTAGCGTCAATTAAACCCAGGCGTTGAGCAGTTTCAAAATCGCTGTTGGCAATATCGACCGAGCCACCCAGCATGAATTTATGTTCAGTGCTGTTCCAATTCAGTTGCAGTGAAGCACCATCAGTCAGTTGATCGATGTCTGTTTTACTCATCACCCCGATCGGAGTGCCTTCTATCCAACCTTGTGAAGCGATGGAATTAGGATGCCAGCGTTTGCCGTTTCGTGGACGAACCGGAGCGTTTGCACCTCCCGGATTGTTGTACCGCAATCTTGCACAGCCCGGATTTAAAGGTGGCAGCAATTCAACATTGTCCTCGGCCAGCTTCTGAGTGAGTGGCGCATTGATGGTGCTACGGTCTATCACGTCGTATTCGTCGTCATCCAGATAGCCATCGCCATTCAAATCTTTAACCAGATAATAATCCGGAATGTTATCCCGGTTCACATCCTGATATTGACAGACCGGCACCGGCTTTCCGTTAATCACCGGCTGTTCGGGGGTGGATTCCAGTTTTGTTGCCCCCCTACCTTCATCCATATCGTCAAAATCTTCGTAGATATCGCCGGCAAGAGCCGAACGTCGGCTATCCCTACGATAAATTTGTCCCGTCAGACTGAGATGATCGTTGATAAACCATTCTCCGCCCAAATTAAACTGTTGTAGTTTGTTTTCGGTACTGTCAGGCGAAGTAAAAACCGCTTCCGGATTATCTTCAAACTGATCCATCGGGATCAGGCCATTGCCCAGTAACTGGTTACCAACGAACAAGGAACTGAAGCGCATAGAAAAATCATCCCCTCGCCAATCCACACGGGCAAACCCTTGTTGAACTTGAGAAGGCGAATTGTCTCGCCAGCCTTCTTCATCAAAACCGGTATACGCTACAAATGCACCCAGGGTGCCGTTGTTCCAACCTGCGGATAATTCACCTTTCTTCCGATCCCAAGAACCGCCTTGAAAACTCAT
>CAZJYS010000241.1:0-2521 GCA_964550075.1 uncultured Methylomonas sp.
TACTCCACAATAATGATTTTTATCGTATTTCATAAAACTGTAATTTAATCGGTATAAGTTTAAGTTTACTTATGGCTTTATTCAGACACGCCAAAATCTAGTCATGTAATACGAGTATGAACAAGCACTTCCCAAAAATAAATAGCACTCAAAATTTTGCTGTTTACTTTTAAATCTGTTGGAAAAATATTAACGCCTGCCAAATTGTTTCGACGATAATTGATAAAGATCAGCCGGGCCTAGTCATGGATTTAACTGTTTATTATAAGACTAACCTTAGTGATTGATGAAGGACACCATCTTAATTTTAGAAAGTTTCGTGGATGCAACTAACAGTAAGATACGGGCTGTAAATGGATACTCTCGAAAACTAAGGGGGCATGTCAAAAGGTTATATGATCATGTATTGCAAGTTGCCGATGAAATTCCACCTCCTGTCAATTTAAGTCATGAATCATTTAAAACTAATCCTCTTATTAACTCCCTGTTTGCAAAAAATACTGACATTGATCGATTATTTAAATCCAGACTCAGTAATGTCGACTATTTGTTTTCACAGAAACAGGTTAAGACACAAACCATGTATGCAATTCTGACCGCATTCAAGCATGAAAAATTGACTTTAGGGGTTGGTTTGCAGGGCAATATACTGGTAAGGGAACTACCTCAGCAGTCTGTCAATTTTGCTTCGCATACATTGCATGCAACTTGTGCTAAAAGAGCAGAACTCAACGTGGCGCTTAAAAGCTATATATTTGAACGCGTTGCAATGGACATAAAGCATGAAATGGCTTTGCGTATCACGACTGAGTCTCATAGAACCGGGAAAAACACTTATCTGGCCCATGTTACAAGTTTGGCTAACCCGGATGTTTATTTAAGCGCTGTGATTGAACGTCTGAAATTCCCTGAACACTTGGTGAGAATTGAGAAAGTTCATTTCAAACTGAATAAGATGGGCATAAAGTTAGTTGACGATGACAACCAGTATGCAAATGAATTTGATATTCATGAAATTACCTGGGGTGACAACACTAGAAACGTCTTGTTACAGATAGCTTTTAACCCCCTATAAAGATAGATTTCCGTCCCGAATTTCCGGGTGTCATGCGCGCCGGAGAGATTGAGGGTTGGGTTGTGATCGAATTTGACATCTCTCCGAGCGACGATAAGCCTCAAAACGTTCACGTCCTAGCATCGAGTCATTCTGGTGGTCCATTTGATGTTGCGGTGCGCCGTGCATTTGATCACAATCGATCTAGAGTTAATATCCCATACGAGAACTGTCGCAGTATCACTAGGTTCCAAATCAGAAAATGACATTACGTTCTAAAAAGGCAGTAAGGCAATGGGCTCGGGTATAGGCAATCCGCCAAGACTTAGAAATCACGTGGCTTTTTGCTATCGCCAGAACACCCTACACTTTTCGGACTTTTTCTTTATTTTCGACGCGTCAATTAAATAATCAATTAACTATAAAACTATAATATCTTTTATGACTATGAAAATAAGATTTTTTCTGTTGATTGGTATTTTCTGTCTTTTCGGAACCCCGTGTTTTTCTCAGGAAATTCAATATCCAAAAGAAGCTTTGAGCAATATAGTTAGCAATTTTCCGGAAGAATTCTGCGAAAGTCCACTCGTTAAAAACTGTTTCAAGTTTACCGGAAGTACTTGTCAGGTTGAGGTGAAAAAATCGATTGATAGCTGCGCTTCTAAGCTTACCGAACCCTCCCAATTGACCCGCGCGGCGATAATAACTTTTGGAGAAAACTTAGGCGGCTGTGTTGTACCGGAATTGGCTGAAAAGGGTTGGGCTATCGAAGAAGGCTCGTGTACTGCGAATGCAGATAATTTGGTTGATTCCAATAATGTATCGGAATGGGATATTGCGAAGATTAAAAAATCGATAGCTGATGGATGCAAGCTTCGAAGCTCCACGGGCAACAGAGGCGAAGGTCCCAGCGCTGAACAATGTGAGTGTATTTCTCTGGACCTCGATAAATCTATACCCAGAGAAACGTGGGAAAAAATTGTTAAGGAAGTGCTAAAAGGCTCACGTATAAATACGTTACCTGACTTTATGAACGCTTTTAAGCTGTCGGCATTGAAATGCCAGAAAACCAATGCTCAATGATTTTTAGGTCAATATTTCTTTGTCCAAAAATATTTTCTTTGAAACTGTCGCTCTCACGGTAGATATTCTAGCTTTTAATGTTTTACATCTACACAGAACCTAATATCAATATCTGAAACTACGCAGGCATCGTCCTTAATCCTGGCAGTGAATTGGGCTACGAGCGTTATGAAATTTTGGAGCTTTTAGGTTCTGGTTCAATTGGGAATGTTTACAGGGTTTTTGATAAGCACCGCAACGAAGGAGTTCCTATCAAAGTCTTAGCCCATCTTCGTCACTAATTGTTCTGTCAAATTGCTCGCCGAAAACCGGACGCTCAATTGGGTACAAGATGCCTTAAATTGTTAAAATTGGATAGTGACCTCGAACGACAGGTTATGGCCG
>CAZJYS010000242.1:0-2517 GCA_964550075.1 uncultured Methylomonas sp.
TTTTTAAGTTTAATCAGCTTATTAACCTTTACTGAGTTGCGTTGCATTTGCCCGAAAATGGACAAGGCAAATATGTCTTGAAGAAACATGTTGCTCATGGGGTAATATGTTTGCCAGGTTTATAAGGTATTGTTTTTAAGAATAAAAACCATAGCTTTCATCTTTCTGCTGATCTGTCAGCAGCCAATCTTGATAGATCAACACAACATCAAAAGCAAACTGAACGCAAAAGATTAGCTAGATTTGTATATGCGATATTTCGATAAATAATTCTATTTTTATCGTTTCATATACCAAGAGCTATCCGTTAGTATCTTAAAAAACGATTACACCTCAATCGTATTGATTCAATTTAGGAGCACCATGAATAATCAAATCGATGTCGAATATATGAATACCTGCCAAAACAAGGAAATTGCTCAACACATAGTTTCGATACTCAAAGGAATCCGGTTTGGTTCCATAGAAATCGTGGTGCATGAAGGCCGGGTCGTGCAGATCGACAAGCATGAAAAATTTAGGCTTAAGACGTCTGCAACCAATTAGCGATTTGCTTCCAGGGTTTTCATTTTTATGACATGGTGCCTAAGCCTCATGAGGTTTTTATTCCAAAAGAATCATGTCTGTTTTTAAAGTTAGGCATTTTGTAACAGCCAGGTTTTAAAGCCACATCAAGGCCGCCTGGAGGCGGATTTCAGGGAATAAATGCGGTTATGTTTATCTTATTTTTAGAAAAATAAATCTAATAATATCGTTTTAACAGTTTACGAAGCTTGATTATCATGCCAAAAACTTGATTTTTTAACTCGATTCACTACCTCACCAGAGAAGCAATCATGAAAATTAAATTACTAAAACCTGCATTGTTAAGCCTCGTGTTTTTAGCAAGTGGTACGGCTTTCGCTGATAGAACCTTGCTCAATGTGTCTTACGATCCCACCCGTGAGTTGTATCAGGATTTCAACCAATCCTTTATTCAATATTGGAAGGACAAAACCGGTGAAGAGGTCAAAATCCAGCAGTCGCATGGCGGTGCAGGTAAACAGACCCGAGCGGTTATCGATGGTTTGGAAGCCGATGTCTTGACCCTGGCCTTGTCTTACGACATTGACCAAATTTCTGAACGGGCTGGTTTATTGCCTAAAGACTGGCAAACACGACTCCCCAATAACAGCTTGCCCTACACCTCGACCATAGTATTTCTGGTTCGCAAAGGTAATCCTAAAGCCATCAAGAATTGGGATGACCTGGCAAAAGAAGGCGTTTCAGTGATTACCCCAAATCCAAAAACTTCCGGCGGTGCCCGCTATAACTATCTGGCAGCCTGGGCATTTGCTGAAAAAAGTTACGGCAGCAAGGATGCCGCCAAGGACTTTGTCAAGAAACTGTTCAAGAATGTGCCGGTGTTGGACTCCGGAGCACGTGGCTCGACAACCACCTTTATTCAGCGCGGCATTGGCGATGTGCTGATCACCTGGGAAAACGAAGCTTTTCTGGCCTTGCAGGAGTATGGTTCGGGCGAGTATGAAATTGTAGTGCCGCCCGTCAGTATCAAAGCCGAAACACCTGTGGCTGTCGTTGACAAAATCGTCAAGAAAAACGGCACTCAGGATTTAGCGGAAGCCTATCTGCAATACCTGTATACCCCGATCGGTCAGAAGCTGGTGGCCAAACATTTCTATCGTCCCGCCCAACCACAGCATGCGGATCCGGAAGATTTGAAACGCTTTCCAGCCTTGGAGCTTTTTACCGTTAACGATCAATTTGGCGGCTGGGCTAAAGCCCAAAAAGAACACTTTGATGATGGTGGGACTTTCGATCAGATTTACACCCCTTAAGATTACAAAAGGTTGAATCAGTCATGCCACAAAGTCACATCATGCCGGGATTTCGCCCGGCCATTGGATTCACACTGCTGTATCTGACCTTAATCGTCTTGATACCACTGAGTGCGATGCTGTTAAAAACGCTGCAACTCAGTTGGGATGATTTTGGGGCCATTCTGAGCAATAAGCGGGTCATCGCTTCCTTTCGAGTCAGCTTTGGTGCTGCATTGATTGCGGCACTGATTGCCACCGTATTTGGTTTTGTGGTGGCCTGGACTCTGGTTCGTTATCCGTTCCCAGGCAAAAAATTGTTCGATGCCCTGATTGATTTACCGTTTGCTTTGCCTACTGCTGTGGCTGGCATTGTATTGGCAACAATTTATCAGCCCAAAGGCTGGATTGGTCAATGGATTATGGATGGTTTAGGTGTCCAGATTGCCTACAAACCGTTAGGCATTGTCGTGGCGTTGATATTTATCGGTCTGCCGTTTGTGGTGCGCACTGTCGAACCGGTATTGCAGGAGTTTGATGCGGCGATGGAAGAAGCGGCCGCCAGTTTGGGTGCCAATCGGCTGCAAACCTTTTTAAAAGTGATTTTGCCCAACATTTTACCTGCCACCATCACAGGTTTTGCCTTGGCGTTTGCGCGCGGCGTCGGTGAATACGGTTCAGTCATTTTCATAGCCGGCAA